>NZ_JAKGTG010000012.1:0-108835 GCF_022324845.1 Clostridium sp. YIM B02506
CTGTTACTAATCCTTTATGTCCATAGGAACCGTCGTCTGTTGCTATATATAGGTTTCCTGCTACTTCTCTCATCTCTTCTTCTAATATTAATATGTCTTTGCTTTTTGCCCCTACTATAACATCTACATTAATTCCTCTTGAATTTAGCCACTTAACTTGTGGATATACTGGTGCAGTTCCAACTCCACCTGCTATAAATACTATTTTCTTTTTCTTTAACTCATCTAAATCTTCATGTACCATTTCTGAAGGTACTCCAAGTGGGCCTACGAAGTCATGGAAGTAATCTCCTTCATTGTAAGTAGCCATTTTTTGTGTTGATCCACCTAAAGTTTGGAACACTATTGTTACTGTTCCAGCTTCAGCGTCATAATCGCATATGGTTAATGGAATTCTTTCACCTTTTTCATCCATCTTAACTATGATGAACTGTCCTGGATTTGATGATTTTGCTACTCTTGGTGCTTCTATATCCATTAGATAGATATTTTCATTTAGTTGTCTTTTTTTAACTATCTTGTACATTTTTCTCCTCCATATATTAATCCTTAGTTTTTATTATAAAAGTTCCTTCTCTGGGGTTACTAATATCTTTACGTGTTTCTTTTTCTCAGGTCCTGTTAATGCTCCAAATCCTTTTTCAACTATATCGTCAATGTATACCTTAGATGTTATATATCCTTCAGCTTTTATTCTTCCATCTTTCATTTGGGCCATTGTTGCAGGGAATTCATGTCTGTAAGCTAATGTTCCTACTATTTTCTTTTCAGTAAATACTAGCTTGTTAGGATTTATATTAACTTCACCTTCCCAAATACTTGTCACAACTAAAGTTCCTTCAAATTTAAGTGAGTCAAGGCCTGTATCTAAACCTATCTTTGCTCCAGTTGTCTCAAATGCTACATCAACACCCAATCCACCTGTTAACTTTTTAACTTCTGTAGCTATGTCACATTCATTAGGATCTAATACATAATCAGCTCCAGCTCTTTTTGCATATTCTTGTCTTATAGACTTTCTTTGTAGAACTATTACTAAACTAGCTCCCGCTGCTTTCAAACACTCAATTGTTGCAAGACCTATTGGTCCTGAACCCAACACTAAGGCTGTGTTTCCAGTTACAAACTTAGCTATTCTTATCGAATGTAATGCTACTGCCATTGGCTCTACTAGCGCTGCTTGCTCGTATGACATTCCCTCTGGAATCTTGTGTATGTATTCTTGTGGAAAAACTGTATACTCTGCAAATCCCCCACCAGATCCACATAATCCATGAAAGCCTAATTTTTCACAAAGATTGTATTTACCTTCTTTGCAGGCTGGGCATTCCCCACAAACAACCATAGGCTCTACTATAACTCTATCGCCTTTTTTGAACTTACTAACACCTTCTCCAACCTCTACAACTTCTCCAGAAAACTCATGTCCTAATACAACTGGTGCCACATTTTTGCTTAAAGGATGAGGTTGTCCAACTGGTATAAAAATTGGTCCTCCTAAATATTCATGAAGATCTGACCCACATATGCCACACCATTTTACTTTAACTTTTACTGTTCCCTCTAAAACCTTTGGTTCTTCAATCTCTTCAACTCTAACATCTTTAACTCCATACCATAACGCTGCTTTCATAACTATTCCTCCTAATCGTTACTTTCTTAACATCAATGTTAATTTATTCACAAATATTAAAGCAACTATTATGCCAAAAGAAAAAGGACTTAAATTAAGCCCTTTTTATCTTCACATTCTCAAAATGAAACATTTATATCTGTCTCATTTTGAGATTACTATAAAATTTTCTCATTATGATACAGTGATATGTTATATTTTTTTATTTTTCTATAAATAGTTGCTCTGCTAATATTGAGAAGTAAGGCAGCTTTTACTATATTTCCTTCACAACTATATATAGCTTTTTCTATGTTTTCTCTTTCTAATTCCTGCATTGATATTACTTCTTCATCATTTGTAAGTAATTCCTTATCTAAACTTACTTCACAATCTTCTTTAGCATTTAGTTCATCTTCGCTTAAGTAATAGTCTCTTTCCACAACATTTCTAAGCTCTCTTACATTTCCGCTCCATTCCAACTGTTTAAGTTTCTCTATATAATCTGGAGTAACTATCTTATCAATAGAATTACTGCTATTCAATAGCTGGATAAAACTATTTACTAATGGCTCTATATCTTCTTTTCTTTCTCTCAGTGGAAGTGTTTTTATATTTATTACACTTAATCTATAATATAAATCTTCTCTAAAACTCTTTTTTCTTATCTCATCCTTAAGAACTCTATTAGTAGCACCTATAACTCTAACATTTAATTGTTTTTCATAAGTTGCTCCTATTCTAGTAATTTTATTATTATCCAATACCCTTAAAAGCTTGCTTTGTATGTCTAAAGGTAGTTCTCCTATCTCATCTAAAAAAATTGTTCCTCCATCAGCTAGTTCAAACTTTCCTGGGTTACCTTCTTTATTGGCTCCAGTAAAAGCCCCTCTCTCATATCCAAAGAATTCACTTTCCACGAGTTCTCTCGGAATAGAGGCACAATTTATTGCTACAAAAGGTTTATTAGATCTTTTACTGAAGTTATGAATAGCCTGTGCTATAACTTCCTTACCAGTGCCACTCTCTCCTTCAATTAAAATATTGCAATCACTACTTGAAGCTTTTCTTGCCATATTTATAACACTTTTCATCTTAGAGTTATTAGTTATAAAATCTTCAAAGGTATAGGTCGCTTTATAACCTACAATTTTCCCTACAAGTTTATGAACATGTTTAGCTTCTCTAAGACTAATAACTATACCATTAACTTCTTCATTTGTTTTTATTGGTACAACATTTATTATGCATTTTATAATTTTAGATTTTATATAAAAGTCACAATCTATATTATTATGTCCTTTAGTATTAATTATTTCTTCAAGATCTATGTTTCTTATTACACTCTTTATATTTAAGTCTAGAGCTTCTTCTCTAGATAATCTTAAAACTTCACTTGCTCTATTATTTATTCTTTGTATTTTTAAATCTCTATCCAATGAAATAAGTCCTTCAAACACAGAATCAAAAGTTGTATTTAAAAGATTATAGGAGTTAGTTAAGGCTACTTGTTTCTCTATAGCCTGAGCAGCTGAAATAACCATAGCTAATGTATGCAAATGAGCATCTGACCTATTTCCAGACATATTAATACAGCCAACTAAGTTGCCATTTTCATCATTTATAGGAGCTGCAGAGCAAGTCCATGAATGTTGACTCTTTCCATAGTGCTCTGCTCCAATAGTTTGTAATGGCTTATTTAAATACATAGCTGTTCCTATAGCATTAGTTCCAACCACCTTTTCAGTCCATAATGCACCCTTTACAAAATTTAGCTCATCTGCTCTTTTCATTATATCCTTATCTCCGATTATATGAATTATATATCCATCTCTATCTGTAAGCATTATGGCAAAACCTGTTCCTTTAACAATATTATAGAGACTTTTCATTATTGGAATTGCTACAGATATTAATGTTTCATTTTCTTTTGCTTTTACTTCAACATCTATTTTATATCTGTTACTTCCTCTTCCGCTATTATAATCAACCCCATAGGTTTTGCATCTAACCCAAGATTCAGAAATTTCTTTTCTCACTTGCGGCTCAACATAATCATTCTCTACAAAGTTTTTCCATGCATTCTCTATAAAATTTATATAATCTCCCATACAAATCAGCTCCTAAAACCAAAAATATCAAGTTTTATTTATCCTCTATATTAATTATCATACCATCAACATGTCTCTTGTTCATAACTTTATTCTTTTTTCTATTTTCTTTGCTTTCAAAAATAATATCAAAGTCATAATCCTCAGGATACAATTCTTCTTTATCTATATAAAGAGATAATCTTTTCTTATTAACTCTTATTTTTTTCCTCATAACCATAACTCCGTACTCACCTTTAGAGTTTTCAGCTTCGCATATAACCCCTGTTCTATTCATAAAGGTTATAAATACAGAATCTCCAATATTAAATAGGGGTTCCTTTGACTTATCTTTTAGCTGATTATTTTTCTTTTCTAAAATCTTTATCTTTTCTATTTTTTCTTCATTAATCTTAGTTTCTTCAAGCTTATTAGTATTTACTATTTTATATTGAGAGTAATCCACTTTTTCCTTATAAGCTATCTCATGGGCTTTTTCAATTAATTTCTTTTCCATCCCAAGTCTTAGTGCAATTAAAAAAGCGTTACTTTCACCAGGTTTTCCTATATTAAGTTTATATAATGGTTTAAGTGTTTCTATATCAAATTCCATAGAGCCATTAATAAAACCTTCGTGTTTTTCTGCAAAATTTTTAATTTCATTATAGTGAGTTGTGGCGCATATAGTTGCCCCTTTATCGTATAGCTCTTCAAGTACTGAAATAGCAATCCCCATACCTTCTCCTGGGTCTGTTCCTGATCCTATTTCATCTAAAATAACCAAGGTATATTTATCTGCATTATCTAAAATATTAATTATATTTTTTATATGAGAAGAGAAGGTACTTAGGTTTTGTTCTATACTCTGACCATCTCCTATATCTACTAATATATCGCCAAATATACCTATTTCACTTCCTTCATCTACCGGAACATGAAGAGCTGATTGAGCCATCATTGTTATTAACCCTAAAGTCTTTAGTGCAACTGTTTTTCCTCCAGTATTAGGTCCAGTTATAATTACTCCTTTATAATCTTTTCCTATTTCAAAATCTAATGGTACTGCTGATTGACCTATTAATGGATGTTTTCCTTTAATAATATTTGTATAATTTTTAGTATTAAAACTAACCGCTCTCCCATCAACAGCTTTGCTATATTTTCCTTTGGCAAATATAAAATCATAGTTACTCATTATCTCTATATTTATATTTAGCTCTCTTTTATAATCACAAACTAGATTAGTTAAGGTCGATAATATTCTATATACTTCCTTCTCCTCTTCAAATCTATAGCTTTCTAATTCATCTTGAGCCTTTTTAACTTCCACTGGCTCTATAAATGTGGTTGAACCAGTATTTGATTTATCATGGATACTTCCTTCTATATCTTTTCTATAACTGCTTTTTACAGGAATTACATACCTTCCATTTCTTTGGCTTATTACTGAATCCTGAATATAGGTTTTATATTTTTCATTTCTAAGCACAGCTTCTAGCTTAACCTTTATTTTATCTTCAAGAGCATATATCTTTCTTCTTATTTTCCATAAAGCAGAGGTTGCTCTATCATCTACAGCTCCTCTAACTATACATTTTTCAATTTCTTCTCTTACATCCTCCATTTCATATGCTGAATGGATATAACTGCTTATAGTAGGTGCATAATACTGTTTGTCTTCCATAAACCTCTTCATCTTTTTTATCTCTTTTAGAAGTCCACAAAGTGTTTCTAAATCTTCTGGAGATAGTATTATTCCCTTATCTAATTTTTCCTTTATTCCATTTATGCCTGCCAAACTATGAAGTGGTATGCTGGAGCTTATATTTACTACATTTCTCGCTTCAGTAGTTTCCTTCATATCCATCTCTATTTTGTTTTTGTCTATTGAAGGTTCTAGTTTTTCTATATTGTTTTTTGCAATTTCTGATAAGGCATATCCTTTTAATATATCTTTTATTTTGTTGTATTCTAATAATTCTGTGGTTTTATTATTCAACTTTAATTCCTCCATTATTTTTATTTAGAGGATTTTAAAGACTCTTCACTTAATTAAAGCTACTCAATATTAATTTTGTGTAATAAAAAAACTGTAGGCAAACAGAGTTCACCTACAGTACAAATACAATTTAAGTAATAAAATTTTTTTACAAGAAAAAATCCTATTTACCTTAAGGAGTTGTGAACAGTTTTTACTAAGTGTAAGCCTAAAAAATCCATCAACAAATAAACCTATAAAAGGTTTGATTTTTAAGACTTATTATTTAATTACTTAGTTTAAAACTACCTCACTCACAAATATACTCCCTTTCTTATTTAAGATAATTACATACTATCATTAGTTTTTAACTTTTTCAATACTCTTTATTTTAATATTGACTTCATTACCTCAACTACATAGTCTATATCTTCCTTGTTAACCCAATAGTGAGTTGCAAATCTCATTTTGCCGACCTCTGGTCCATTTATTTTTATTCCTTTTTCACTAAAGATATTAACCATTTCTTCTGAAGATAGCGGACAGTTTTCTATTTTAAAGAATACTAGATTAATATCAAGATTCTCTCTATCAACCTTTATGTTTGGAATTTCTTCTAGTCTTTGAGCTAAATATTTTACATTATCATGATCTTCCTTTAATCTTTTAGTCATGTCTTTTAAGGCTATAAGTCCAGCTGCTCCTAAGAAACCAGCTTGTCTCATTCCTCCACCTAAAAGCTTTCTTTTCTTTCTTGCTTTATCTATAAATTCTTTACTTCCTGCAAGCATTGATCCTATAGGTGCACAAAGACCTTTTGATAAACAGAACATCACTGAATCACAATATTTTGTAATTTCTTTAACATCAACTTCTAAAGAAATAGCTGCATTAAATAATCTAGCTCCATCTATATGAAGATTTATATTTCTATCCTTAGCTATTTCATAAACTTCTTTTACGTAGTCTAAAGGTAAAACAGCTCCGTTAGAATAAGCATTTTCAATACATATCAAAGAAGTTCCTGGGAAATGTATATCCTCATCCTCAGTTCTTATAATTGACCTTACCTTATCTAAATTAAGTTGTCCTCTAACTGTTTCTAAGGCTCTAAGTTGAACTCCAGCAATAACCGCAGATCCCCCAACTTCATGAGCTACTATATGACAATCATCCCCAAGTATAACCTCATCTCCTCTTTTACAGTGAGTAAATAAAGCTAACTGATTTCCAAAAGTTCCACTAGGTACAAATAAAGCAGCTTCTTTTCCTACTAACTTAGCTGCATATTCTTCAAGTTCATTTATAGTTGGATCATCTCCGTATACATCATCACCTACCATAGCTTTAAACATAGCTTCTCTCATTTCTTGTGTAGGTTGTGTTACCGTATCACTTCTTAAATCTATAATCTTATCTTTCATAATATCACCCCATAAAATTATATCATATTAACTTATTTATACTGGAAAAATAATTCTAGAAATATATACAACTAAAACCAAAGTAACAGCACTACTTAAAGTTGCCACCATAACTGCCTGAGATGCAAAATCAGGGTGATTTTTTCTCTCCACAGCTATAAGTGCAGTATTAACCGCTGTAGGTAATGCTGATGAGATCATTAAGGTTTGAGCTGCAACTCCTGTAATATTAATAAACTTTAATATTATTAAAGCAATTATAGGACCTCCTATAAGTCTTACACAGCTTGAAATATAAACTTCTTTATTATTAAATGCGAATTTAGTCTTTGCAAGCTGCGCACCTAAAGTTATAAGCGCTATAGATATAAGCCCTTCTTTTAAATAATTAAAAGCTGGCCACAAAGGAAATTTTTCTAAATTATATGGCATAAGCTTTAACAGAAAAGCTGTGGGTATAGCATATATTGCTGGCATCCTAAATATACTTTTAACAGAATCCTTCCAATGCATACTTCCTTTCCCTGCATTATAAAAACCTAATGTATTGGTAGATATATTTTGTACTATTAGCACTACTATTTGAGTTGTTAATGCCGCTGTTAAATAAGGTGTCTGTCCATCTACTATAAACGGTGCACTGCTAAACACTAAAGTAATTAGAGGAATTCCTATATTTCCTGAATTATAGAATATTATAGAATTTATAAATGCATTTTTAAAACCTTCATCATATTTTCTTATTTTAGCTACTAATGATGATACTATGGAATTAAATACAGCTAAAATTATTACAAATAGAAGAACTCTCCCCATATTATCAGGCATTTTAGTACTATATATCTGTGTAAAAATAAAAAAAGGCATGTACAAATATATATTTATTTTACTAAGTGTATTAATGTCAAAGTTAAACTTCTTGCTTAATATATAACCTAAGATTATTAGAAAAAATATTGGTATTATGTTATTAGATAAGATATAAAGAAATATACTCATTAGTCTCCCCCTTAATATAAATAGCTTTCATTAAATCCCCTTATTACAAGTCATTTTTATTAATTATACACCAAATTGTATCTTTGATAATTTTCTTAATATGAAAATAGCCTCAAGATAACTTTTTATGTTTATCTTGAGGCTATAAATTTTATAGATTTTTATTAATGTTTGGAAATATATCTTCTTTTCTTAGTAAAAATCATCATTAAGCCAGAAACTATTTTTTATTAGATTTATTATTATTTCCCTTTTCATTAGCTTTTTCATTTTTATTCTGAGAATTATTACTTTTTTCTTGTGAATTTAATTTAGCATTTTCAGACTGTTGTTGACCTTTTTGGCTATTATCACTTGGAGAATTGTTAGTTTTGCCCTTTACTTCAGTAGTCTTTTCAGGTGCTATTTTCTCTTCGCTCTTATTTATAGACTTGGCTTCAACTTTCTCTTCAGTTAATACCTCATTAGAAGATTGTTCTGTCTCCTCCTGCAATACATTATCTTCAATATTGCTATCTTTATCTTTTTTTGCCTCTTTTTTCATTTCTTTAGCTTCAGCTCTATCTTCAGCTCTTTTAGCATTTAACACCTTCATTATTTCTCTCACTGGTTTACTTGCATATTCATCAGCATCAACTTCTAAATCAGCTGCTTTTAGCTTTTCTATTAATAACATCTTCCCTGGAGATATTCCTAATCGTTCTGCTTCTTTATGTCTCTCTGTATTTATATTTTCAGCTATGATCTCAGTATCTTCTAGATTTTGATTTTCAAGTTCAGATTTTACAGCTTCTTCGGCAGATTGTAGAATATCTTCTCCTTTAGCTTCATCATCAGTTGAAACAGTTACAGCTACTGCATTATCTAAGCTTTCATCAAGATATCCTTCAGTCTTAGCTTCCTCAATTAAATTTTGTAATGCATCTTCAACTTTCTGCCCCTCAAGTGTTAAACCCTCACTTAATTTCTCACCATCTTCATTTAATGGATTAACATCAATAACTGTTCCAAAAGAATTAGTTGCTAACTCCACACTAGGGTTTATGTCAAGTGATACATATGCGTTAGGTAGTGCATATGCATTATAACCAAATATCCCTAATGTCGCAGCTATCATCAACGCAGATACTTTAAAAACTAATCCCTTGTTTAATCTCAAAAACATAGACCCCTCATATTCAGTTCCAACTATTATGTCATTTTTATCTTTTACTTTGTAAAACTTACCTTGTTTATCCACCAAAACTGCATGCCCATCTTTTTTTTCTAAAACTATCCCTTTCATTCTCATTCCTCCAAACTTATATAATCTCTTAAGTATTCATAATCTCCAACAAGTATTATTAATACTGCTACTATATATCTTCGCGCTCTTTCTATTTTTTTTCGGGGTATATTCGTAACTTTTTCTAACTCTTTAATATTTAATGTTTTATTTCTAGTAAAACTTTTCATAACTAAAGTGTTTTTAATAGATTCCTTAATCAAGGTGTTATATAAAACCTTTGTTGACTTCCACTTAGGAGACACTTTAATTAAATCATCAAAGCTTATATCATACTCTAATAGCTCTTTTGAAAATTGTTCTATCTCTAATTTTCTTAAATAATCTATTCCTTCTTGCTTATAGTTTTCTAAAGAAACTTTATCTATATATTGAACTTTAACCTCATCTTCTAATTCCTCTAACCCGCTAAACTTAGCTTCTTTTTGCCTATTCTGTTTTCTATAATTATCAATTAATCTTAGCTTTATTAATCTTTGAGCGAAAGATAAGAAGTCCCCCCTGTCCACTTTATAACTCTGAATTGCCTCTGAAAAAGCCATCAGTGCTATACTATATTCTTCATCGTTATGATAATCTATGTACCGTCTAAGTATTTTACTGGTTGTAGATATAATAAATGGTCTATACTGATCAATAAATATGTTTATATCTTCATTATTATTTTTTATATCTATTATTTTATTATTAATACTTTTAATCACTTGAATATCCTCCTAAAAGATATGCTTAAATATATAGTTCGAGAAAATGAATATATTTTTTAAGGTATAAGGAAACTTTTTATTATTATTTAACTTAAAGTATATTTTTATCATTTTAATTAATCTGTTAATATAAACAATTAAGGAGTATCATGAGTTTAAAAATTAAACTACACAATACTCCTAGATCTTAATCCTTTATTTTAGTTGGTTTTTCTTCTCTTAATAAATATAAACACTAATCCTGTTAATATAGAAAAAATGCCTATATATATTAAAGTTGTAAGACTTATTGAGCCTCCTGTCTGTGGAAGATCTATTACAACTTTCTTTGTATTTGTTATACTATCTTTTAATATTACACCATCTTCTTTTATGCTAAATTCATGTTTATCCGTATTCAATACATATCCATCCGGCGCATTTGTTTCTACAAAATAGTACTCTCCATAGTTTAGTTTCTCAAACTTAACTTTTCCGTCTTCACCAGTTATTCCTTCAACTACTTTCGTACCATCTTTTGTGTAGATAGTAATCGTTGCTCCTGGTACTGGTGCTGAAGTTGAGATATCTGTTTTAGATATTTCTATTCCTCCAGTTATCATTGTATTGGTTAATGTCGCTTTTAATATAGCTCCATCTTCTTTTATGCTAAACTCATGCTTATCTGGGTTTAATAAATATCCTTCTGGTGCATTTGTTTCTACGAAATAATAATCTCCGTAGTTTAGCTTTTCAAACTTAACTTTTCCATCTTCTCCAGTTATAGCTTCAACTACCTTTTTACCATCTTTAGTGTAGATAGTAATAGTTGCTCCTGGTACTGGTGCTGAAGTTGAAATATCTGTCTTTGATATCTCTATTCCTCCAGTTATCATTGTATTAGTTAAACTTGCTTTTAGTATGGTTCCATCTTCTCTTATACTAAACTCATGTTTATCTGTATTTAGTAAATATCCCTCTGGGGCGTTTGTTTCTACAAAGTAGTAATCTCCATAGTTTAGTTTTTCAAACTTAACCTCTCCATCTTCTCCAGTTACGGCTTCAACTACCTTTGTGCCTTCCTTTGTATAGATAGTTATTGTTGCTCCTGATACTGGTGCTGAGGTTGAAATATCTGTCTTTGAGATTTCAATTCCTCCAGTTATCATGGTATTAGTTAAACTTGCTTTTAGTATAGCTCCATCTTCTTTTATGCTAAACTCATGCTTATCTGGGTTTAATAAATATCCTTCTGGTGCATTTGTTTCTACGAAATAATAATCTCCGTAGTTTAGTTTTTCAAATTTAACCTTTCCATCTTCTCCAGTTATAGCTTCAACTACCTTGTCCCCAGTTTTAGTATAGATAGTTATTGTAGCTCCTGGTACTGGTGCTGAAGTTGAAATATCTGTCTTTGATATCTCTATTCCTCCAGTTATCATTGTATTAGTTAAACTTGCTTTTAGTATGGTTCCATCTTCTCTTATACTAAACTCATGTTTATCTGTATTTAGTAAATATCCCTCTGGGGCATTTGTTTCTACGAAATAATAATCTCCATAGTTTAGTTTTTCGAATTTAACCTTTCCATCTTCTCCAGTTATAGCTTCAACTACCTTTTTACCATCTTTAGTGTAGATAGTTATTGTTGCTCCTGGTACTGGTGCTGAAGTTGAAATATCTGTCTTTGATATCTCTATTCCTCCAGTTATCATTGTATTAGTTAAACTTGCTTTTAGTACTACACCATCTTCCTTAATACTAAATTCATGCTTATCTGGATTTAGTAAATATCCTTCTGGTGCATTTGTTTCTACGAAATAATAATCTCCATAGTTTAGTTTTTCGAATTTAACCTTTCCATCTTCTCCAGTTATAGCTTCAACTACCTTTGTACCATCTTTTGTATAGATAGTTATTGTTGCTCCTGGTACTGGAGCTGAAGTTGATATATCTGTTTTAGATATTTCTATTCCTCCAGTTATCATTGTATTGGTTAATGTCGCTTTTAATATAGCTCCATCTTCTTTTATGCTAAACTCATGCTTATCTGGGTTTAATAAATATCCTTCTGGTGCATTTGTTTCTACGAAATAATAATCTCCATAGTTTAGTTTTTCGAATTTAACCTTTCCATCTTCTCCAGTTATAGCTTCAACTACCTTTGTACCATCTTTTGTGTAGATAGTAATAGTTGCTCCTGGTACTGGTGCTGAAGTTGAGATATCGCTCTTAGAGATTTCTATTCCTCCAGTTATAAGTTTATTTATAACTACATTTGCAGCAACCCCACTTATAAATGTTGGTATCACAGTAACACCCTCTTCTGTTATATTTACACTAAGAACTTCTTTAGATAAATTATATCCTTCTGGTGCTTTTGTCTCTTTTATCTTGTACTTTCCGTATTTGATGCTATTAAATCTAACTTTTCCATTTTCATCACTAGTTGAGGTTATATTACCTAATAAGTTTGTAACTGGTGTAATGCCATCTTCCTTGTAAAGTGTGAATTCTGCCCCTTTAAGAGCTTCTTTATCTAACAAGTCACCCTTTTTTGTAAATTCTATATTCCCTCTTATTTTAATGTTTTTAAGCTTATCTCCACTTTCAGGTTTAACAGTTTTTCCGTTATCATCTTTCCCTATAACTGCTGTTAAAACTTCCGTAGATATTTTATATCCTGTTGGAGCATTTATTTCTATTATTTTATAGCTTCCATATTCAATGTTCTTAAATTGAACTTTTCCATCATCTCCACTAGTTGAAGTTATGGCTTCTCCATTAGAATTTTTAACTGGAGTTATTCCATCATTTTGATAAAGTCCAAATACTGCTCCTTTAAGTTTACTGCTATCAGAATCTTCACCAACCTTTGTAAATTCTATATTCCCCTTTATTTTTCTGTTAGTAAATCTTATTATTTGTGGAGCTAAAACTGTACTATCTGATTCAATTTTAAATGCATGGTATGAGTTATCTAATATATAATTATCTGGTTTTGCAACTTCTCTATAGTAATAATCCCCATACACCAAATTATCAAACTGAACTTCCCCATTGCCGCCTGTTATTCCCATATTTATTTTCTTTTTATTGTTATCATAGATTTCTATTGTTACCCCTTTTATTCTATCTTCATTCTCTTCATCAGTTTTAATTATTTTTAGTGAGCCTTTAATTTTAGAATTATATACATTGTATGGATTAGCATAAACAACTTGTCCGTTTGCAGTTAAACTTGTTAAATCTACTGATATGTCACCTTTATAAAGGCTATATGGTGAGGGTACAAATATTTCCTTAATTTTATATTTTCCATAAGGTATATTAGTGAATAATACTATCCCATCTTTTTTACTAGTTGATGTTATATTATTACCATTAGAATCCTTAAATGGAGTTGTTCCATCCTCTTTATAAAGTTGAAATACTGCTCCCTCAATATCTTCTTCAACCCCTGCTTTGTGAAGTTGAATACTTCCTCTTAATATTTCATCTTTATAGTTATAAGTTACTATTTTCTTACTATTGTCACTACTTGAGAACTTAAGCACTCCATCAACACTATCATAAGATGTTCCTTGATTTAAACTTGGCCTTATTTGGAATTTATATACATCGCTGTTAAGCGTGTATCCTGTTGGTGCTGTTATTTCTTTAATTGAATAATTTCTTTCATATTTAAGCTTATCAAATAAAGCAACTCCATCATCTCCTGTAGCTGATGAAACAGCCTTAACATTTCCGTATTGATCTATAAGCTGGAATATAGCGCCTTTTAATGGTTTAGAATCTCCATCAGTTTTTATAATCCTAATTCCAGTTGTGTCTCCTGTGGCACTACCTCCTCCATCTGAAAACCAAACTCCATTTTGAGTAGTACCATCTTCATCGCTTACTCCAGTAGCCTTAAAATTAACTGTATTTGTGTAATTACCTGTCTTAGATACATTTGTTCTAAACTTAAGAATAAATGCTCCAGAACCTGAATTTTGAGGAAATGTAAAATCAAATTTCCTAGTATTTATATCATACTTTACATTTTCTCCTGTAAGGATTACTTTCTCACCTTGAACAAGAGTTCCATCAAAGTTTACAGAAGCTTTGTATAGTTCAACTGTATCTGTATCTAGCGAAAGTCCATCTTGTAGAATATCAGTTATAGTCGCTCCAGACATAGGAACATTCCAATTTGGATTAGTTTTTATTGTCCAATCAATATATGCATTCCCACTAGCGTAACTAGAAGTCTTACTAACTATGTCATTACTAATAGTTTGACTTCCTGTACCGTCATTATCTCCATTTGTTGGTATCTCATTTCCAGTAATACTTGCTGTATTTTCTACTGGTCTGTTTCCACTAGTATTAAATATGCTTAAATCTATAATCTTAGTTTTAAATGTTATTGTATATGTCTTATTTATAGTGCCATTAAAAGTATATTTCAATATTCTTGTAGATGCTATATTACTATCACTATTAAAAGATCCTGCTGTACTATCATCTATAGTCGCTGAACCAGCCACATAATCATGTCCATTCGGAATTGCATCTGTAACAATAGCATTAGTTATTGGCATTTTATTTCTATTAACAACTATTTTCCACGTTACTTCTCTTGTAGCGTAATTATAGCTTACTCCTTCTTTTCTAATTATCTCGCTGTCTACCTTCTGATAACCTGTAGTATTTTGATTTATATTAGGTGCAGTTAAATTAACTATATTTTTATAGTTTTCGCTATGGTTTGCTCTATAATGAGTAGGGTTTATTACTTGAGTTTTAAATGTTATTACATACTTTTTATTAAAAGCGTTATTAAACTTATAAACAACTTGACTACTGGATAGGTTAATAAAAGATCCATTACTTCCATCATCTATAGTGGCAGAACCTTCTATATAACTCTGATTTGCTTCAATATTATCTGTAACTACTGCTCCTGCTCCTACATTTGTTTCATTACTATTTACAATAACCTGCCAAGTAATTATTCCTGTAGCTGCATCATAGCCTGCTCCATTTTTCTGAATAATATTAGGTGTAATCCCAACCCAATCATTTGAAGAGGTACCTTCTTTCACACCTTCTCCAGATAAAACAGCCTTATTATTATAGTTCACTGGATTATTAGAGTTATAAACATTTATATCAACATCAGTTGTAAAAGTTATAACCTTTTTATCAGTTATATTTCCTAAGTTAATATCAAGAATACTATCAGTTTGGTAATTTACAAACTGATATTGATATTGATTAGGCTGAAGAATATTGCCATTAACTTTTAAACTTCCTTCTACTAACTTTAATCCCTTAGGAAGAGTATCTTTTATAGTTGCATTATTAATTGTTCTACCACTTTCATTTACTGTGATTGTCCAGTCTATCTTCTTATTAATATCTTGTTGCTTTTTTCCACCCTTACTAATTAAATTTATAGGAACAGTAACCGATGCATTATTTGACGTTACGCTCTTAGGGTTACCATCATCTTTATAATTTAAAGTAGCTTTATTCCTATACGTGTAATCTCCTTGATCCTTAGTAGCTAAATCATCATGTATACTAGTCTTAAATGTTATGGTTTGTTGCTTAGTTATATCTCCCAGATTATAGGTGAATTTTCTAGTGGTTTCATCATAATTATAATTTGTATTACTTGCTGGCTGCCCATTTATTGTTACTGAATTTGCAATAAATTTTTGTCCTGCTTCTATAGTATCTTCTATACTAGCATCAGCAACATTAACATTCTCTTTGTTAACTACTATCTTCCATGTTATTTCATCAGTAGCCTTATTATATTCAACTGATTTTTGAATAGATGGATTTGGTTGTTCAAAATCAATATTAACTCTTACTGGCTCAGATTTGCCTGGGATATTAAATATAATCTCGACTGGATTATTAGTTCCTATCTCATCGGCTTTAAAATGGCAGTTTACATAGAAGTTACCTGTTACATTCGAATAATTATTTGCAAAATTAGTAAAAGTAAGCTTTACTAATCCATTTGTATTTATATTCATATCTGCAACTTTTCCATCTGCTGAATTTATAGCATGATTAATTGGGGCCACAATTTTAATTTCCTTTGGCAATTGAAGTGTGTAATAATCTCCTGGATTAACATCCTCACTATTAGGAATCATCCAACTATACTTAATAAAAATAGATGAATCTTTTTTTACATTTTCCCCCAATTCAGTATCATTATTATCCTTTTTGATCTCTACATTAGTAATCTGAAACTTAGATGTACCTGTAATATCTTCTCCTGTTTCGGCTAAAACACTAGCAGGTTGTATTATAAAAACAAGCTGCATAAACAATGTAAGTATAGCTGTAAACACTGAAAATTTTCTTTTTCTCATTTTTCCACTCCTTATTGAAATAAACTTAACTATGCAATCCCAATTTACATAGTTTGGTAATCTATATTATGTTTACTCAATAAGGTTTATTACATTAATTCTCATTTAATCAAAACTACGGAAAATCTATTTACCTTCTTGTGCATATTAAAATAAAATGCTATACTTATTAGGTATTAAACGAAAGGAGTGATGTTTTATGAGCAAATATATATCAGAAATATTGGTTTTTAATAACAATTACTCCGGAGTTAAATTCGCTTAGAATTCATTTTATTTAACGCTATTTACCCGAGAGTAATTTATTTGAACTACTCTCGGGTATTTTTATACCCAAATTTAATTAAATTGGAGGATTCAGCGTTGAATAATAATTTAGAAAAAATAGGTTTAAATCAAGAAATTTTAAATAATTTTGAGATTTATAAAGATGGTTATTTAGGAAGAGTCATAGCAGAGCATAAGGGATCTTATAAGGTTACTACTGATATAGATACATTAATTGCAAAGGTTCCTGGAAAACTTCTTTATAGCTCTCAAGGAAGAGAAAGTTACCCAGCAGTTGGCGATTGGGTTGTATTAGATAGAAATGATGGCTCTTCTGGTGATGCAATTATAAATAAAATACTTCCTAGGAAAAGTAAACTTTCTAGAAAAATTGCTGGAAACACTATTGAGGAGCAAATTATAGCAGTAAATATAGATACTATATTTATTTGTATGTCTTTAAATAGAGATTTTAACTTAAGAAGATTAGAAAGATATATAAGCATTTCTTGGGATAGTGGGGCTACCCCAGTAGTTATTCTGACTAAAGCAGATTTATGTGAAGACTTAGACGATAAATTATCTGAGGTTTATAATACTGCAATTGGTATAGAAGTTCTAGTAGTAAGTTCCCTTAAAGATGAAGGAATTGATAAGGTGAAGTCTATAATAACAAATGGTTCTACAATAGCATTTTTAGGTTCTTCTGGAGTTGGTAAATCAACTTTAATAAATAAATTATTAGAGGAAGATAAGCAATTAGTAAGTAATATTAGTGAATTTAATGATAAAGGAAGGCATACAACAACTCATAGAGAACTAATTCCTCTACCTTTTAATGGGGCTGTAATAGATACACCTGGTATGAGGGAACTTCAGCTTTTAGATAATTCGGATGGCATAGATGATTCCTTTTCTGATATTCAGGAACTTTCTAATAAGTGTAAGTTCTCAAATTGTAATCATAACACTGAACCCGGCTGCGCAGTAAAAGAAGCTATAGAAAATGGCACCTTATCCTTGGATCGTTTTAATAGTTACAAAAAGCTAAAAAAAGAAGCTTTATTTATGGAATCTAAGATAAATAAATCTCTTAAATCGGAAAAGAAAAAAGAATTTATTAAGATTAACAAATCTCAAAGAAAAAATAAAGATATATTTTAAAAATTAAGATAAAAAGTGGCTATTACAAATTCCTTTGTAATAGCCACTTAACCTATTAAGTTATTATTTTGAAATTTCCTTACTAAATATCCATTGTTTTTCTTTAAAATCTCTACCTTTAACAGTAACCTTATTTCCGTTAACCTCTACATATAATCCTTTAATATAAGGTTCATTTCTTCTTCCACCTTCACTATTTTCATCTGGAATTATTGTGTAATGAATTGCTCCAGTATGAATAGTTGTGAAAGGTTGATCTAAAACCACACTACTTTCAGTTAAATCTCTATGAGTATGTGAAGTAAACAGAATAACTTCAGGATACTTATCTAATATCTGTCTAACCTCATCAGCTTGATCTGAACCTACCCATCCACCATTTTTACCATTACTTAAATGTTGATGTAAAAATACAAATATAGGCTTACCCTTCTCATATTTCTCCGCTAATTTTTCTTTTAACCAATTTTGCTGCTCTGGAGAAATATAAGCTTTTACAGAATTTAAAGTTTCGGAATTCCCATCTTCTGATCCTAAAGATATAAAATGATAGTTATTTACCCAAGTATCATGATATACCTTATCTTCTCCTGAAAAGTCCAAATATTTACTTATGAAATCTTGAACATCTTCTGCTGAATTCTCCCCATGCTCATAATCAAAAAATTCATGGTTTCCTATATTTTTTATTATCTTGTCAGGAAGTAAATCTTTATTTTTATTAATTGTATCCTTCATAGACTTATATTGCACATCTAATCCTTGGTCCACACTATCTCCATTTAGTACAAGTGCATTAATACCAGGGTTTATTGTATACATGTCATTAATGGCCTTCTGGAAACTATCTACATTTTCATGTACATCTCCAAAAACCCCAAAAGAAAGATCTACATCTGGAATCTCAGCAGTTTTTACATCTTTATTAACAGGACCATTTTGGTTTTTAATAACTAAGCTAGCAATAATCCCTACAACAAATATCACAGCTATAATAATTAACACTCTAAATCTCTTCATATATAAATCACCTCTAAAACAATTTAAACTTATATAAATTATACCATATAATTCCTAGTAAAATGGTCATGTTTTATTCATTTTAAAAAAAATTGCTAATACTCTTAAGTATTAGCAATTTTTTTTGTTTTTATATATAAAATTTTAGAATGCTTTAAATCTATCTTTACTTACTCCGCAAACTGGGCATTTTTCAACGTTATCACCTATTTCAGTAAATCCACAAACAGGACAAATATATATAGTATCTGCTTCAATATCTTTTCCTTGTTTAGCTTTATCCTGAGCTTTTTGAAATAAGTCAGCATGGATTTTTTCTGCTTCTAAAGCATAATGAAATGCTCTTTGAGCATCTTTTTCATCTTGAAATTTAGCTGTTTCAAGATATACTGGATACATTTGTTCAACTTCATGAAGCTCTCCATCTATAGCCCCTTGAAGATTATCTACTATATTAGTTTCTCCAAATACAGCTCCTGCTGCTACAGTATTATCTCCAACTTGATTCTTAAGTACATTAAAATGGTTTTTTGCATGAGCCCATTCAGCATAAGCTACAGCTTTAAACAGTCTTGCTATGTTAGGATATCCATCCTTTTCAGCTGCATCGCCCCAAATTAGATATCTCATATGAGCCATACTTTCTCCACCATAAGCTGAACGTAAAAAATCTGCTGTCATCGCATTTTTTAATGCCATTGTAAACACATCCTCTCAAATAATCATTACTCCCCTATATTATGTACCTTATGAAGGATATTATACCTAAATATTCTACTAATATAAGTTTATTTCCATTCACATACTCAATAAAATCTGATAATATTATAATAAATATAAAATTGTAACGTTTATAACTATGAAGGAGGTTTTATATATGTTAAACATAGATAACGTTGAAAAATATTTAAGAGATAATGGAATAAGCCCCTCTTATCAAAGAAAGAGAATATTTGAATACCTTTATGAAAATAAAAACCATCCAAATGTGATACAGATATATGAAAACTTAGTGAAAGAGATTCCTACTTTATCAAAAACTACAGTTTACAACACTCTTAATTTATTTGTGGAGAAAAAAATAGCCGAAGTAATTACTGTAGAAGATAATGAAGTTCGCTATGATTTATTTAATCCTAATATTCATGGTCATTTCAAGTGCGAGAACTGTAATGAAGTATATGATATAGATATTGATTTTAACAATCTTGCCATTAAGGATTTAGAAGGCTTTGAAATAAAGGAACAATACTTTAACTTTAAAGGTATTTGTAAAAAATGTAGAGACTTAAATAAAGAATAGTATTATCTTTTTTAGGGTATGTTAAGCACTGTAAAGTAAAGTTTTACGGTGCTTTTTATTTATCACATTGCTGAGAAGCTTCTAAAAGCTTAATTAAACTTTTAGTTATAATTTCTTAATAGTCATTATTGACAAGACTCGTCAATGATGTTATTATAATATTGTAATCATTACAAAGCTTAAATGATTATAAAATTTATTTATTATTTGGAGGGATTATTTATGAGTAAAAATTTTATAGGTTTAGAAAAAAAATCGTTAGAAAATGTAGTAAAGGAACTTAATGTTTATTTAGCAAATTTAAATACACTATACACAAAAATACACAATCTTCATTGGAATGTTGAAGGACCTGCCTTCTTCCAATTACATGCAAAATTTGAAGAATTCTATAATGGGATATCAGAGGATTTAGATGCTGTTGCAGAAAGAATATTAATATTAGGTTTTAGACCAGCTGCTTCTTTAAAAGAATATTTAGGTTTAACAACTGTTAAAGAATTAGATAGCAAGGGAATCTCTGGAGATGAATCAATTAATATACTTCAAGAAGATTTTACTTCAATGGTCGAACATTCAAGAAAAATACTTACTTTAGCTGAAGATGCTAAAGATCAAGGAACTATAGATCTTGTAGCTGGATTTATATCAAATTACGAAAAAGCTTTATGGATGATAAGCGCATATAAAGCTAAATAATTTAAAGGAAGTTTTTTACTTCCTTTATTTATTTTTAGGTATATAATTCTAAATACTTGTCCACAATTTCTAATGAGGTGATTGTGGTGAGTTTAAAAAATATTTATCTTAATGAAAATTTCTATATGACCTTGGCTTTTATATCATGGTTTGGTTTTATGTGTATTCAACTGGCTCCTTAGTGGGAGCTTTTTTCTTCTAACCAAAAACTCCATAAGCCTAATTTCTAAGCTCATGGAGTTTTAATACTGGTACATATTCTAATCCTCAATTATAATTTTTATAAATTTCTTTTTTCCTATTTGTATAATCATTTCTTCAACTAATTTAATATTTTCTAGTTCTAAGGTTCTAGTATCATTTATTTTTATTCCACCCTGTTCTATAAGTCTTCTAACTTCCTTTTTGCTTTGAACTAAAGAATGTTCAGTTAATATTTTCATTAAATCAAACCCACTTGAAGTTGCTTTTACAGTTAAAATATCATTAGGAATATTGCCTTTTTGAAAAATTTCAATAAATCTTTCTTCTGCTTCCTTAGCCTCTTCTTCTCCATGATAAAGTTTCACAATTTCTTTTGATAATTTCATTTTTATATTTCTTGGATTTTCACCATCATCTAAAGACTTTTTTATTAACTGTATATCATCTGGATGTACATCCGTTACTAACTCATAGTACTTAATTATTAGTTCGTCTGGTATAGACATTGCTTTTTCATACATTACTTTACTATGCTCATCTATTCCTATATAGTTACCAAGACTCTTACTCATCTTCTCAATTCCATCTAAACCCTCTAATAAAGGCATAAATATAGTTGTTTGAGAGTCCTGTTTATATTCTTTTTGCAAAGTTCTCCCCATAAGAAGGTTAAACCTCTGATCTGTGCCTCCAAGTTCAATGTCTGCCTTAATTTCCACCGAATCATAAGCCTGCATTAAAGGGTAAAAAAACTCATGAATCCCAATTGGTTCGTATTGTGTATATCTTTTCTTAAAATCCTCCCTTTCAAGCATTCTTGCTACAGTTGTGGTGGCAGCTAGTTTAATTACATCTTCAAAATTCAACTTAGATAACCACTCACTGTTGAACCTAAGCTCTGTTTTACTTTTATCAAGTACTTTAAAAATTTGTTTTTCATAGGTTTTAGCATTTTCTATTACCTGCTCTTTTGTAAGCTGTTTCCTTGTTTTAGATTTTCCAGTAGGATCTCCTATCATTCCAGTAAAATCTCCAATAATTATCACTGCCTTATGACCTAAATCTTGAAGTTGTTTTATTTTTCTCAATACTACGGTATGACCTAGATGAATATCTGGTGCACTAGGATCTAATCCTAGTTTTACAGTTAAGGCTTTTCCTGTTTCAAGTTTTTCCTTAAGTTCATCTTTACCTACAACCTCATCTACTCCTTTCATAATTATTTTTAGTTGTTCTTCAATGCTTTTCATTTAAATTTCCTCCTTTAAACTAATCTATATTCATACATATATAATTACTTAATTACCTATGTATCTACGTATCTACGTTCCTAATTACCTAATTACCTAATTATTTAATTAGATAATTAGGTAATTAGATAATTAGATAATTAAGTATGCAGTTTTTTTGCACAAAAAAACTCCCGTCCTTATAAAAAGGACGAGAGTAATAATCCCGTGTTACCACCTTAGTTCATCTATGCGTCACCACATAAACCTTATCAAGTACGCCAAAATCTTGGTTATACTCTAGCACTATAACGTGTGCAGGATGCGTCTTATTCCTACTAGTTGTTATCTTTCGGAATGCTGCTCAGAGATGTATTCAAATTAAAATCCTTTGCCCCTCTCACCTACCGGGAACTCTCTTTAAAGGTTATCCTAATCCTACTTATTCTCTTCAAAGCTTTTAACCATATATATTTTATATCATTCTAATTTATTAAATCTGCTCTGTCAAGTATAACCACTCTTCCATACAAAGTTCTAGTTCTACTTGTAAATCTTCTTTATTTTTGAAACATTTATTTATTTCTTCGTAGTTTCCTTGAATAGTCTCCATCAATTCGTCCAAGGCTTTTATTTCTTTTTCTATTTCTACTATTTTTTCCTCTAACTTATTTAATTTATAGCTGTTATTTTGAGTGTTATTAGCTTTAGTCTTTTGTTGTTTTTCTATCTTTAAAGGTTTTGTATCTATCTTGATTTCTTCTCTTTCATTTTTCTTAACCTTATAATAATCGTAATCTCCCAAATAGCTGTTAAATTTTCCACCCTCTAAAGCTACTATTCTACTGCTCATTTTATTAATAAAATATCTGTCATGAGATATAAAAAATATTGTTCCTTTAAACTCATCTAAGGTATCTTCCAAGGTTTCTATAGAATCAATATCTAAATGATTTGTAGGCTCATCTAATATTAATAAATTCGCCTCATGATATAAAAGCTTACTCAGTTTTAATCTAGTTCTCTCTCCACCAGACAATCCCTTAACCTTCTTAAATACTGTTTCTCCAAAAAACATATACTTTGATAAATACTCTCTAGCTTTTCCTTCTAATATTTCTATATCTTCTCTAAAACATTCTAATACAGTTAATTCCTCATTATTAAATATAATATTTTGAGGTAGATAGGCTAATTTTACATTAGCACCAATCTCAGAAACTCCACTATCTAAAGATTCTTCCTTTAATAAGGTCTTTAATAAAGTTGACTTTCCAGAACCATTTGCACCTATTAGTGCTACTCTTTCCTTAAATCTAACTAATAAATCACCTTCATCAAATAGAGTTTTATCCTCAAATCTTTTAGAAGCACCTCTAACTTTAATCACTTCCTGAGCTGACCTATCACCTTCAGTTAGGCTTATATGCATATTTACTTTTTCTGTTTTAGGTTTATCTACCTTATCTATTTTTTCTAATCTTTTTTGCATACTTGCAGCTCTTCTATAGAATTTTTCATTTCCAGAACGATTAGCCCAATCTCTTAAGGTCTTTATGGACTTCTCCATTGAGTTTATCTTTTTTTGTTGTACCTTATACAACTCATATTGCTGCAATAGATTATCTTCTTTTTCTTTAACATAAGCTGAATAGTTTCCTTTATAACTAGTGCTTATCAAATCCTCTATTTCTATAGTTTTTGTTATTACGTTGTCTAAAAAATATCTATCATGGGATACTATAATAACTGTTCCTTTATAATTTCTAAGATACTCTTCAAGCCATTCTAAGGATTCCATATCAAGATGATTAGTAGGCTCATCTAAAAGAAGAATATCTGGATTTTCTAGTAGTATCTTTCCAAGTACTACTGTAGTTTTCTCTCCACCACTTAATAAATCAAAGCTCCTATCTAAAAAACTATCCTTAAACTTAAGGCCTTCACAAACCTTACTAAGCTTCTCTTCCTTATCGTATCCTCCTAGAACTTCATAATTTTGCTGAAGTTCGCTATATTGACTTAATAACCTAGAAATATCTTCTCTTTCATCTGACATTTTATTTTCTAGCGACTTCATTTTCGTCTCAAGCTCTAATAATTCTTTAAATGCTATATTTAAAATTTCTCTTACTGTTGAACCTTCTTCAAACCCATGAATCTGTTCTAAATAGCCAATGGAAGCACCTCTCCTAATACTTATACTTCCATTATCAAGATCTTCACTTCCATAAATAAGTTTTAAAACAGTACTTTTTCCACATCCATTCCTTCCTACTATGCCTATCCTTTCACCTTTATTAACTTCAAAGGTTATATTTTTTAGAACTCTATTAGCTCCAAAATACTTTTCTACATTGTTTAATGATAATTCGATCATGTTAAAATCCTCCTTAATTTTAGGCAGGAATGTACTTGTGGAATTTTAAAGTATATTTTTAAATAGAGAAAAATCCGCACAAGTAAAACATTGCCCGGATAAGATAAAAAAACATATAAAAAAACCAGGCAAGGCCACACCCTACCTGGATACTATCTCTAAATAAAAAATATATCTGGTAAACTATGAATTACTCGCTTCTTGCATTGAATATCTAATTTTAGACGCACCTATCCCGTAAACTATAGAATTTGCTGAAATTCTAGTGGAAGTTGCTCTAACTTTTGACATTCTATCAATAAAGCAATTATTCATTTTCTACCCTCCTTAAATAATATATTTGGTTTAATTATAGTGTAAATATAAGTAAAAATCAATATTTAAATAAATTTCTGTGCTATCATAGTAATATTGACACATAAATCGCAGTATAGGAGGAGTATAATGAGCAGCACTTTAATATTTTTATGTATAGCAGGCTTTTTCGCCACTTTAGTAGATTCTATAGCTGGAGGTGGTGGACTTATAAGTCTTCCTGCATATATGCTTACAGGAATGCCTACATATTTAGCCTTAGGAACTAATAAATTTTCAGCATCTTGTGGTTCCTTTACTAGCTCTCTTAAATTTGCAAAATCTAAAATCTTAGACTTTAAAATTCTAAGAATTTTAGTACCTTTCACTTTTATAGGCGCTATATTAGGAGTTAATACAGTTTTAATTATTGATACAAAATATCTTAATGTCATTGTTCTTATATTATTATTATCTGTAGGTATTTATAGCCTATTTTCTAAAACTGCAGGAATGGAGGACAAGTTCCAAGGTCTTACTCACAAATCTATCTTTTGCGGAATAATATTAGCATTTTCATTAGGTTTTTATGATGGCTTTTTTGGTGCAGGAGTTGGATCATTTTTAATATTTGGACTTGTTAAAGTATTTTCTTTTAATTTTGTAAGAGCAAGTGCCAACTCTAAAATCTTAAATTTTACTAGCAATATAACATCATTAGTTATGTTTGCAATAAGAGGACAGATAGACTACAAACTTGGAATTCCTGTAGCTATATTTATGATATTAGGAGCCCAAGTAGGAACAAGAATGGCTTTGGATAAGGGTGTTAAACTAATAAAACCATTATTTGTAACCATGTCTTTAGGAGTGGCCTTAAAGATGCTTTATGAAATTGTTCTATAATTAGTATGAATAGAAACATAGATTAAAGAAAAAAATAGCTGAGAATAGATTAAATCTGTTCTTAGCTATTTTTTATTTCACATAGGAGTTTTGATATGAGCAAAAGTTCAATAATTAAGTCATTAATTTTATTAAATATAACTCTTTATTTTGCTTTTCTAATTATAGATATAACCAATAAAGATACAGGAACTATATACTCCCAATTCTTAAAATATTCAACAATACTACTATGCTTTGTTATATCTTTACTAATAGATAAAGATGGTTTTAACGAAAAAGATACTAAATTTTTGCATATAGCTTTATTTTTCACTACTTTAGCTGACTTGTTCTTAGTTATCTTAAATATACTAAGTCCAGGTCTAATCTTTTTTATACTAGTTCAGCTTACCTATATAAAAAGGCATCTAAGTGTTTATAAACCCTCTAAAAAAATAATTTTTCTAGTTTTATCTGTATATCTAGTACTTCTTATTTCTTTGTTTCCACTTAAACCCACCTATATAGATTGGAGTTTATATTTCTTAGGTATAACCTATGGGCTTATCTTAATAACTAGCTTATTGATTACCTTAAGCACACTAAAGAAGAAAACCTATCCTAAAGAGAACTCAATAATTATAGCTCTAGGTATGTTTCTATTTTTTATGTGTGATTTGAATGTAGGCCTAATGAATATTCTGAGTGGATATAATTTTTATATAGCTTTTTTAATATGGTTATTCTATTTTCCTTCTCAGCTTCTTCTCTCATTAAGTGGTTTTTCATTTAAATATTTAAAAAGCTTATTTTAATTATCCTTTGCTAGCTTATAGGGTTTAATATTATTACTCTTTAACCCATTGGCTAGGGATTTGTATAATGTTTTTTTATGTGGATCAACTAGTTCTTCATCCTTATAATAAATCCTTGGAGTTTTCCACAAAGCCTTTAACGCTGCAAATAAAGGCATCTCATGATACTTATCCGGCCAAAGCTCTAATATGTGCGCTTTAATAATAGGATAATGTTTGGGATTTATTCCTGGGAACAAATGATGTTCTGTGTGATAAGAGAAATTAAAATGCAATATATCTAACCATTTAGGTACTGTAACTGTAAGGCTATTTGCTAATGGATCATTTACAGGTACTAATGGATTTAATCTATGGTTTGTTGATATATATCCCATAACTATAAGATTACCAATAAGTACAGGTATTAGATATATATATACCCATTTTTCAAAACCTACAATAGCTAATAATCCAAACCAAAAAGTCCAAGGGAAAATAAACTGAAACCAAGTGCTTATTGACTTTTCTTCAACTAGCTCTTTAAAATACACAAAAAACATTCTAACGGAATGCAGAGTAAAAGAGATGCTTAATGCAGTAAAGCTAAATAAAGATCTAAACCATAGTGGAAGTTTATATACTAATTTTATAAAACCTCTTTTATTAAAACTCTCTAAACTCATCCATGCATCAGGATCTTTTTCATCATCTTGAGTATGCGCGTGATGATTAAGATTATGCCACTTAACCCAAAGTCTTGGTCCAACACTTAAAGGTAAAAATGCTATTCCTCCTAAAAAATTTCTAAGCCACTTATTTCTAACAACAGTTCCATGTAATATTTCATGACCTAAAAAGCCCATAGAACCAAAACTAAAGCCTAATATTAAAGCTATAGCTAACTTCCCAATTGTATTTATATCAAATAGAACTACCACTGACATTCCTATGGCCACAACTATAAGATATATAAGTCCCCCGATAAGTCTTGTTGGGGCAGGTTTAAAAATATCTTTATCCAATTTAGGATGTATTTGCTTAGCATACCAACTCATATTATGAAGATCCTTCATATTTTTCACACCTTTCAATAATTACTTTGATTATCAAAGTAATATAATAAATAAATTTACTACATCTTATCAATAATATTTATCACTTGTCAATAGTTATCATTTAATAATTATATTTCACGGAGAAAAAACAGCCATAATTTTATGACTGTCTTTACAATAATTTATACATTTCATGCTGTTCTATCTTTTGTTTATTAAAGTTTAGCTTTCTTAAAAATCCTTCAATAGAGGCGTTATTAGTAAAACCTATATTGATTTTATCTAAATTCAAGTTTTTTATTGCTTCAATAAGAAGATTGCTTGCGATACCTTTTAATCTATATGCTTTATCTACATGCAGATTCCCTATTCTACCTTTGTCATTTATTGAAATACATCCTATTATCTGCTTTTCATCATAAGCTCCATAATAAAAATAATCTTTAGAAGCTTTTATATAGTCAATATCATTTTGCCAAGGAATGTGAAGGTTCTCTTTGCTAGAAAAATATTTTTCATATTCTTCTATAGCTATTATTTTAATTTCTATACCCTTTAATGGATAGTTTTTTGTTTCCTGGGAATTTTCTAAAGAAAAATATGAAATGTTATATATTTTTTCATATCCTTGCTTTTTATAAAAGTTAACAGCCCTATCATTTCCTTTTATAACTTCTAAAAACAGTTGTCTACATCCATTTTTTCTACCCTCTTCTAAATGTAGCTTGAATAACTCTTTGCTTATACCTTGACCTCTATAGTTATTATCTATTGCTAATGCTCCACATCTTAATGTCTTAATTCCTTCATAAGATTTTATTCCACCTAAAATTATTCCAACCCCTATTCCATCTTTAATGGCAATATAAGAATTATCTAAAGAGTTTCCCTCAACTTCAAAAAATTTATGAAAAAAATCATCTTCTTTTATTTCAAACTTGATTATATAATCACTAAATCCCTTTATAAATGTCTTATAAATTGTTTGTTTATCTATATCTGTACATTTAATATAATTAATCATTTTATCCTTCCTTAAATATTATAATTTTAATCTTTCTACATACACTAATATTATCATATTAAGATTATTTTCAATATCTAATTGTCCAAATATGGTATAATTAAGTAAAAGGGAGGGTATTATGCGAATATATATTAAGAGATTTCTATTATCATCGTTTTTAATAATATTGAGTTTATTATCAATAGGATACCCTAGTAAAGCCGCTGAACTTCCTAAGAAACCTACTTCTGAAATATATTTTCAAGATTATGCAGGAATGTTTTCTAGTGGCACTAAAAACTACATTTTAAATGCATCGGAAGATGTTAAAAGCAAAACCACTGCTGAAGTTGCAGTAGTTACAATAAATTCACTAGATGGTGATTCTATTGAAAATTATGCTAATAACCTTTTCAGATCATGGGGTATAGGAGATAAAGAAAAAAATAATGGAGTTTTAGTTCTTATATCTAAAGATGATAGACAATTTAGAATAGAGGTTGGATATGGATTAGAAGGAGCTATTCCTGATGGAAAAGCAGGTACATATCTGAGGGAACTTACTACT
This sequence comes from Clostridium sp. YIM B02506, assembly GCF_022324845.1. Taxonomy (NCBI): domain Bacteria; kingdom Bacillati; phylum Bacillota; class Clostridia; order Eubacteriales; family Clostridiaceae; genus Clostridium; species Clostridium sp. YIM B02506. The sequence continues at coordinate 29,329 of NZ_JAKGTG010000012.1, forward strand.
AATTTTAAATCTGAAAAATATGATGAAGGTATAACAACTCTATATAATAGAATTATTGGAGATATTGGACAAGAATATAATGTCGATGTTAGCAGTTATACCCAAGATACACCTAAACTTTCTTCTTCAAATTCAGGAGATGATTCATCCTTCTTTAATGTAGGATTAATAATATTTCTTTTATTGATAGGTATTTCCTTCATTGGAAGAGGAGGTCCTGGAGGCAGAGGAGGAAGAAGACGTAGAAGACCTTACAACCATGGTGGATTCTTTGGTGGTGGTTTTTATGGCGGCGGCTTCGGAGGTGGCTCTGATGGTGGCTTTGGCGGCGGTTCATCTGGTGGCGGCGGCTTTGGTGGTGGTTCTTCAGGCGGCGGTGGCTCTTCTGGAGGCTGGTAATTAAATATTTAAGGAGGTTTGCATCAATGAAAAAAGGATTACTTTTTACTATAATAGGATTTGTTATAGTTATTATAATAGCAGTTGGAGGTTATATTGGAACTTACAATAGCCTAGTTTCTAAAGATCAAAATGTTTCTTCTAAATTAAGTCAAATAGACAATCAACTTCAAAGAAGAAATGATTTGATACCTAACCTTGTTGAAACAGTAAAGGGATATACTAAACACGAAGAAAAGGTATTTGGAGATTTAGCTGCTGCAAGAGCTAAAATCTCAGGAGCATCTAGCGTTCAAGAAAAAGCAGAAGGAGATGCTGAATTAACTTCAGCTCTTAGAAGCCTTAATGTTATAGTTGAAAACTATCCAGTACTTAAAGCTAATGAAAATTACTTGAAACTTCAAGATGAATTAGCTGGAACTGAAAACAGAATTGCGGTTGCTAGAAAAGATTATAATGATTCAGTTCAAGTTTTCAATAGTTATAAAAAGAGATTTTTTGTGAATATGTTCTTTGGTGGAAGATATCCAGATAAAGAATACTTTAAAGCTGCAGAGGGAGCTACTGAAGTTCCTAATGTAAATTTCTAGAATATTAAAAGCTGTGCACTAGAAAACTCTATGCACAGCTTTTTTTAATTTATATATTTTTAAGTTCTGGAACAATGTTTGGAGGAACTTCTCCACACACACCTTTTATAAGATTCTCTGCTCCCACCTTAGCCATTTCAAAACGTGTTTGATCATTAGATGAACCTATATGAGGAAGTGTTACTACATTGTCTAGTTTAAGTAGAGGATTATCCTTTTCTACAGGTTCCTTTTCAAAAACATCAAGACCTGCTGCATATATCTTTTTATTCTCTAAAGCATCAATCAATGCCTTTTCATTTACAGTTTGACCTCTAGATGCATTAATAAATATAGCTGTTTTTTTCATTAAATCAAATTCTTTATATCCTATTAATCCTTCGGTTTCCTTTGTTAATGGAGTCATCAAAACTATGAAATCTGAAGTCTTTAAAAGATCTTCCATATCACTATATTTAGCACCTAGCTTTTCTTCAACCTCTGGTTTTCTACTTCTATTATGATAAATAACATCCATATCAAAGCCTAATTTAGCTCTTTTAGCCACGGCTTCTCCTATTCTTCCCATACCTATTATTCCTAGGGTTTTATGATGTACATTTAAACCAAACAGATTTAAATCATCTCCTCTTTTCCACTTTCCATCTTTAACATACCTATCTAATTCAGGTATTCTTCTTGCAGCAGATAACATAAGTCCAAATATTAAATCTGCCACAGTATCATCTAACACATTAGGAGTGTGAGTCCCTATTACTTTTCTAGTCTTCATGGCCTCTAAATCAAAATTATTATATCCAACAGATATATTGCTAACTATCTTTAGATTTGGTGCATGACTTAATAACTCTTCATCTATACGAGTTCCAGTAGTTATTAACCCATCTTTATCTGAAAGCTTTTTATATAGTTCTTCTCTTGTTCTTTTTTCATCTGAGTCCCATTTTTCATAGTCACAGTACTTACCTATATACTCTAATATTTCATATGGAACCTTCCTTGCAATAAAAACCTTTGGCTTCATAACTATCCCTCCTGTTACAACTAATTAATAATTTAATTATATCATAATGTTAATTTTTAGCACAAAAAGTCTGTACATTAAATGTACAGACCCTCTTTTAATTTAGCTCTACTTCCATAGAGCTTATATTTTCATCATTATCTGTGTACTCTAGAATAATTTTATTAGGAATAGTAGTAATAGGCTCAAATTTATATAGTGCCTTAGCGCTATATATAAAGTTTGCATTAGTATTTAAACTGTACGCTCTAGGCTTTAATTCAGTTCCATCTTCATCTTTAAATTTAACCCTAGTGTGATCGAAATCTCCATCACCTTTAATAAATATAGCAGTAGAGATAGGCGAAAAACTTACTTTGTTAAAAGTTAAAGTCATATTTTTATTGTCTACATCTTTAATTTTAAGTTTTTTATCTATATCATAGCTCTTGATATCTTTATTTATTTTTTCTTTACTCATATTAAAAGAAAAATCCCAGTTTCCTGCTATATTATTGATTTCATTAAATTTTATATCTATGGTAAAGTTCTCTGGAATCTTGGTGTCTTTAATGCCAAAATCATTTATGACTTGGACTGTATGCTCATCTATAATTCTATTGCTACCACCAGCTCCCCCTAAAAATTCTTTATTATTTAATGTAATACTAGAACCTGGTGTATATGGGAAGGGATTATCTGTAGCTTTATTATTAATTAAATCTTCAATCTTTTCAGGTGTCTTTATCGTATATATAAGCTTAAAGCTAAAGTCATCCATAACAGCTTCATTAATTGTAACCTCATACCCCTTATCTACTATACTCTTGTTTATTACCTCTGTATAATTGTCAAAATCCCCACCGTAACCATATCCGAACTCATGAAATAAAGTGTTTAGAACAGGAATGTTATCGGCAAAAGCGGAAATCTGAGGGGAATATACAGTAACTACTCCAGCTAAAAACACTACCATAGCAGCTCCTACTATAATCTTTTTAGAATTACTTTTTCTATTTCTTAAACTTTTATGGAGGTTATTTTTTATTCTCTTTTTTGTCAACTCGTCCAGCTCTATATCTAATAAATTTACACTTTCCATGTCCATATCTATATCATTAAAGTACTCGTACAGGTTGTTTTCCATTATTATATTCCTCCTTACTATTAGCTTGTAATTTTAGTTTCAAGAAACGCCTTCCTCTTGATAGTCTTGAATCCACACTCCCTCTAGCTAGATTTAAGGATTTGGCTATATTATTTATAGATTCATCAAGAAAATATCTCGTTATAAATATCTTTTTATCTAAAGGTTCCATTAAATCAATATATTTAAGAAGTTCTGTACTATTTTCTTCACTAATTAGTTCTTCTTCAACTGATAAATCTGAGATAAGCACACAATCATCTATATCTGTAGTTTTCTTAGCCTTTGAGAGTTTACGTTGATAGTCTATAGCCTTGTATTTAGCAATAACACAAATCCACTTAGGGAACTTAGACTCCTCTCCTGAAAACTTGTTTATATTATTCCAAATATTTAGAAGCACATCATTTAAACATTCTTCAACAATTTCTGTGTCTCCATAACTTCCAATAACATTATAAATTACCTTATATAAAAGACTTCCATATACATCTACTAATAAATCCAAAGCTTTGGGATTTTTAGATTTTAATTGAGGAAGCAAATTATCCTTGCTTATTTTCATAACAGAAAAACCTCCTTGGTTTATTTTGAGCTGCTCATATATATAAACGAAAAGATCTATTAATTTCTTGCAAAAATTATGAAAAAAGTCCCAAAATCTTAATTTTGAGACTTAATTCTAATACCTATATGTTTTTAATTGAATTAATAACTTCCCCAATTATTCGAATCCCTTTTTCTATATCCTCTTCACTAACTCTAGAAAATCCTATTCTAAAGGTATCTTCTCCTCCTCCATCAGTATAGAAGATATCTCCTGGAGTAAAAACTACGCCTTTTTCATAACATTTTTGAAGAACTTCTCTTGCATTTATCCCTTTAAGTTTTATGAAGATATGAAGTCCACCTTCTCCAGTTATGCTTTCATAAGGAATATATTTATTTACCTGTTTTAAAGTAAATTCATATTTGTCCTTATAATGTTTTCTTACCTTTTTTACATATTTGTCAAAAGCTCCACTTTTCATATAGTGATAGAATATTCCCTGGTCAATAAAAGAACTATGAATGGTTCTAGCTCTTTTAACGCTTTCTAATGTGTCAATTAAGTCTTTATCTCCAAATATCCATCCAAGTCTTAAGCCTGGAAAAAGTATTTTAGATAAGCTCCCAACATACACAACCCCGTTTCCATCCGTACAAAAAGAGGCCAAAGAAGGTACAGGAGAACTGGTATATAAAAGCTCTTCATTAAACCCATCTTCTATAACTGGAATTGAGTGTTTTTGAAATATATTGAGTACTTCCTGCCTCTTTTCACCATTCATAACTATACCTGTAGGATTGTGATAAGAAGGAATAATATACGCAAATTTAGGTGAAGTATTTTCTAGCGCCCTCTCTAAGGATTTAGTATCAATTCCATCCTCATTCATAGGAACTCCTATAATATCTAACCCATGGGCTTTCATTATTTTTATTGCTGTATTATGAGTAGGATTTTCACATATAATCACATCTCCAGGCTCTGTTAATGTATTTATTATTATATCAAAACCCTCTGTAAAGCCATTAGTTACAAGTATATCTTTTCCTTCAGTATTGATTCCCTTACTTTTCATATACTCCATCAAATATTCTAATAAAGGTTTATACCCTTTTGCATATCCATAGTTTAATATCTTATTCCCCTCTAAAGATATTACATCTAAAAAGGCTCTTTTAAATTCTTCTATATCAAATAAATTTTCCTCCGGTGCAATGCTTTTAAAGGAAATCATATTTTTTTCCCAAGGAAGTTCAGTTTTTAATATATCCATACTTTCACATATAGTGCCGTAACTATTAATTCTAGTTCCCCAATCAATATTAAATTCATTTTTAGGTTTAGAAGCCTCTATAGTTACAAAAGTTCCTTTGCCCCTTGAACTTTTTATTATTCCATCTATCTCTAGATTTTCATAAGCAACTACTACAGAATTTCTACTTATATTCAAAAAACTACTTACCTCTCTAGTAGATGGAAGTTTGCTGCCTTTCTGGAGCATTCCTTTTTCTATACTTTCTTTTATATGATTTTCAACTTGAATATATATAGGCTCATCTTTATTAAGTTTTAGAGATGAAAATATCATCTACACTACCCCTCTCAAACTAGTGAATATTCTATAATCTTATCTAATAATTCACTATACTCCATATTTGCTCCCTTTGCACTTTTAGGAAAAAGTGAGTTTTTAGTCATTCCTGGTAAAGTGTTTATTTCAAGTACATAAGGAAGCCCCTTACTTACTATAATATCAATTCTTACATATGCTTTACAATTAAATATATCCCAGCATCTTTTTCCTATCTCTTCAAACTCTGCTTGTAATTCTTTAGGCAAGGTTACTAATTCCTCTGTTGCTCCATCATCTGCATACTTTGATACATAATCAAAAAACTCTGTATCAGATTTTATTAAAAGTATAGGGAAAACCTCTCCATTTAATACTGGTATAGTATACTCTTCGCCTTCTAAATATTCCTCTACTAATATTTCTGTAGAATATTTTAATGCTTCCAGTATACTTTTTTGTAGTTCTTCTTTATTTCTAACTATTGATACCCCTATACTAGATCCTCCAGCATTAGGTTTAACCACCATGGGATAACCTAAAACTTCTAAATCCTCTATACTAGAGTTTTTATTTTTTAAATTTATTTTTATATCTTTAGCTACCCTTATTCCTTCGCTTTTTAATATTCTCTTAGTTTGCTTTTTATCCATACAAAGTGCACTAGTTAAAACTCCACATCCAGAATAATTCATTCCTATGCTTTCTAATAAAGCTTGAATACTTCCATCCTCTCCAAACTCACCATGCAAAGCTAAAAACACAAAATCCAAACCTTGAACTTTTTCTATTACTTCTTTTTTTGAATTTATTATTATAGGAAAAACCTCATATTTATTTTTATCTAAATTTTTTATTATTCCTTCTCCTGATTTTAAAGACACTTCTCTTTCTGATGATATGCCTCCCATTAAAACTCCAACCTTCATTTCTCTTCACTCCTATTAATTATATTTTCATTACAATTATATTCGTATTGAGAGCTTTACTTAAAATCCACTTTTATAGGAATTTTCTTATGAGGTGGAGAATTTCTATTCTTAAACTTTTTTCCACAGCTTTTTTAAAACTTTTGTACAATTGTACAGCTGTACAATTTTTCTCCTGTACACTTGTACAACTGTACATCTGTACATCTGTACAAAATATTTTTTCCAAAATAAAAATAGCTAAAACCTTAAGTCTCAGCTATTTTTATATTTAAAATGTTATATCCTCTAAATTCTTTAACTCCCCAAAAGATCCCCATGTTCTTTCATGATGTTTTATTATATCCTCTGCCTTTAATACTTCTGTATCAAAAGTTATATGGCAACCTCTCACAAATGTATTTTTATATTCTTTACTAAAAGCTGCTCTTATTGTTGTATCTACACAGAACTCAGTCTGCATACCAACTATAGTCAATTTCTCTATGGCTTTTTCTTTGAGAACCTCTTCTAAATTAGTTTTAAAAAATGAGTCACATTTAGTTTTAGCAACAACAACTTCATTTTCTCTAGGAGTTATCTCAGGATGTATATTCCAAGTTTCTGTCCCTCTTTTGTATGGACTATCATAGTATACAGTATGCTGAACAAAAATCACTGGAACCTCTTTTTTTCTTGCTCTTTGTAAGAGCGTTTTTATGTTAGCTAAAGTTTCTTCTCCCTTATATACTCCCCCGTCACACATAAACATAGCTAGTTGTACATCTATAATTAATAAAGCTTCCTTATTCATCTTCTTCTCCTCCCTTAAAAATGTTCGCCATTTTCATAGTACTTTTTCTCTTCAAGAGCAGTAAATATAACGTCAACGTCTTTATATCCAATGGAATTTATGTTTTTAGTAATTATTTTTGCAGCTTCATCTTGAACATCTTGACCTCTGTCAAACCAAGCTACTTCAACTACTGGACTTCCTTCAACATAGGCTCCATCTTTTATAAATTTTGATTCTACAACCTCTAAGGAAAAATAACTTCTTGGACTTTCTATTAAAGCCTCTAATTCATCTATAAGATTTTTACTAACTGTAATTAGTTTTCTACCTTCTATAGCTTTAAACTTTAATAATGGCATAAATTTTCACCCCTACTTTAATTTAAATATAATTAAAGAATACCATAAATATAAAGGTAGTAGCTACAAAATCACCTTAGCTACTACCTTTATATTTTTATTCATAGATATTTTTTAATTTATCATTTAAATCCTTAAATTTCTCTATGGAAGTTCCGTAATTAGTGATATCTTCACCAACCTTTTCAGAAGCCCACTCTCTTGTATATTCAGGAATTCTATCTCCTAGATAATATTTTATAATATCTAAATTATCAATAAGGGCAAACATAAGAATTGCATTTTTCTCAAGTTTATCTCTACGTTCCTCATTTAGAAAATATGTTTTATTTTCTCCGAATTCAACTAAACTTACATTTATACCATAAGGATGATCATCTGTTTGAAGTTGTACAGTCCCCACCTTAGCTCCTTCTGGAAAATCTAGTCCAGATACTATATTAACTACTTTCGAATTATCTCCTACATATGGTGTTTTATTTTTATACAAGGTTTCAGTTACATCTTCTTTAATAAAACTCCTAGTATAGGAGTTTGTAACTAATCCTATTATTACCGCTATGACTATAATGGAAGTTATCAGGATTCCTAGGAAAGTTCTTTTTCTATTTACTAATATATTCTTTATGCGAGCCTTTACACTACTTTCTCCAAAAGCAAACGGTGTAGTTAAACTACTTTTTCTTACTGAATAAGAAAGTAATATATTAGAATAAGTTTTTTTATCCTCAACACTATAGTTTTTTATAACACTCTCATCGCAGGACATTTCCATGTCTTTTTCCATAAGATAATAACACATCCATACAACTGGATTAAACCAATGGAGCATAACAATAAAAAATGCAAACAGTTTTATAATATAATCTTTTCTTTTAACATGAACTTTTTCATGGTTAAGCATATACTCAAATTCACTTTGTTTTATATTTACAGGCATATAAATCCTTGGTTTTAGCACCCCGAACACAAAAGGCGACTCAATTGAATCTGTTTCATAAATATTTTCTTCGATAAGTGTAGCAAATTTCAACTTGTTTTTAAGTCTTATATAATCTAATAGACTTTTTGAAAGAAAAATAACAAACCCAACTATCCAAATCACAGCTAAAGTTTTCATTATATTATCCATGTTGGTTAAATCATTATTTGACTGATTAGGTAATATATTAGACTCTACTAACTCAGCTATATTACTATTTGATGATAAGTTATTTGAATTGCCAACTTGATATGATATTGGAGTATTAATTTTTGGCATAAAGCTCAATATGCTATTAATTGAAAAAGGAACTATAAGTCTAAAGAATACAGGAATCCAAAGGATATAGCTAAATATCTTAGGTGACTTCTTTAATAAAACCCTAACTAATATTACAACTAAAGCTACATAAGTGCCGGTAATACTCATATTTAATAAATACTCAAATATATTTTTCACTCAATAGCCTCCTCTATCATTTTTTTAATTTCCTCAGCTTCTTTGTTTGATAGCTTCTTTCCTTTTAAAAACGTTGTTATAAATTCTGGGATGGAACCATTAAAAGCTTTATCTAAAAGTGCATCACTTTCATATTTTTGAACCTGCTCCCTATTAATTAAACTTGTAACAATTGCATTATCATTTTTAAGTATTTCACGTTCAGAAAGCTTACGAATCATATTGAAGGTTGTGGATTTTTTCCACCCAAGCTTTTCTAAACACACTTTTGATAACTCAGTAGAATTAACTGGCTCTATTTCCCATATTATACTTATAAATTTAAATTCTGCATCAAAAAGTTTGTAATCTTTCATTTTAGTCCCCCTTTTGGTTTGTCTTAATAAACCTCTTATATCTAGTTTATCGCGACAAACCTATTTTGTCAAACAAAAAAAGACATGCATCACATGTCTCTTTTTTTATTCTTTAGGTATAGTTCATATCCATTAAATGAATTTTATGAAGCTGAAAAAGCTTCTACAGCAATAATGTGTGTAGCTTAACTATTCTCATTATTCTCTCAGCTGTATCTTCTAATAAATTTTCTGCATTTTCCATAGCTTCATCTAAGGTCATAGGTTTATCTACTATTGAAAAAATACTATCTATTCCTTTGTTATAAAGGTCTGATGCATCTTTACCTATTCCTCCAGCTATAGCTATTACTGGTCTATTGTATTTTTTACTCGCCTCCGCTACCCCAAAAGGCGTTTTACCAAATTGGGTTTGATAATCTATCATTCCTTCTCCAGTTATAACTAGATCACTATCTTTAATCTTTTCTTCTAACTTTGAGGCCTCTATAACTATATCTATTCCTCTTTTAAGTTCTGCATTTAAAAAAGCTAAAAGTGCAGCTCCAAGTCCACCTGCTGCTCCTGCCCCTGGGTAGTTAAGTACTGATACATTAAGATTTTCCTCAAGTAAATTTCCATAATGCTCTAAATACTCATCTAGAACTTTTACCATATCTTCATCTGCCCCCTTTTGAGGTCCAAAAATATGGGAAGCTCCCTTTTCCCCAACAAGAGGATTATCAACATCACAGGCAGCTATAAATTTACATTCTCTTATTTTCTCATCAAAAGTAGATATATCTATGGTTTTAAGTTTTATTAATCCTTCTGCCCCCAAAGGTATATCCTTCCCCTCTTTATCTAGAAGTTTTGCTCCTAATGCCATAGCCATACCAGCTCCACCATCATTTGTAGCACTTCCACCTATTCCAATTATTATATTTTTACAACCACTATTTACTGCATGTTTTATTAACTGTCCTGTTCCATAAGTAGTAGTTTTCATAGGATTTCTTTCTTCTTTTTTTAGTAGTGGTAACCCTGAGGCCTGAGCCATTTCTATTACTGCTGTTTTATTATCACCTAATATCCCATAAACAGCCTCTATTTCTCTCATTAAAGGGTCATTAACCTTAACCTTAATATATTTTCCACCTGTAGCTTCTACCAAGGACTCTACAGTTCCTTCTCCCCCATCTGCCATTGGAATCTTAACTGTTTCTATGTTTATATCAACTTTTTTTATTCCTTTTTCAATGGCATTTGCAACTTCCGTAGCTGATAAACTTCCCTTAAAAGAATCTGGTGCAATAGCTATTTTCATTTTAATCCCACCTTATCACAAACTATTTTTTAATTATAACAGCTACAGCCCGCTCTGCAAGAGAAACTTGTTTGTATTTTTCTACTACAATTTTTTCATCCTCTTTTAGATTAGCTATGACTACTGGAGTGATAATTGATGGAACCTTATCTTTAATTTTTTCTATATCTATTTTTAGTAACTCATCACCTATAGAAACTTTCTGCCCCACTTCAGCTAAAACCTCAAAACCTTCTCCATTTAAGCTAACTGTTTCTAATCCAAAATGTATTATTATTTCATATCCTTCTTTTGATGTAAGCCCAATAGCATGTTTTGTTGGAAATATACTTCCTACTGTTCCTTCTATAGGAGAGACTATTATGCCAAGAGTAGGTTTAATTGCAAAGCCATCCCCCATCATTTTCTCTGAAAACACTGGGTCTGGAACTTCTGTTATAGAAACCAGCTCACCCTCTAGTGGTGCTGCTAAAATTAATTTAGACTTAGCTTGTGGTTCTTTATTAGAAAATATGTTTTTAATAGTATTAAACATTTTAAAATCCTCCTTTTTAAATAAGGAAAAAATCCAGCATAGCTGAATTTTCTCCTTCATTGTACATTCTAAACTATCTATTACTTAAGTTCTGGCCAATATCCATTATTAGCTTCTATTAAAGCATCTAATACTTGTCTCGCTTTTTTAGCAGATACTATAGTTCTATTTAAAGTTAATGCTTGTAAAGCCTTGTCATAAGATTCTTCAAAATAAGCATCTACTGCAAGTTTTTCATAAGCTAATTGAGATTCCATTAAACCTTTGTAGAAAGTTCCTATTTTTCCTACAGATAGAGGACGTGGTCCATTTGAAGTCATAACTGCTGCTACTTCTACCATTGCATCATCTTGAATATTAGATATTATTCCGTTATTCTCAATAATTACAATATATATGCGTTGTTTGTTGTATGCTATAGATTCTGCTAGTTCTATTATAAACTCACTATGAGCATCATTGTGCACAAGTACTGAACCTTCAGAAGTCCCAACTTCTGCTACTCTTTTGCACTCTTCAAATATTCTCTTTTCTCTTCCGTTCATAACCTCGTTTGCACGAGTATAATTAGGATCTAAGTGTGATACTTTATAGTCTGGATAATAATAGTATTGTAAATAAGTGTTTGGTAGATATTCTGGGAAATCATCTAACATATCTTTAACCATTCCATAAGTATCTAACCAAGACTTATCTCTTTGCTCTGCATCTACTGGTTTAAAGCCATTTTCTCTTATAGTGTCTCTTAATTTAGGCAATAAATCATTTCCTTGTCCATCATAAAGATTAGTAAACCAGCCAAAATGATTAAGCCCAAAGTATACTGGTTCAAACTGACTATCATTCATTCCTAATATTCTTCCATAAGATCTTAATAAGTTTACAGGCTGATCGCATATGTTTAGAATTCTCTTATCATCATGGAACACTCTATTAGTAGCTTCTGCAACTATAGCCGCTGGATTTGTGTAGTTTAATATCCATGCATTTGGAGAATATTTACGTATATCCTTTATAGTCTTTATCATATCTCTTATAGACCTAAGGCCATATGCAAATCCTCCTGGACCACATGTTTCTTGTCCTAATACCCCAAGGCTTAGTGGAATTTTTTCATCTAGCTCACGCATCTTATATCCGCCAGTTCTCATTTGCATAAACACAAAATCTACATCTACATAAGCTTCTTCAACCTTTGTAGTATAGCTAAAATCTAGTTCTGGGTAATTTTCTTTGAATAATATCCTTGCAAATTCACCTATAGTTGCTTGACGTTCTTCATTTACATCAAACATAACTAGTTTCTTTAGAGGAAAACTATCCTTCATTTTGCATAAACTTTGTAGAAGTCCTGGTGTCCAAGTACTACCTCCACCTACTATTGTTATATTAAATTTCTTCATTATGAAATCCTCCTATGCTTCTAAAACTATATTATTTGTGTTGCTGTATTTATGTTAAAATTTAATTATGACTTTCTCTTAAGCTCTTTTGCTACTGAAGCTTTTATACTTGAAACTGAAGGTCCATATATTACTTGAATATCTGTTTCACTTGGTTTTATAACCCCAGCAGCTCCAGTTCTCTTAAATCCACTCTCTTCAACTAAACTCATATCTTTAACTACTACACGAAGTCTAGTAAAACAATTGTTAACTGTCTCTATATTGTCTTTTCCACCTAAATACTTAATTATTTCTATAGCTTTTCCATCAAAATCACTATTGTCTAAAACTAAATTTTCTTCGTCAAGTTCTATATCATCTTCTCTACCTGGAGTTTTTAAGTTCATCTTTAATATTACGAACTTGAAAGTAAAGTAATATATAAATGCATAAGCTATCCCTATTAATAATGTTATAAACCATTTGGTGTTAGGTTGAAGCATACCGAAAACTACTAAATCAATAGCGCCTCCTTGAGTATTACCTATTGCAACTCCTAAAATATGATTTAACATAAAGGATATTCCTGATAGTACTGAATGAATTCCATATAATACTGGTGCAACAAATAAGAAAGAGAATTCTAATGGTTCAGTTATTCCTGTAACCAGCGATGCTAAAGCCCCAGCTGTAAGTATTCCTTTTATTCTATTTCTATTTACAGGATTTGCAGTTCTATACATTGCAAGGGCTGCAGCTGGTAAACCAAACATCATTATTGGTATTTTTCCTTGTGCTAAAAAACGTGTTGCTTCAGTTGAAAATGATGTAGTATTAGGATCAGCAAGCTGAGCATAAAAAATATTTAGTGCTCCTGCTATAGAGTTTCCTCCTATAACCATTTCTCCACCAACAGGTGTAAATCTAAACATCGCATTTAATATATGATGTAACCCAAATGGTATAAGAAGTCTTTCAAGTAATCCAAATAAGAAGGTTCCAAAGTATCCTAACCTAGCTATTGTATATCCTAACCCTTGAATCCCTGCTCCTATTGGAGGCCATATTACGGGAATAAGCAATCCAACTACTGTAAATGCTAAAGTTGTTATAATTGGTACAAAACGTGTTCCTCCAAAGAATCCTATATAGTCAGGAAGTTTTATTGTATAGAACTTATTATGGAGCTCTGCTACAATTATCCCTACGATTATTCCTCCAAAAACACCTAGCTCTATTGATTGAATACCTAAAGTCATTCCTTGACCAGCTGATCTTAAATTTTCTGCTGTTGCTAAGGTTTTGCTACTTATAAGAAATGCGTTTATTGTTATGTGCATTACTATATATCCAATAAATCCTGAAAATCCAGCTACAGCTGTTTCATCCTTTGCAAGGCCTATAGCTAAAGAAATAGCAAAAAGTACTGGTAAATTACTAAAAAGTACTCCTGTTATTGCTTTTGTAAATACAAATATTAATTGTAATATTTCATTGCCTAAGAAAGGCATTTTTGCTATAACATTAGGATTTGAAAATGCTGAACTGATTCCTAAGAATATACCTGCAAAAGATATCAATGCTATAGGAAGCATAAAGGCTTTACCTAGGCGCTGAAAATAATTATTCATCTTTTTTAACATTTGAGATCCTCCTCTTAATTCATATTGTTTTGAATCTAGTTATTAAATATAATTTGTTATAAATCCCTTTAATTTGTCGACAAATTTATTGATTAATTATATTATATATATGATAACGTATTTAAGAAACCGTTTCAGACCATTCAGTAATTATGTTCAAAGGTTGAATTTTTTTCACTTTCTGAAATTTTTTTCACCACTTTTTCTTTTATCGTTAATTATTGAAACGAGGTGTTATTTTGAATTTTTTTAATTATATTGAAAAAACAAGAGTAAATTTAAATAAAAATGAAAATGAACTGTTGCAGTATTTTATAGAAAACGCAAGCTCTGTTAAAAGCATGAAAATTCAAGACGTATCAAAAAATACCTTTGTTTCTACAGCTGCAATAATAAGATTTTGTAAAAAGTTAGGCTTTAGCGGATATTCAGAATTTAAAAACACTTTATATCATACTGTGGAAAACCAAGAAGATAATAATAAACTTCAAAGTCCTAAAAATATTGGATCACACTTTGATATATTTGATGATATATTGAAAACTAAAAACCTTATTAATGATTCGGTTATTGATGAAATAGTAGATTTAATCTATGAAAGTAATAGATTAGAGTTTTATGGGGAAGGTTCCTCAAGAATAGTTTGTGAAGATATGACTAGACGATTTAGATTGGTGGAAAAACAAGCATATTATTATGATGATACAAGTCTTATGTATTTATCCGCATCTAATTTAAACTCAAAAGATTTAGCATTTTGCATATCTATGTCTGGAGAAACATCTCAAATCGTCAAAGCTGCAAATATTGCTAAAACAAAAAAAGCTACTGTAATATCAGTAACCACTATGAGCAATAATACTTTATCTAACATTGCTCACAAACCTTTATTTGTATGCTCTACTAGATATTCAGTTGGAGAGATGAATTTTGTTTCAAGAATTCCTGCAACTACTGTATTAGAATATATATTTAATAAATACCTTCATAAATATTCCAATTCTAATCCTCAGTAAAAAGCGGAGATTTACTCATATAAATCTTCCGCAAGTCCTCTTAATACCTCTTCATCTATGATTTCATAATAATTTTTCTTCTTTCTTATTATTGATTTACTACATAAAGAATTTAGAGTCCTTAATAAATGTCTGTAGCTAGCTCCTAAAAGCTCTGCAGTTTCTGTAAGATTTTCTTTAAAGGTGTTTTTTTCTTTATTAGATAATATATAACTAGCCACTCTATTTTCTAAAGGATACAATAAATTAATTGAACTATACTTACTTAACCTTGTAAGTTTTTCAGCCAAACCATCACATATAAATCTTAAAAACTTACTATCTTCAATGGAGTATTTTCTTATATGTTCAAAAGCTATTCCAACACAGTAGGTTTCTTCAATAGCTTGAACACTACAGTCAGCTTTATTAAAGTACATAAATTCAACATCACCTATTACCTTAAATGGTATATAAAAACACAATAACAGAGACTTTCCATTGCTCATTACAGTGTAAACTTTAGCTTTTCCACTAACAAAAAAATATAAATACTCTAAATCCTCTTGTACTCTACATATATGCTCACCTTTATTAAACTTAAATAAATGCATATAGGGTTTCATATCATTACTGAAAACCTCGTCTATTTGATATTTATTTATATAGTTTTCTAAAATCTTCTTATCAATAATCTTTTCTCCCATATATTAACTCCATCCTCAATTTTACTCCAATAATAACATTAAAATTATAGCATAAATTCATATGACATATGTCATAATATCATTTATCTAATCTATGATAAATTTATATTAATCGTAGAAAAAGGAGAAATGTTATGTATAAAATATATTCTGCTCTAATAGGTATTTTAATTACTATAATGATTGTTTTTAACGGAAAACTCTCTTCCTCTTTGGGTAATTATACTGCTATTATAATAATTCATCTCACTGGACTTATTGCAATGATTATATGGGTTATAGTAAAAAAACAAAAAATATCTTTTGATAAAAACATTCCACTTTATATCTATAGTGCCGGTTTAATAGGAATTTTTACTGTTTTATTTACAAATATAAGTTTTAATTATTTAGGTGCTTCTTTAACTCTTTCTTTAGGCCTCTTGGGTCAGTCAGTAGCTTCAATACTTATAGATCATTATGGTTTTCTTGGAGCTGAAGTTGTTAAATTTAATAAACAAAAGCTTATTGGATTAATCGCTATTTCTTTAGGTATTTTTATAATGAGCGTATATTAAGGGGGATTATCTATGATTTTAATTATAATATTATCTATACTAGCTGGTGCCTCTACGGTAATTGCTAGAAATATAAACTCTTCTTTAGCAGAAAAAATAGGACTAGTTCAAGGAACCTTTTATAACTATGTCACTGGACTTGCTGGAGGAATTCTTGTTTTCCTTATAAGCAGAGAATTTATGAATTTTTCCACTGATACCTTAAAATCTGTACCATTTTGGGCATATTTAGGTGGACTAGTCGGTGTACTGGTTGTATCTTCATCTAATATTGTTACTCCCAAGGTTCCAGCTTTTTATCTAACCCTATTAATGTTTATAGGACAACTTTTTTCAGGAATGGCTGTTGATTACTTCAAAGACGGATTGTTATCTAAAGGTAAGTTGATTGGTGGTATTCTTATATTAATAGGTCTTACCTATAACTTGTTTGTTGATAAAAAAGCATCAGAAGAAGAATTAGTTTAACTGACTAATTCTTATTTTTTATCTATATTTTAATAACTTTACTGTCAAATTCTTAGTAGCACAGTTTATTTATCTTTAATTATTCTCAATAACTCGCTTAACCCTAAGTGAGTTGTAAAAGAGATTATAATCTCTTATTACGACTTAGCACTAAAAATACAGAATTAATTTTATTTAAACATTGGTCCGGTATATTCTTCATACGGAAAGTAAACCGCCACTCCTGATTCATCTAAGATATACGGTTTAGATATCCCTTCAATAGGATTTCTACCATAAACTAAATTCATCCCTACTGTATACATCGAATTAACAATATCAACAGGATTTTGTGAAGCAGTACCTAACATAAAACCTTTTGAAATTAATTCTTTAGCTTCAGATACTCCATCTACCCCAACAACTGGAATAGATCTCAATTTATTTCCTTTGTTATATCCAGAATTCTGAAGAGCTTGAACTGCACCAATTGCCATAGTATCATCATTTGAAATTATTGCTTCTATTTTTTTATCATATCTTATAAGCAATGCACTCATGGTATTAAAAGCTGACTCCTTATTCCATCCCAAAATAGGTGATGCAAGATTTTCTGTTTTTATACGAGTTTCTTGAATAGTTAAAATAGAGTATGCTGATCTATTAATAGCTGTTTCATTAAGCTCTTCACCAACTAACATTATATATTGCAATACGCCGTCGTTGTTTTTATCAATTAACTCTTTATGATTTTTCCAAGCATTTACAATCATTTTCCCTTGCAACATTCCAGCTTGCACTGAATCTGATCCTACATAAAAAGCTTTTTTATAAAATTTAATAGCATCTAGTGTAAAAGGTATCCTGTTGAAGACTACAACTGGGACGTTATATTCCTCAATTTTGCTAATTAATCCTCGTAGTTCAAGCAGATTAACCGCATCTAATAATATAAGATCAATGCCTTTTTTAAGTGCATTTTCCATATCCGTATTTTGTGTTGATTCATCAAAATTAGCATTATAAAAACTAAATACAACTTTTCCTGGATTATTCTTTTGAATATCTTCAAAACCTTTGCGAAGAAACATAATGTAATCATCATTAATATCTCTTGTAAAGAAGCCTATCCTAATAGGAAGTTTTTGCTGATAATTTGCACTGGCCCCTACAGTTTTATATAAGTTATTTCCTAGTGTTATAGTTAAAATGATTATAATCAAAGCTATTTTTAAAATTCTATTAAATATCTTCATTTAACTCCTCCTAACCATTTGTTTTATAGTTCTATTATGCATTTTGAATAAAAATCTTATACTGGTTGCCCAGATATCCATCACTCTTAGAAAACTTAAAGAAGTGCTTAGTAAGCAAAATGAAATTTTATTACAAAAATAAATCCAATCAAAACATTTAGAAATCGGTGGAATTAACTTAATCCCTTTTCTACCAATACTTACAAAAAAAAGAGTTATTGCTCCTCTAGAAATCTAGATTTGCAACAACTCCATTATTTTTACTATTATTATTTTAAATCTATTCTTATTTTCTGATCTTCTGCTAGTTTTATTCCATTTTTTGGTTTGCTAGTTGCTATTTTAGCATATTTTGAGAAGTCTTCTGACTCATTATATGATGTATAGGTAGTTGTGTAAACCCCTGTTGATCTATCAACTGTTCTTTCAAGTGCACCTTTATTACTAAACTCAAGTCCATTTCCATCTTTATCATAAAACTCAAACTCATTTGTGCTTAATACTACTCCAGTCTTTCTGAACTTAACTTTTATTTGATTCTTAGAGAATATAACATCATCTATAGTAATATTTCCATTATCATTTAAGTTAATAGTAGAAGGTAGCTTTTTAACATCTATTTTTTCTGTATCTTCTAACCTACCATCATAATATTTTATAGGTATTATATTTATATAATCTGTATCTTTATCAAGTCCTATAAACTCAAAAGTATTCGTCATCTTATTCCCATCCGTACCCCTAGATGCGTAATTGAGAGGTGTAGTAATATTCCCCTTTGAATCCTCTATTGCAAACTTCTGAAAGCTATTGGCAACTTTATCTGTATACTGGGTTATAACTATTTGATTTCCTAAAGGTGACATGGCCACTTTATCTATTTTTATATTATTAATTCTTACTCCATTATCAATTTTAACTTTTTTCTTAGGAGTAACTATTTTACTTACTGCTACTACCTTACTCTTATCTACTGATGCCTCTATCTTCCAGTTACCTTCTGTTTTTAGAACTCTATCTGTAGATATTTTTATATTAAATTTATCGGTTAATTTTGTTTCAGCTACATTAGCTCTATATACCCCTTTTAAAATCTTATTAGTTTCAAGATATGCTTCATCTTTATAATTATTCTCACCACTTATCTTTTTACCATTTACCTTTAAATCTAAGAAAGGTTTTGCCTCAAAAGCCGACCAATAATCTTGGTACTCTGACCTAGGTATATCTTCTTTACTTTCAGCAGTATAAAAAATATTTAAAAAGTTATCATCTGCTACTATGTTGTCTATAGTAAATTTAATCCCCTTATCTTCGGTACTTATTCCTATAGAATTATTAAACTCTTGAAAGGTACTTGCTTCTCCTACATACTCGGAGTTTTTATTTATATTAAAGTATTCTATAACATTGCTAACTGCTGCCTTAACCGAAGAAGAGTTAAACGCTAGTAAAATTGTTAAAGTCACCACTGAAGCTGCAGCTATTTTTCTATAACTTCTATTGTTTATCCTCTTAGGTTCACTAGGTAATTCTTCAATGATTTTATTTAATTTGTCATCTAAATTTTTAGGCGTTGACCATATTTCTTTATTGATTTTATTTTTAATAAGTTCATCAAAACTACTCATTATATCCACCCCATTCACTATTTTCTAAAAGTTTTTTAAGTTTCTCCTTTGATCTACTGAGCCTTGATTTAACTGTCCCATTAGATATTTCTAAAACTTCGCTTATACTTTTTATACTCATATCTTCATAATAAAATAAGGTCAATATTACTCTTGAGTCTTTGTCCAACTTGTTTATATAATCAATCATATCACCTTTATGGTTATCTTCATAAGTTATATCATAAACACCCATATCCTCTTGAAGATCAACCCTTTTTTTCTTGTTTAACAGGCTATAACACTCATTTACAAGTATTCTCATAATCCATGCCTTAAAATTGCTTTTATCCTTCAGTTTGTTTAAGTTTTTAAATGCCTTGAGAACTGATTCACTTACTGAATCTTCAACATCATATTCATTTCTTAATATCCCCTTAGCAACCCTGTATAGAGACACTTTATAAGTTTCAATAAGTGCTGCAAACTCTTCCTTGTCTATTTCTTTCGTTTTTTCTCTTTTAAGTCCCATATTATAAATACTTATTACGTTCTCCCCTACTTTCAAATTATTCACCTCCTACACTACTAAGATAAACTCATATGTATAAAGGTTCCATTTTCTCATAAGTTCATTATAAGATAAATAATTTTATTAAATAATAACGTGAAAAGATTTTTTAATTTATGATAATATTATCTATAGTGATTATTTTATAACAAATAACTAATGAAGCATTTATATAGGAGGAAAAATGGCAAGATATTTTAATGGTAAAAAAGTAGAATTACTAGCTCCAGCAGGAAATATGGAGATTTTTAAAAGTGTGGTAAATGCAAATTGTGATGCCATCTATCTAGGTGGAAAATCCCTTAACATGAGAATGATGAGAAAAGGATATAATTTCTCTAACGAAGAAATTAAAGAAGCCTTAGATTTAGCTCATGAACAAGATAAAAAAATCTATATAACAGTGAATAATATGATGAATGATTCTGAAGTTGATGAAGCTATCGAATACTTAAGGTACTTAAATGATATTAAAGTAGATGGATTAATAGTTCAGGATCTAGGTATTCTTCAAATTTGTAAAGAACATAATTTCAACAATTTTGAGATACATTCTTCTGTTATGATGAACGTTCATAATATAGAATTTGTAAATGCTCTTAAAGAGCTTGGAGTTACAAGAGTCGTACTATCAAGGGAAATGGATCTAAAAACTGCTAAAGCTCTTCAAATTGCAACTGGAGTAGAAACTGAATATTTCATGCATGGAGATATGTGCACTGTAAATGGTGCTAATTGTTATTATAGCTCTGTAGTTTTAGGTAATAGCTCTAATAGAGGAAGATGTTTTAAACCTTGCAGATGGGCTTATACTATAAAAAAAGATGGATACTCTTATCCCTCAGAATACCCTTTAGCTGCAAAGGATATGTATATGTATGAACATATTCCTGAACTTATTGAGGCAAACATAACTTCATTTAAAGTTGAAGGGCGTATGAGAGATACAGATTTTATTGTTAATTTAATAAATACTTATGGTGAAGCCATTGATCGTTACATAGAAGACCCACTAAGTTTTAATCGTAAAAAACATGCTCAAGAATTATTTGAAGGCAGAAAACGTGATTTTACTACTGCCTACGCCTTTTCAAAACCTGGTTTAGATTTCATAAATACTCGCTATGAAGGTACTGGAAAATTCTACTCTACCGGAAAAGTATTTTCTTCCCCAACAGAAGAGCCTGAAATTACTGACACTTCTATTGAGAAAGTTTTATCTGAATTAAATATTCCTGATTCTAAGTCTAACCTGAAACATAATTTATCTGTAAAGGTAAATAGCTTTGAACAAGCTAAGCTTGCTATAGAAAAAAATGTAGATAGGATTTATTTGCCTAGTGAAGTTCTTCTTCCTGATGAATTCATTAATTTAGATGAACTTAACACTTTGATGACTATAAAAAACTCTACTAAGATTTATTTGGAACTACCTCAAATGATGAATGAACTTCAATTTGATATTATAGATCAATATTTAAGCAAACATGGTCACCTATTTGATGGATTACTAGTTTCTAACTTAGGTGCTATAAAGAAGTATGCACATAAGTATAAAACTATTTCAAATTATAACTTAAACATTTATAACCATAAGGCTCTAGAATTCTATAAAAATCTTGGAGTTAATGAATTTACCTTATCCATTGAGACAAGAAATAATGAATTAGGTAAGTTTATAGCTTCTACAAAAGAACCATTGGAAATGATTGTTCATGGTCCAATAAAGGTAATGTATTTAGATCATAATTTATACGACAATATAGATAGTCTAAAACCTATAGAAAAAGCAGATAATTCTTATGTAAATAATAATGTATTAGTACTTATGACAGATAAAGGAGAAAATCCAGTATATATAGATCAAAATGGGAAAAATCATTTATTTACTGCCAAGGAACTATGTTTATTACCTATTTTAGAAGGAATAAATAACTCTGTAAGCTTACGTATTGAAGGAGAAACATACTCAACCCAAGAACTTGAGAGTGTAATTGATGTTTATAAAAAAGCTATAGAAGACACTAGTAAATCTAAAGATTTATTTAATGAATTAGAAACACTTAGAGCAGGTTTCACTCTTGGTGCCTTAAACTTTAAAGCTATTTAGAAGGGAGATTATATTATGACTTTTATAGGACCTCAAAAGATATTAGAAAAAAGAAGAGAGTACTTTTTTCCAGCTACTGCACACTTTTATAAAAATCCACCACAAATAACAGCTGGAAATATGCAATATTTATTTGATGAAAACAATAAAAAATATACTGACTTTTTCTCTGGTGTATCGGTTATGAATTGTGGTCATTCGAATCCAGAAATACTTAAGTCAACAATAGAGCAGTTAAATACTCTTCAGCATACAACAACGCTGTATTTAACTCAACCTATGGTAGACCTAGCTGAAAAACTTTCTGAGATATTCCCGGGAAATATTAAAAGAACTTTCTTTTGTGCTACTGGTTCAGAAGCTAATGAAGGTGCTATGGCATTAGCAAGACTACATACTAAAAAAAATGGATTTATAGCTTTAAATGGAGGATTACATGGCAGAACTCACTTAACATTGAGTGTCACAGGAATACCAATGTGGAGATTAGATGATAACCTAGTTAAAGAGAATATCTTCTTTATAGAAAGACCTTATTCTCCTGATACAAGTTATGAGGAAGCCATGGAAAAGTCTTTAACTCAATTGGAAGAAGTGCTAAAGGAAAACGGAGATAAAATAGCTGCCATGATGCTTGAACCACTTCAAGGAAATGGCGGCATAATTCTATATCCCTTTGATTATGTAAGTAAAGTCAAAAGCCTTTTAGAAAAATATAATATTTTACTAATTGTTGACGAAGTTCAAACTGGATATGGAAGAACAGGAAAGATGTTCTGTATAGAACACTATAACGTAGTTCCAGACATAATTGTAACTGCGAAAGCTCTAGGTAACGGCATTCCTATATCAACATTTTCTACTACAGATGAGATAGCTAAGTCTTTTGATAGACCTTCAGCTTCAACCTTAGGAGGAAATCCAGTGGCTGCTTATACAGCATTAAGTGTGCTTAATTATATTGAGAAAAATTCCTTAGTTAAAAAATCCGAGGAACTGGGTGCTTATTTGAAGTCAAAATTAGAAGAACTATCCTCTCCAGTTATTAAAGAAATTAGAGGTATTGGTCTTATGCTAGGAATACAAACTCAATCAAGCAATAACCTTACTTCTGCAGAGGTCACAGACATTATATTAGAAGAAATGAAGGACTCTGGATTCTTTATTGGGAAAAATGGTTTAAATAGAGATGTTATAGCCTTCCAGCCTCCTTTAGTTATAACAAAGGAAGATATACACAATATGTTATTTGCTTTGAAAAACATTCTCAAAAAATTTGATTAACTAGTTACATTCATACTTTAGTTGTGCTATACTTTCATTTGTGAAAATTTACGTAGCATAATTGCCGAAAGGAGCATTAAAATGGTACTTAATAAAGCTATAAAAAAAGCCCATGATTATGGAGTATTAGTTATGTTTTCACATACAATATTCTCTTTATCATTCGCATTAATATCCATGTTGCTTGCAAGTAAGGGACTTCCTTCTCCCTACGTTATATTTTGGATATTAGTAGCCTTCATGGGAGCTAGAACTGGTGCAAATGCTATTAATAGAGTTATAGATGCTGAAATAGACAAGAAAAATCCACGTACAGCTACTAGACAATTACCTCAAGGACTTATGAAAAAGAAAGAGGTAATATTATTTTCTTCTCTATGTTTTTTAGTAATGATTATAGGGGCTTATATGCTAAATCCTCTATGCTTAATACTTTCACCTATAGCACTATTTTTATTAATTATATATTCATATACTAAACGCTTTACTTGGGCTTGCCACTTGGTTTTAGGCATAACCTCAGCAGCTGCCCCTGTTGGAGCTTGGCTTGCAGTTACAGGAAAAATATCTTGGCTTCCTCTTTTTATTGGAGCAGCTAACACATTATGGGTTGCTGGTTTTGACATAATATATGGATCTCAAGATTATGACTTCGATACAGCTAACGGAATTAATTCAATTCCTGCAAGATTCGGAGTTAAAAATGCCCTACATATTGCAGCTTTTTTTCATGCTATAACATTAGTAATATTAATCATAGTAGGCTTATTAAGTCCACAACTTGGTTTAATATACTTTATTGGTATAGGAATCATTTCAGTTTTATTTATTTTGGAACACAGAATGATTTCTCCAACTAATTTATCAAATGTTAAATTAGCTTCTTATAGCATAAATCAATTAATAAGTATTGTATTTTTAATCTTTGGCGTTATTGACGCATTAATTTAAAAAATAGGAGAATTATAAAATGACTAAATTAAAAAAATTATTAACTATATTAACCTCAGCAGCTGTATTATTATCACTTACAGCTTGCTCAAAAACTGAAGAAACTAAAACACCTGAAAAACAAAGTTTAACTTTTGGAATGATGGGTTCTATTGACTCAGTACCTTTTGTAATTGCTAAAGAAAAAGGGCTTTTTGAAAAAGCAGGTGTTGATGTAACAATTGAAACCTTCAAAAACTCAAAAGACAGAGATGCAGCTTTTCAAGCTGGAAGCTTAGATGGAGTAATATGTGATGAAGTAGCTATATCTCTTTATCAAAATGCTGACTTTGATGTTAAAATAACTGGAATTACAGATGGTGATTTTATGCTTATAGCTGGAGCTAAATCTGGGATAAAGTCTTTAAGCGATCTTAAAGAAAAAAGTGTAGCTATATCAGAAAAAACTTCAATAGAATACACTCTAGATAAAATATTAGAGAAAAATTCTATGAATCCTAAAGATGTAAAAAAATCAGTGGTTCCCGCTATACCAACTAGACTTGAGATGCTTAATAATGGTAATGTAGATGCTGCTTTACTTCCAGAACCATTCTCTTCAATGGCAATAAATAGTGGTGGAATTCTACTAGGAAGCGCTAGCAACTTAGCTTCATACCCTTCAGTATCTGCTTTCACTCAAAAAGCTATAGATGATAAATCTAGTGAAATACAAGCTTTCTACAAGGCATATAATGAGGCTGTTGAATATATAAATAGCACATCTGTTACTGAATATGAAGACTTAATTATAAAAACAGTTGGTTATCCAGAAAATATGAAAGGTAAGATTAAATTACCTACTTTTAGAAAAAATACACTTCCTAAAGATGAAGAAGTTCAAGAAGCTATAGATTGGTGTAAAAATAATAACTTAATTACTAAAAACTTAACTCCTAAAGATGTTACAAATAATATAGGCGTTAAATAAACTTCATGGAGGTCTCTTATGCTAAATATAAATAATCTTACAGTTAATTATAAATCAAATAATCAAATAATTAATGCATTAGGACCTATAAATATGACTATAGCAGAAGGGGATATCTATGCTATCATAGGCCCTTCTGGCTGTGGTAAATCCACTTTACTTAATGTCCTTAGTGGTATCATTAAAAGTTCTACCGGGGATGTTCTTTTGAATGATAAATCATTAAGCCCAAAGACTCATAATATAGGACTTATTCCTCAAAATTTTGGACTTCTGCCTTGGAAAAGTGTACAAAAAAATTGCCTATTATCTCTTAAAATAAAAGGAGTAAAAATTGACTCCTCTTTAACTGAAAGAATAGAGCATATTCAAACTAAACTAGGCATAAATGAGCTAAAAGATAGGTATCCTAATGAATTAAGTGGTGGTCAAAAACAAAGAGTTGCTATAGCAAGAGCTTTTATAATGAATCCAGATATACTGCTTATGGACGAGCCATTTTCTGCACTTGATGCTTTAACTCGTGAAGAAGCTCAAGAACTTTTCATAAACATATGGAATCAATATAAGCTTACAACCTTATTTATAACTCATAACATAGAAGAAGCCATATATATGGGAAAAAAGATAGTTATAATGTCTCATTGTCCTGGAACTATAGTTGAAATTATTGATAATCCATTATTTAATACTGAAAACCTACGAGAGGATGAAAGATATTTAAAACTATCTTCATACTTAAGAAGCATTATAAAAAGAGGTTGGAAAATATGAAAATTAGAAAAAAACTATTAGTATTCATACAAGGATTCATTACCTTTAATTTGTTATGGTATATTTTTTCACTAAAAGTTAATATGAAAATTCTTCCCAGCCCTACTGAAGTATACTTAAATATGTTCGAGTTATCTAATCAAGAGCTTTATAAACATGTTTTCGTTAGTCTCTATAGGGTTTCAAGCGGAATTATGATTTCCTTAATTATAGGATCATTGATTGGATTACTTATGGCTTACTCTAAAATGTGGAATAAAATTTTAAACCCATTGGTTTATTTCACCTATCCTATTCCAAAAACTGCTCTACTTCCTATAGTGATGCTGTTATATGGATTAGGAGATAAATCAAAAATTATTATTATAGTTCTTATTTTGGTATTCCAAATTATTGTGGCAGTAAGAGATGCAGCTCTTAATATACCCTATGAAACCTATAATCCTATACGAAGCCTTGGGGCCTCAAAACTTCAAATATTTTCTCACATAACATTACCAGCTATATTGCCAGAGCTACTTACAACCTTAAGATTATCTATAGGAACAGCACTCTCAATATTGTTTTTTGCAGAAGGTTATGGAACCAAATATGGAATAGGTTATTATATATTAGATGCATGGAGCAGAATTAGTTATTTGGAAATGTACACAGGAATAATAATCCTTGGTCTATTGGGATTTGTTTTGTTTATGTTAATAGATATACTTGAAGAAAGTTTATTTAAATGGAAATCTTAATAATTAGATGAGCATATTAATAAGCTTAATATGCTTATTCTTATTATAGATCAGGAAATATGTACTACAACTCATCTTTATCATTATTCTTCTCTTTATTATTAATAAACTCCGCTATTAACTTGTCTAGTTCAACGCTTGTCTTTAATATTTCATTATAATCAGCATTTTCATTTATCAGCGAATGTAATTCATCTCTTAATTCGCTTATTTCTCTTTTAATCATCAACTCTCCTCCACCTTAGCTTTAACTATCAGTAAATATTTAACATATATAATTTTACTGAACTACTATGCTATTTGCAAACAAAATATAATAGCTCTCTGCTTATTTATCTAATTAATTTTTATGTATAGAGTTATCTTGAGGAGTGAACTAAATTGAAGAATGAATTACTAAATATAGATAATAAAGCCATCGGGCATAGAATAAGAACTGAGAGAGAATCATTAAGCCTGACTAGAGAGAAATTTGCTGAGATTGTTGACTTTTCACCCTTATATATTGGACAACTTGAACGTGGGGAAAGACAGATGAGCCTTATCGCTTTAGTTAAAATATCTAATTGTCTCCATATATCTACTGACTATTTGATATATGGAAATAAATACACTGATACTGCTAATGTGATTTTAAGAGAAGATTTAGCGAATTACTCTGTACAGAGTAAAAACTTAATATATGACTTAATTAATAAATGTTCCACTAAAGAACTACATTTAATTGAGGACATTATAAAATTAATACTACCTTACATAAAATAATAGCTTAATCTAGCCTTTTATTATCTTTAACAAAAAACCTCCTATGCACCCTATTTTTTTTGCAAAGGAGGTTTTTTTATTTCACTCAACTTCATAACTATCTACATCTACTATTATTGGAGTTTCCTCTTCCTCATATTTTTTTATAATCTTTTTCTTAGGTAAAGTTAATAGAAGTATACTTCTATCAAATGCTGCACCTATCTTGCTTTTATCTATCTCTTCTATATTGAAAGTTTTAATTAAATTACCGCCAGTCTCAACTATACTCATCATTACATTCAACCCATTACTATATACTTGTCTTCTTCTGATAGTTAAAATAGCTCTATTCCTTTCAAAATCTATACTTATATCTTTAGGTGAAACTCCTGGTAAATACCCTTTTAATAGATAATAATCTCCATGATCTTTCATCTCAACACTATAATCCTGCTCTCTTGGTCTTTCATTAACTAAACTACTCGCTAAGACTTGATTAATCATATTATTAAAAAATGTATCAGTAAACATACCACTGAAAATATTAATTCCGTTAAGCATAAAAGGAAACATTCTAAACATATATGCCATCCTTTCTAAAATATACTTTTACTATATAAGTATTAATATTTTCCTATTTTTGACACTTCTTTACCAAATAAATATAGCGCATTGAATTAAATAAATTCAATGCGCTAATATATACTATTTAATTACTTCATTATTACCCATATACGGTCTTAATGCTACAGGAATATTTATAGAGCCATCTTCATTTAAGTTATTCTCTAAAAATGCAATTAGCATTCTTGGAGGAGCCACTACTGTATTATTTAAAGTATGTGCAAAATATTTACCATCTTTTCCATCTACACGAATCTTTAAACGACGAGCTTGTGCATCACCTAAATTGGAGCAGCTTCCAACTTCAAAGTATTTCTTTTGTCTAGGAGACCAAGCTTCAACGTCAACTGACTTAACTTTCAAATCTGCTAAATCACCTGAACAACATTCTAATGTTCTTACTGGAATATCTAAAGAACGGAATAAATCTACAGTATCTCTCCATAATTTATCGTACCATTCCATGCTTTCTTCTGGTTTGCATACAACAATCATCTCTTGCTTTTCAAATTGATGAATTCTGTATACTCCCCTTTCCTCTATACCATGAGCCCCTTTTTCTTTTCTAAAACAAGGTGAATAACTAGTTAACGTTTGTGGAAGTGAAGTTTCAGGCAATATAGTATCTATGAACTTTCCAATCATAGAATGTTCACTTGTTCCGATTAAATATAAATCTTCGCCTTCTATCTTATACATCATAGCTTCCATCTCTGCGAAACTCATAACTCCAGTTACAACTTCACTACGAATCATAAATGGAGGAATACAGTATGTGAAGCCCCTATCTATCATGAAGTCTCTAGCATAAGAAATTACTGCTGAATGTAGTCTTGCAATGTTACCCATTAAATAGTAGAAGCCATTTCCGGCTACCTTTCTAGCACTATCTAAATCTATTCCTTGTAATTTTTCCATTATCTCTGTGTGATATGGAATCTCAAACTCTGGTACAAATGGATCACCATAACGTTGAACTTCAACATTTTCACTGTCATCTTTACCTATTGGTACACTTGGATCAATTATATTTGGAATTACTAGCATAATATTTCTTACTTTTTCTTCTAACTCAGTTTCTTTTGCTTCTAACTCAGCCAACTTTTCAGATTGCTCAGTAACCTTTTTCTTCATTTCTTCGGCTTCATCTCTTTTTCCTTGAGCCATTAATCCACCTATTTGTTTAGAAAATTTATTTCTATCAGCTCTTAGTCCATCGGCTATTACCTTTGCCCCTCTAAGCTCTGCATCTAACGCAATAACCTCATCTACTAATGGAAGTTTGTTATCTTGGAATTTATTCCTTATATTTTGTTTAACTAACTCTGGATTTTCTCTAACAAATTTTAAATCTAACATTTTTATCCTCCTGATACATTTAATATAAATTGAAATAAAAAAAACCATCCCATATATAAAAATATATATATTGGGACGGAGATATCCGCGTTGCCACCCAACTTGCTAGTTTATTAATCAACTAGCCACTCGACAATAGTACAATAAAGAGTACAAACCTTTCGATTCATCACCGACAGCTCCAAAAGTGGAAAGATTTAACCTTTCACCGATTCACACCAACCATCGGCTCTCTTAAGAAATTTATAAATCGTAGCTTTTATAATCACTGTTTTCCATATATAACTATTATGTACTAATTATATATGCATTTATTCAGTTCTTCAAGATTTTTATTCATTAAATAGTTAAAATTACATATATGATAAAAATAGGACTGTAACACTAATTATTTAGCGTTATAGTCCTATTTTCAATTATCTCATACTCTTTTTTTGTAAGATAATTCTTTGTATAGTCTTATATGATAAATAATATTTATCAGAAATACTTCGTATTGCGTAATTCTTTCATTTGATTATTTTATATAATATTATTATAAAATAGTACGATATTTTTCCAATTTAATCGTATATATAATGACAGACTTTAAATAAAAGTATGGAGGTGACTGATTGAAGAGGGACTCATTTATTAAAATTTATAAAGAATATTTTCCTTATGTATATAGATACCTTTATGGACTTACCTATAGCCACCAAACAGCAGAAGACTTGACTCAAGAATCTTTTGTTAAGGCTTTAAGTATTCTTCAAATTTCTAATGAAAGCATAAAATCCTGGCTTCTCACAGTGGCTCATAACCTCTACGTAGACTATGTTAAAAAAAATAGTAGATTAAGCTTTCATGAAGATAACTTTTTAAATAAAATAAACATACAAAATTTCACAGACAAGTTAATGCTTAAGGAAAGTGTCAACTCTGCTTTTATTTTAATAAAACAACTTCCAGAGAATCAACGACAGGTAGTGCTGTTATGCCTAGTAAACGAGTTATCTTATCATCAAGCATCAGAAATTTTAGGTATAAGCGTTTCAGCAGTTACTAATTTAATCTACAGAGCCAGAAAAACACTTAGAGAATTAAGGAGGGAAATTGATGAATAGCGAATTCCAAGAAAAACTCAAGTTATATAAAGAAGGTAAATTAAATAAAGAAGAAGTTTCTGAAATACAATCCTCTATTGATAAATTCATTGCTATATCAGATTATCTTAATAGTGATGAAAAGGATTTTTTTGAAGAACTTAAACAGCAAAATATATCTGAAGGTAATATAACAGATAAATCATTAAAACTTAGAATAAATTTAAGAATTATACTAATAACCGCATTTTCATCTATTTGTGTTTTTTTATTTTTTATATTTCTATATTTTACTTCATCTAAATTAATTACATCTTTGTTTGGATTAGACTATAAGGAGTTATATGTAAAAAGAGAGATTATAGTTCAATTTGCAGAGATGTTTCAACCTCAATATAAATCAAATCGTAGCGGAGTTAGCTCATCACTTTTTGCACAACAAAATATCGATATCTCTCTTGAAAATACTATCGGAAACACTAAAATAGATGAAATGGATTTAAATGTAAAATACAGTTTTGGTGAGCCTTCTAAATCAAAAGAAACAACGGCACCTCAACTAATATTTCAAGAATTCACTCCTTTTTTTGATCATGAATCTGATCCAAAAGCTGGTTTTAATGTACTTGAAAATGCTCCTCAAGGAACTAAAGCAAAAATATTTATACAATTTAATAAACCCTTAACCGCTGAAGAAATAAAAGAATCTTTTGTGGATAAGCTTGACTCTACAGATGCCGATATGTCAACCTTTGATATCTCACCTATAGCTGTATTTAACTCAAACTTTGTATTAGCAAATCCTTCTTATTTTCTACGTACAACAGTCTTTCCATATGACAATAAGAATGCAAAACAACTAGAGAATAACAGGGGAAAACAAACTCAATATGAAAATATGGATAACGAAGCTCATAAAGAATCTCTTATAGGAAATCTATATCTTATAAAGAACAATCTAAGCCTTCTGAGGTCTATGTACTATCAGGATATGTTTGAAAATATTAATATTGACGATTTAATTAAAGAAACTGAAGATAAAGGTGCTGAATATGCTGGTATGTATATATCTGCTGACAGTAAAGATCTATTAAAACTTAAAGATAGTTCTTTTATTCACTGGGTTGGAGTTCAGAATATAGTTATCTGGTGAATTTAAGCATTTAATCAAAGTGTAAAAGATTATTTGTGAGATATCCTTAACCTATTAATAATCGAATAACTTTATTAAAAACATCATAATAACTATTTATGTGATATAATATACAGGTAATAATTTTACTGTTTACAAGATAAGAAATACTAAACTAAAGATTCGAATTTGATAAAGGTGTTACCAAAACAGTAACACCTTTATATTGCTATAAAAATATAAAAATTATTTCTAGATAATCAAATATGAAAAATAATTGTTAAAGTAATGGAGGATAAATATGAGAGTTCTTAAACACGCTATTTTAGGTCTACTAGATAGAGGCGAAATGAGCGGTTATGATATTATGACTGAATTCAAAGATAAAGAAATCAGACACTTTTGGAGTGCAAAGCATAGTCAAATATATCCAGAATTAAAAAAATTAACAGATGAAGGCCTAATAGAATTCAAAATAGAAATACAAGGCGAAAAATTAGAAAAGAAAGTTTATTCAATTACTGATGCGGGGAAAAAAGAGTTAAATAAATGGTTAAGTACACTAGAGCAAGAATTTATTACTTTAAAAGATGAGTTTATGTTAAAGGCTTATTTTATTTCATCTATACCCAAAGATGAGGCTAGAGAACAATTTTTAAATGAGTTAGAAAAACATAAAAATAGGCTATCTTTTTTAGAAGAGGAGTTTGAAAAACTAAAGGTAGTTATAGGTGATGAAATTACATATGAATCAAAAGAGTTTGGAAATTACTTAGTTTTAACCAATGCTCTAAAACGTGAAAATAGATACTGTGAATGGTTAGAAGACTCCTTACAATTGATGAAATAAATCATTTAAATTAATATCATTTTTATAAAAGCAATTAGTTTTTAACTAATTGTTTTTTTTTTAACAAAAATATATTGATTTAGATCAAAATATATGATATTTTATACATGTAAATAGTGACATGTATAAAATTCCTATGTATTCATAGTCTCTTGTTTTATATATTACTATTTGTGAGAAATATATACAAAAATATTTGTTAAAAATATAATTATAGAGCAAATAAAATGACAAAAATATACATAAAAAAAGGGAGAATGATTAGTAATGGTAGATAAAAAGATTAATCGTAATTTAGTTCTTTTAGCATCTGTAATGGTAAATTTATGTGTAGGTGCAGTTTATGCTTTTAGTGTACTTGCGGGACCACTTGGTGAAAAGTTTGGATGGTCTAAGGCGGTAGTAATGACAGCTTTTACTATAAACGCAGCAATATCACCAATTCCAATGATTTTAGGTGGAAAACTATTAGACAGAGGGTTAGCAAAACTATCTATTATAGGTGGTGGAGCACTGTTTGGTTTAGGATTTATGCTAACAGGTTTTGTGAAAGAACCTATACATCTATACTTAGCATATGGAGTACTTGGAGGTTTAGGACAAGGTATAGCATATTCAGGTACTATAGGTAATACTGTTAAACTTTTCCCAGATAAGAAGGGATTAGCGACTGGTATAGTTACAGCAGGTTTTGGTGGAGCTACAATTCTAGCCGCTCCAATAGCTAATAACTTAATTCAAAATAGCGGAGTTTTATCAACATTTAAAATCATGGGAATAGCGTATATGGTGATTACAGTAGTTTTTGGTCTACTTATAACAGCTACCCCAGCAGGCTATAAACCAGAAGGCTGGAATCCACCAACTCCTAGTTCAGCTAATGGATCAAATGTAAATATCAATTGGATAGATATGATAAAAACTTCAAAATTCTATATAATTGCATCTATGTTTACAATTGGAGCTTTATCAGGAATGATGATAACATCTAATGCTTCAATTATTGGACAAACAATGTTTGGATTATCAGCAGCGGTAGCTGCATTATATGTAAGTCTATACTCATTAAGTAACTGTATGGGCCGTATATTCTGGGGAGCTGTTTCGGATAAACTTGGTCGTTACAATGCATTAATTTGTATATATACTGTTGTAGCTGCTATGTTGCTAGTTCTTGCTACAACACACTCTGTAGTTGGATTTGCAATTGGATTGATAGGAATAGGTTTATGCTTTGGTGGAACCTTAGGTATTTTCCCTTCAATAGTAGCTGAAAAGTTTGGTATGAAATATTATGGAGTAAATTATGGAATCACATTTATAGGATACTCAGCAGCAGCATTTTTCGGACCTAAAATAGCAGTTCAAGTTGCTGGTGCTAATAATGGTAGCTTTACAAATGCATTTTATATAGCATTAGCACTTAGCTTAGTAGGTATAGCATTAACAACATTATTTATAAGAATAGAAAAAAAATCAGCAAATAAAAAACTTGCAGCATAAGTTGTTACATCAATGTTTTAAGGTTAGATTATCTTAGTATGAAAAAGAGCTAATAAGACTTCGAAAGTGGTTTTATTAGCTTTTTTATAATTATATTAACAAATTTGTTAAAGTTTCTCTTATTATCAGTTGAATATACTTATATAATGTAAATTTTACAGATAAAAGCAGATTATAAATTATAACTAAAGATGGTTAGCCATCTTTAAATACATATATCTAAAAAGGAGATATTATGAAAAGTTTAAAATCAAAATTAATGGTATTATTCGGATCATTAGTTTGTGTTGTGTGTATAGGATTAGGTATAATTTCTTTCATTAACTCATCAAATGCTCTAAAATCTAACTTAAATAACACTATGCCTAGAATTGCTGAGCAAACAGCTAGTAATATTCAAAGTAAGCTTGAAGGAGAATTAAATACACTAGAAGCTATTGCTGCAAGATCAGATATAAAAGATCCAAACAATTCAATAGATAATAAAATATCAATTCTTACAGATGAATCTAAAAGAATTGGAAGCATTAGTATGGGTATTGTTGATATTAATGGAGATTCAATCCTTACTGATGGTTCAAAATCAAACTTTAATGAGAGGTCATATTTTAAACAAGCACTGGAAGGCAAAGCTAGTGTATCAGACCCAATAGTTAGCAAAACAGACGGTATGATAATCGTTGTATATGCAGTTCCAATTAAAAGTAATAATAAAGTTGTAGGAGTACTTGTTCAAGCTAGAGATGGTAATTATTTAAGTGATATGACTGATGAAGTAAAAGTTGGGAAAACAGGCACTGCATTTATGCTAAATAAAAACGGAACTTCTATTGCAAATAGTAATAGAGATTTAGTTATACAAATGTCAAACATAATAGAAGAGTCAAAAAAAAATTCCAATTTTCAAGCCTTAGCTGATGTACATAAAAAAATGCTTGCAAAAGAAGCTGGCCTAGGTGAGTATGAATACGGTGGAGAAGAAAAATATGTTGGGTATGCTCCAGTAGGCGGAACTGATTGGTCCGTAGGAATCTCTGTAACTCAAAATGAAATATTATCAGAATTAAATAGTTTAAAAACTTTAGTTATACTAACGTCAATAATATTTATTGTAATAGCGTTTATCATAATTTACATAATCTCTAATGCTTTATCAAAAGGAATAAAATCAGCTTCAAATCATCTGAGATTGTTATCAGACGGAAATTTATCTGTGGAAGTTCCTACTGAGTATTTGAATTCAAAAGATGAAATTGGGATCATGATTAATTCTATGAAATCAATGCAGGATTCACTAAGAACGATGATTAAAAAAATTAAAGATAATTCCCTAACTATTAATACTCAATCAGAAAACTTATCTGCCATTTCAGAAGAGATAGCAAGCGTATCTGAAAGTTCTGTACAATCAACATCTGAAATAGCTCAGGGTATAAATACTCAATCTCAAGATTTAATGCAAATGACAGAAATTCTAAATGAGTTTGGTAATAAGCTATCAGAGATGCTTGGAGAAATAAAAGTTGTAGACTCAAATTCTAGAGAAATAAGTATAATGGCTAATGATAGTAGTACTGAAATGAATGGATTAAATCAATCTGTAAAAAATATAAGTAATTCATTTAAGGCATTTAATTCAAAAATAATGGATCTAGGAAAAGATATAAACGAAATAAATGAGATAACAAATATGATTAATAGTGTTGCTGAACAAACTAATTTATTAGCACTAAATGCAGCTATTGAGGCAGCTATAGCTGGTGAGGCAGGCAGAGGGTTCACAGTAGTCTCTGAGGAAATAAGAAAACTTGCTGAACAATCAAAGGCTTCATCAGAAAATATTAGTAATTTAATAAATGTAATATCAAATAATACATCTATTATAGTACAAGAAGCTGTAACAATGGATAGTGAGATGATTAATCAAGCTGGAATTATTGACAAGACTATAGTTTCCTTTAAGCGAATAATACAAGCTGTGGATGAGGTAATTCCTAAAATAGAAATAGTTAAAAGTTCCGCTGATAATGTAGATAACGATAAGGATATTATTCTAAATAGAATAAATACATTATCATCAATTTCCGAGGAAATTTCAGGGTCATCTGAGGAAATCTCAGCATCCTCTGAGGAGCTTAATGCCTCCATAGAAGAAGTAGCCTCCTCCGCTCAAGACCTTAGTAATATGACTAATAAAATGATAGAGGAAGTTAATAGATTTAAAGTTTAAATTATTATTTATAGAAAAAGACGATTTACTAAGTGTAAGCCGTCTTTTTTTATAGAACCAATACTTAATCCAATATGGAGATTGAAA
Organism: Clostridium sp. YIM B02506; assembly: GCF_022324845.1. NCBI lineage: Bacteria > Bacillati > Bacillota > Clostridia > Eubacteriales > Clostridiaceae > Clostridium > Clostridium sp. YIM B02506. The sequence continues at coordinate 65,906 of NZ_JAKGTG010000012.1, forward strand.
AGTTATTGATGGAGCTTGCAAATTTATTTATTTTTTAAAAAATTACTATAATACCCGCTAATTATTTCAATTATTGTATATATATTAATTGTAAGGATTTCTTCTATCTTAATTTGCAGTGCAAAGACAAGAAAAGTTTCCTTTTACAAAAATATTAGGAGGGTGAAAAACATGAAAGAGAGAAAATATGTAAAATTAAGAGTAGATATGTATGAGGATACTAAATTTAAAATAATTGATATGAAGCCGGAAAGAGATGTTATTTATTATATCTGGAGCAGAATTTTGCTGTTAGCAGGTAAAGTTAATTTGGAGGGGGAGCTATATCTTTCTAAGAGTATACCATATACTATGGAGACATTCTCAATAGAGTTTAATAGAGATATTACTCAAATTAAATTGGCATTAGATATATTTATAGAATTAGAAATGCTTGAACTTACTTTAGATAATGTTTATAAGGTGAGAAACTTTGCTAAACATCAAAATATCAAGGTGAAAGAAAAAGAAATATCTAAGAATAAAGAATCTGAGGTTAAGGATAATCCAACGTTAAGTGAAAACTTAACCCCTGAAATTCTTGATACAAAAGATAATAAGTCAGAGGATAAAACAAGTGAAAACAGATCATCCATTAGTGAGGATGTTACTGGATTAAATTTAGATATTATCAATGAAAGTAAAGATACTGCCACAGTAACAAATGGCAAAGATAATAATATTAAAGGAAATAGTACCCTTAAAGATACCCAACTATTATTTGATACTATGAAAAGCAAAAAGAAAACTAGAAAAAAGAAAGATACCGTAATAGATATTATTGATACAGATGAAGGGTTTATAGATGGTGATATAAGTAATTTTAGTGATGTATATATACCTTTAGATAAGGATGATAGCATGGTTTCAAAGTGGAGTTTTGAATAAAAGGAGACAGTGCATCTGATTAAAAATAATTTTCTTTTACCATCTTAATTTTATATTTATCTTATACTAAAAATATTTTCCTTTTTATAGAACGCTTTATAAATAAAGCATTACTTGTGATATAGTTTTTACACAAAAATAGCCTTAACCAAGTAAATTCTATAGTTAAGGCTAAATCCATAATTTATAAGGAAACTCGACTCACATACGTTCGCTGAGTAAGTTCCACCTACCAAATCGAAGATTTGGGGTGTCACTTATGGTACGGTTCTCCGTATCAGTTGCAAGTGAGGTTTTATTAATTAAGATTTTCATATTTCCATAAATTTCTTGACATCTTATTAAAACTTAATTAAAATGAATATAAATAAACATTCACATATTATGTGAACATTATTCACAACTTAGTGTAACTTATAGAAAGGAGCTGAACTTATGTGGTTAGTTGGCTTGAGAGAAATCGCTGATATATGTGGAGTATCTTCATCATCAGTAGCAAATTGGAGAGCAAGGGAATCCAGCTTTCCCAAGCCTATTCAAGAGATAAAAGCTGGACCGATTTTTGACTTATATGAAATAGAGGAATGGATGGTTCAAAAAGGCAAAGATATAAGTAAATTTAAATCTTTAAGAAGAAATGGGAGGAATGATACCATGATTACAAGAAAAATCTGCATAGTTGGTAGAGCAAGAGTTGGTAAATCAAGGCTTATCTCAAGATTTTTAAAATACTCAAAATTAGTACGTAGATATTTGGAAGCAAGCGGTAAAGATTGCACGAAGCTTAATTTTAAGTTTTACCTTACAAAAGGCTTACAGAAAAAAAGCTTTATGCGTTATTTAGCCGCTGATTCTAGTTTAAATGGAATTGAAGTACCTTTTGATGATGAGCATGAAAATGAAGTGAAAAACTTCTTAAAAAAGATTGAAAAAGAAAATACTTATTCTCAAAAAGCAGAAGCTGAGCTAGCAGGTAATCCACGACAGTTGAATCTCTCAACCGATAGTATAGAAATCGTAACCGAAGCAAGCTCTTTAGCACGAGAAATAATGGGTGATAACATTGATTGTTTAATCATTACAGATACTCCTGGTGTTTCAGGTGATGTTCCTCTTAATGTTTCTAGTGACTCTGATGTATATTTATTAATGATGAGAGATGATAACGATAAAGAATTTCGCTTATCAATCGAAAAAATAATACCTAAAATAGCTGGCTCAAACGTGTTATTTATATATCGTAATGGTAACACATATACAACATTAGAAGGATACAATGAAGTATTAAGACAAGTAAAAATTGCAGTTGAAGATTTTACTGATGACTTATCAGAACTAGTAGGCGATTCAGTGCTAAATACATCATTAGAAGTATTAAATCCTTCTGGCAAAGTTATACCAATGGGAGCATTTGATATAGTTACACTTAATTATGTAGAAGAATGTTTTAACAAGGATTTAAGTGATAAACTAAAGATAATATTTTCTAATAAGAAAGGAGCTAATGAAGAACAGGTTATTATTGAATCATTTTCTAAATGCAGTAGCCCCAATGTATCAACTAATTATACGGCTAACGACTTAATTGATTATTTCGATAAAGTTGTTAAGGAATTCACTTTACCAATCGTAGGTACTACCTGGAAATCTACTTTTAGTAAAGATAAACATGATAGGGTAAAAACCAAAGATAATTACAGAATTGAACATCATACAGAGTTTAATCGTAATCTTTTGTTAGATAATCTATATAATTTATACAAGGTTATGAAGTATGATAATTCTTATAAAGTACCCAAAATAGTACAAGAAGCCATAATTAAGTTAGTATATCTTAGATTAACAGAATCCATCAAGTTTGATTGTGGTATATTTGCAGGAGGACATCCATTTGAGGATAATTCTTGTAAGACAATGTTCGTGGAAGAGGCTATATTTGCAGATGAGTTGCTAGCTAAAGGTACTACCTATAGTTTAACTGTTTCTGATTATTGTAATGTAATGCGTGAAAATGGGATATCATCAGCCACCTGGGATTGGGTATACAAAAAGACACCATATAATGGGGATTATGCTTATTGTAATAATAAGCTAGACGTAATACGATATTGTGGCTTAAATACCTTACACTCAAAAAATACACAACAATTGATATATAATACTTATACACTTGGTTTATTTAAGTTAGGTCAATACAATCTTTATAGTTTTTTATTAAGTAATATTAGTGCAAATAATATATCAAATAAGCATACTGCTATGTCTTGGTTATAATTCATAATTATCACAATGCATACTTATATGAGTAACGAAATTAAATATTGCCGTTACTCATATTTATGTTTTACTAATATATTTATATTTCTTTAATACAGTTCTATTATTCTACCATATAGAGTTCTTATAATAATCTTTCATTTACAAAGTATATTATAGCATCATCTACTCTTTTATCTAAATCTTTGATTAATTCACTTCTATCTTCAATTTTGTTTACATCCCACATATGAATTGTAAACCTTAATGTTCCATCTTTGTACTTACCATATGATGGTCTTTTCTTTGTAGTTGTTTCAATAGGCTCTAGATATATCCTTCCTTCATATCCCTTATTCTTAATAATGTTATTTACTATTTCAATAATTTCTTGATTTCTCTGTGTTAAGCTCATAATTCATCCCCCTATTTTTACTACAATTTTATATTAATATTTAAGATATTTTATATATCAATATTTAAATTGAGTTTACTTATACTTCTATATCTCTAAGTACATCTGTATTGTGAAATATTACTATCTACTTATGCTGATTAGTATACTTTTTAATACATTAATATTTAGAGTGGAACAATTAAATTCCTGCTTCAATTTAAGAATTTACTATTCCGGATATAGTAGATTGTGATAACCTAAAAATTTTTCCAATAAAAACTTGAGTCATTCTTTCTTCAAAAAATAATCTTTTTATTTCTTGGTTGCGTTGTTGCATGCTATTAAATGGCTTAATTGTTATTTGTCTTTTATCTATCATAAGTCCATTATCTGTTATTACAAAGAAGCTTCTATAATTATTGCTATGAAGTATTTGAAGTTCTAATTTTCTATACCCCTCCAGTGTTTGAGAAACATTGTAATTTTCCATTAAGCCATCTTTTTCTACTGAAGATATAATATTCTGAAAAGATATTAACTCATTATTCATAAACATTCCTCCTTATATTTGTAAGTATCACTTCATATCGATTTGTATCTATGCACATTATTATATATCATAAGTTAATATTTGTAAACATATGCACTTTAAAATTATTGATGTTAATTTCTAACAAATACATCTTATTAGTTCCTCTATGTTGATTCATGAAAATCACCTTATATAGCAATATCTAAATTTAATACATTTAATCCAATATTTCTTAACATAAAAGAAGAAGGAGTACCCTTCATAGATACTCCTTCTTCCTTATTTAGATAATTAGCTAGATTATCATTTATATTAAGTTTTATTGAATCAACTTCTCTCAATTCATTGATTGTTATTTCTGATATTATCATGTGTAGTAATTTTTTCTTTTGTTCTCTACTCGTACTTTCCGTTAAAACCTTACTAAAATTCTCTAGTATATCCTTAATGAACTCATAAGGTACCGCCTCACTTACATCATCTGAAAGTGTTACAAGTAGTGGTTGTTTTTCTTCTTGAAGATTTTGTGCTATTCTATTTAGTTCTTCTTTTCTTTGCTTAAACTCTTCTTTTGATATTAAGTCTTCTTCATATCCTTCAAAAAGCTTTCGTTTCTTTTTATCTATCTTCTCTAGCTCTTTATCAATTTTCTCTAACTCTTTTTTAGCTGGATTTACCTTGTTATGTCTTTCTTTATTTACATTTTCAACTATTGCCTTAATCATCCTCTTATTAGATAGTAATTCTGTAATCTTACTGAACACATAATCATTAGCTTTATCTACTCTTATTGCATTTGAATTACATACAGCTGTGCCTTTATTCTTCCATGCTCCACAGGCATAATATACTAGCCTTCTTTTACTTCCATCTGCTAAGGTATTTGTTGTTCTCATTATTACCATTCCAGCACCACACTTAGGGCATTTTAAAATTCCTGTTAGTGGGTATTCTCCATCATATATTCTTGATGGCTTACCTTTCTTACTCTTTAATATAGCTTGTACTTTATCCCACAAATCTTCCTCTATTATAGCTTGATGTATTCCATCTACTATTATTGGATTTGGATTAATGTTTCTTCTTCTCTTTTCTGACCAGTCTCGTCTTACATTGTATCTAATCTTTCCTATGTAAACAGGATTAGTTAATATGTCCTTTATTGAGCCAACAGAAAAGTCATTACCTCTTTTGGTTTTATAGCCTATCTTATTCATTTTACTAGTAATAGCTTTATATCCTTTTCCATTAGCATATTCATTAAATATAAATCTAACTACTTCTGCTTCTTTTTCATTTATAATAAGCTCTGTATCTCTTCTTTTATTATTTTCAGTTCCTTTTATTTGTACTATATCGTATCCTAATACTCTATTACCTCCCCAACGTCCATCTCTAGCACGTGCTAGACATCCCATCTTTACATTTTGTGCTATTGTCCCTCTCTCAAATTCACCTATTGATGCCATCATTTGAAACTGCATTTTACCTGCTGGTGTGTCAGTTTCAAATGGTTCTGAAAAAGACTTAAATGTTATGCTGTTCTTCTCTAAAATATCAACTATTTTTAATACATCCGCGAGCTTTCTGCTTATACGGTTTATTTTCCAGAAAATGGCTAAATTAAACTTTCTATCTTCTGCATCTCTTAGTAACTCTTTCAATGCAGGTCTATTTTTAATATTTTTACCGCTAATTCCTCTATCTGAATAGCATTTATAAACTTCGTAACCCATCTTATCACAGTATTCTATTAGTAATCTTTCTTGCTCATCAATACTGTAACCAGCCTCAGCTTGCTCTATGGTTGAGACTCTGCTATAAATTGCTACACTTCTAATTTTATTCATCTTTATCCCTCCTGTAACTAGTATCAAATCTATAATATATATATGAAAGTTGTATTATTACACTTGATATTTTGATTATATCAAGTGTAATAAGTTATCTATTTAATCCATAATTTCACGTCCGCTTGTATAATTAAAAATATGTCTATGTATTAAACTAAAATTCTTCGCTGTATATGTTGTTTTCATCATTTTCAAGCTCTTCTTGTTTTACATGTTCAATTATTGCTCTTCCATCTTCAATATCATATATATTAACAACATTCGTATATGTTTTTACTCCGTCAAAGTTATGCTCTAACTTTATAACTACTTTCTTCCCCTTTATGCTCTCAAAATCAAAGTTTTTACACTCTTCTTTTATATCAAAATCTTCTTTGGTTGCTTTAAGTAATTGATAAAACAGAAATCTTTTTGTTTGTGTTAATAGCATATATTGCTCTACCATAATATTATCTCTTAGCTTAAGTAATAAATATCCTTCATTAAATACATTTTTATTTTTGGTTACTTTAATTCCTTTTGGTTGATAATCTACTACTTCACATTCTTCAAATCCTTCTTCTAAATCTACATATTCATCGTTTTTTGTTACATATGCCATATTAAATCTCTCCTTCTAATATCAAAATTTTATTTTATTCTTCATTTAATATAAAGATTATCTTATACAACAACACGCTTATAATTATATAGGGAGTTCATCTCATCTGATTGCATTCTTAACAACTTATTTTCTAGCATTAATTTCTCATGCTCTATTTTGCTATACTCACCCATTGGCTTTATATTTGGATGAATGTCACATATTAACTTATAATCTTCAATCATGAACTTATTTACAATTGAACTTATATACTCCTTGATGATACTTACTTCATCATATATATCTTTTATAGTTATTATTTTTTCAGAATTCTTGTATGAGAATTTTATCTCCATATAATTATCAACCACCCCAACATCATATAGATAGCTATCAAATTCTTTTATTAAAGCTTTTACATCTAAGTATTTTTTAATCTTGTATACAGGAATCTTTAATGCACTTGACTTTATAGTAACTCCATCCTTTTGTTGCCAGTACTTTAGTGCCTCTATATCAAAGTTTAATTTAATTTCTACATTTCCTTTTAAGTTATTTATCATTTCGCTCTTCTCCCCTACTCTTTATATGTAATTTTTATTGGTACGCTTGATATCAATTAATATAGTTAATATCAAGCGTTATTTATGTTATATACTCTTAGCTTTCTTATTCTTTTTATCTTCTTTTATGTAATCACTTATTACCTTTGCCAGTATATCCATTATTTCCTCTACTCTTTTAGTCTTGTCCATTTGTTTACCTCCTAGTTATCTTTATCAACACTTATCATTGCAACTGTATTTCCATCAACCTCTATGTACTCAACCTCTGAAAATGTTATTGAGGTTCTATTACTGAAGTCCAAATCATATCTTTCAGTAATCTCTGAAACAATCCCAGCTGAATAAATTATTCCTTTAGTTCCACTTACTTTTATAATTAGCTGATTATTATTGTTTATAAGCTTTTCCCCTATTGCAATCACTTCATCTGAAAATGATATAGCTACTTTAGAAGGGTTACTTAACTCATCCATTAATTTTTTTGATAATGTAATTCTTTTACCACAGTTAGAGTTAACAACTGATATAACTCCAGCCTTTAGTTCACTTCTATTTGTCACCTTGCTTAATGCTGGTTGAAAGTTGCCTAAATCGTACTTCTTATGCTCTTGCTTTGTTTCCTCCGTTTCTTGCTCTTCTTCAATCTCATCTTCTAGGTTCTTTTTCTCTAGATTTTCAGAGTCTCGCATTACCTCTTCCTCATTGTGTTCTGATTCTTCCAGGTCTACTATTGTACTACTTAAAAATCTTGTCTTTGAAGGCTTCCCTGTACTTTTAACAACCTCTTCTTTTATCTGTATTTCATTTATTTCTTCTTCATTTTCAACTTCTAGCTTATCGTTGTCTATCTTCTCATGTTCTTGCATTGCTTTTTCATCCTTATGCTCTGATTTTTCTGCGTTTATTTCTTTGCTGGTGTTGATTGTCTCTTCTTTTCTTACTTCTGTTTCATCCTTCTTTTTTATTAGGTCTGTTGACCTTGGTGCTGATTTTCTCCTTGTTACTGTCATTTTTATCATTCTCCTTCTTGATTTATTATTAGTTTCTTTACCCATTACCTTACTTTTGTTTCTTATGGTTGCTTTGTGGACTTATTTGAGAGTTCCTTTTCTATTGATTGGTCTCGCCTTGGGTGATTGGGTACTTTATTTGTGCAAAAGTCTTTTTATTCTTTTATTAAAAATATCCTTTTGGGGATATTTTTAAGGTATTTCTTTTCCCACCTCCCCAACACATTGATTTTGTTAGCTTTATGTTCTCCTAAAAAATCCCCTACACTCCACCTTATCCCCCCAGTGGGTAATTCCTGTAGATTGGATTGTTTATATCAATCTTATATTCTCCAATCACTCTTATTCCTTTGATGTAATTAAACTTATTAGAATGTCCAAGCTTATATTTATATCCTAATTCTTCTGCTTGTTCTTTAAACTTATCCCAAAACCTTCTAGTACTTATATCAGAATATCCTCTCATTCCATTAGCATCAGCCCAGATTCTGAACGTATTATATGCTACCTTTTTATCTTCTCTGTAATCTTCATCTGCTTCTTCAATGCATTCTTCAAAAAAAGAAATCATAGGATTTAAGTCTTTCTCGTACTCCTTAAGTAACGCTTCTGAAACTTTACATTTTGTGAACTGGAAATTATTATTTCTCAACCTTTGTAATCCTTTCATTGCTAGATTAAATATTCCTGAAAGCTCTGCTTCTAACTTTTCTTTCAGATTTACATCTACGTCTTTCTCTGCCACAGTATTTCTGAAATGAAGTATACTCAATCTTCTCCTGAATCCTAAGCTAACATCCTTAGTATGTGGTAATTTATTAGTAGAAAAAATCAACTTTACTGTAGGCTTAAATGAAAATTGAGGTTTATATTTCTCTTCTGCCATTATTTCATCTTGACCAGTTATCATCTTAAAATATTGAGTATTTAGACTTTTTCCACTTAACTCCATCTCACTACATATATTTACAAGCTTATTATGTAAACTAGAACGCATGAAAGAACTGCTTAAATCTGTAATAGTTAAATTAGATACATTTTCTTTCCCAGCACACAGGCTTACTATATGTTGAAAGACACCTTTACCATTTCTTCCTTTTGCAAATAACACTAAAGCTTTTTGTGCCTCAGTATGAGCAGACATTGAATACCCTAGCCATTCTTTTGATAAGCTTTTTGATTCTTCATCACCTAAAAATGATTGGTCTAAGAATTCTTCAAAATTAGGACAGTTTGCTTCAGGGTCATAAAAAATTGGAATTTGAATGGTACTATAAAATTTACTGTCATGTTTTACTAACTCATGAGTTACTGAGTCATACATACCATTCAACATATTTATGTACCTTCTATCTGAATCAAGCTTTCCATCATAGAATACAGTCCTTTTTAGCGCTTCTATGTACTCATCTTCTAGCTTTTTACTCCAGAGGCTGGGAGAGTATTTAATTAACAAATCCCTTAATTTAACCTTTAGATTCATATCTTGGATTTTTACCCACTTTCCTTGCTTTATCTTATAAGCATAAAAATCATGTGGTACATATATAATTGCTACTCTTTTCTTTACATACGAAGCGAAGATATTTGCATCAACTCCAGTTAAATTACCCGTCTTTTTATTTATTTTTATTCCCATGGCTCTAATGTCTTTACATTGCTCTTCAGTGAACACCGTATCTCCCCCTTACTAAAATTAGTAAGTAAGGTAATGGATTGTAGTTTATGTATATAGATTTATATAATATATGTATTTTTTAAGTTCTCTATATTATCACCATCCTTAATTTCCCTATTTTTTCTTGCTTTAATTAATTTACTAGAATTGTTACATGGCTTATGAATAGACTTTCTATATTGTTTATAATTATTCATAAACACTGTTTTTTATTTGTTTGTATATATACTATAACAACTAAAAAAAAGAATGTAAAATCTTCAAATCTAGAAATAGAGCCATTTTAATGAATAGAATATACACTTTTTTTCTATCTACAAAACACTTTTAAACACTTTTCAATCACCTTTCAGTCCAGGACTTCCTAACTCATCTACCTATTGCCTTTTATAGCCCAAGACTTCCTTACTTACACCTCTATTCGCCAAACCCGCTGTTTTACTGGCTTAACAATCTTTTTCAATATATTCCCATTTATTTTAATAATCTTATTTTTGAATAGTTATTCATAAATATACCTTTTATTTGCATAAATATTTTTTTATTTTTTATATCTACTTAAATTATCTTCTAGAATAAACTTTTTAATTATATTTGACTTTCAATCAATCGAATACTTCAATTTTGTATAAAAAAAATAAGTAACATCCATAATGTTACTTATTTAAAAGAATATTTATTTAATTTTTACTTATTTCTAATTTTAAATTTAGTTATCTAACTAGTCTATGTATTATTTACTTTTATCTAATTCTCTTTATCATCCGCTCCATTTAACTTATTACGTATGTATTTTCCTATTGTTAATACTGTTGCTACTATGGCTCCAAGCTTTATAAGTACCCATGCAATTGAAAATAATCCACCTGCTATTTCTCCAATTATACTTATTACTATACCCACTCCTAAGACACATAAACCCCATACAAATATGATTCCTCCACATCCAATGTAAATTATGTTACACTTAAAAAATACAAAAGCAAAAGCTATTGTTCCTAATATTAGAATTATAGCCCACATAAAATTCTCCATGTTAATCTTCCCCCACTTTCAAATTATTATTTTTGATTATCTCTTTTATCCACCGTTCCGTATATCCTAAATCCCTTGCTAACTTCTTTGAGTTTTTCCCATTATAGTTATTAGATATGTATCTAATAACATACTTTTGTGAGTATAGCCTCATAGGAAATGTTATCTGTTGTCCTTTATAAAATCTATGTAACCCTCTAGCCACCTCTTCTCCTAAGTTTTCGCATATATCTCTATAAATACCATTAAGGTCATCTTCTTTAAAACTCATATTTAACACCAATCTATCTTCTAATTCATTTACATATTTAATCATAACTGGTATTTCTTGAAATATCATTGGAAGTATCTATTGTAAAACGCATTGTATAAACTACATATATTTCTTTAACAACTCCTTAGAAACCCCATTACTACTAGCTATACTTGATATAGCACTTTCAGAGTCAATCCCTGCAACAATTAGATTTAAAATCATTACTATTAATCTTAATATTGTTATTATATTCATTGATTGCTCTCCTTCTTATTACAAGTCTTTATGGTCATCTTTCCATTTCTAATTACTCCTACACATATAATTCTTTTCATGTCATTTATCCTCCTTAAAATAATAAAAGTCCTAATCACTACATCAATAGTAATTAAGACTTTATGACTTACTTATTTCTTGTTTTAACATAGTTATAAATTCCTCTGAAAATACTTTATTCTTTATTGATTCTTTTATAAGCTCTATTAATACCAATTCAGTTACATCTAGACTTCTTGGAATATAAGTTTCATCACCTCTTCTAGTTACCTTATATACACAGAACCTTACTTCATTTCTTTTTAATTCTTTAATATATATTTTTTCTATCGAGTAAGTGTACTCATTTTCAGTAACTTTCGCTTGACTTATTATATTACAGTATTTAGTTTCTTTTATTATTTTAGTGTCAGTTTGCTTTGCCATTTCAATTACAACTCCTTTTCTATTAGAATTTCATGAAGCTCCTTAGTTGAAAATACTACAACGGAATAATCATCGGATAATAGAAAAAGTGATGAATAGTAATCAATACCATCATCACTCTTTATACTATCTGTATACTCTGGAAGTAATCCTTTTATACTATTAGCTTTTATTTCTGCAACATCTTCCTTTGATTCCAATATTGATGTATATCCTCCTAGTTCTTTCTCTACATCTCTATTAGCACCATAGTTATCATCTAATATTACTATTATCTCTTCCACCTCCTCTAGTATTTCTTTTGAGTATTTTTGTTTTACTACTTCTAGTTGCTCTTTTCTGTATAATTTCAGCATCCTTATTCCTCCTTAAAAACAAGAGGAATACTCAAGCTTTTAGCTCTAGTACTCCTCCATTTTATTATTCTATAACTATAATATATATTTATATATTGATTAAATACTATATTCAAACCTTTTGAATATCACAAGCTCCAATTCCTTTAAATCCATCATAAGTATTAAATTTAACATAGTCCCCAATTAAAATTCCATTATATGCATTATTTACCTTAAAGTAAATGCTTTTATTATTCTTGTTGGCTATAAATCCATAATAGTCTCTAATATAAACTACTACACCCTTATTGTTATCTTCAATATTATTAGCATCATATGAATAATTGTAGATATATTTCTTTGTTGTTTCATACAATTCATTTGGTATTTCTTGCTTATGCCCATCTATAACTTCCACAATTTTTTTTATATTATTATGATTTAAAGACCTTAATTCATTTGAATATTTCATTAAAAGCTCATTCATATATTCCATGGCTTCATTATAGAAAAATAAATATGCTATATCTTTTAATATATTAGTTATTATAACCAATGTCTTTTTATCTACTTGTTCCAATTGTTGTATTTCCCTCATAGCATTTTTATAGTATAGTAATTTATTTCTATAATCCCTTGTTTCTAGTTTCTCTGCTTTTCTTCTATATAATTCTCCCCATCTACATGAATAAATATTTAAATCTTTTAGACTAAAATCTTTCTTTACATCTTTTAAGTTAATTAAAATTTCCTCTGCAGAATCATAATTTCCAATCATCATTAAAATTCTTGATTTTTCTAATTGCAATTGGTATGAGCTACTATCTAATTGTAAAGCTTCATCAATACATTTTAATGCTTCGTCATAATTTGCTAACTTTATTGTATAAAACACTGCAAATAAATATAGTACAATTGCTCTTTCTTTATCTGTTTCTGTCTTTAATAAAGCTGTCTTATAGTTCGTTATAGCTAAAAATCCTTCGCCTTTTTCTGCCATTATAAATGCTCGTATTTTATATATTTCAAAATACTCAGGTGAAATTATTTGTGCTTTATCTATTTCAGCAAATGCATAATCCCATTTTCCTTTTGAACTATATTCCAATGAGTTTATCAAATAATACGAAGCTAATCTTCTATTATCATCATCAGTATTTGCAAAAATTGCTTTAGGACTATAAGCATCATTCTCACATCTTACTCTAACTTCTTGTAAAATTTCATTTAATTTCTTTCTTTTTGCAAATACTCTTTTTACTATCAAGTTTGAAGGAGAAAAATATAGCGTAAGATAATCTCTAGCCATGTCATTTAGATGATATTTACCACCTTTTAATGTTATCATATTTGTTCCTATTAGCTCATTAATTGACTTTTTTAAATTAATTTCATCTGTTTCCATAAAAAAATCTATTTCCCCGAGAGTTAATGACTTATCTTCAATTAAAAATATTTGCAATATTTCCTTTGAAATATCACTTAACTTGTTATATACATTTGACATGCAAAACTCAATTAATTTTTCTTTTTGACATAATAATTGTTGTTCTGGTACACCATTATATATACCTGATATAAACCATTTTATTGATAAAGGATTATTGTATAATTTATTTTTAGTTAGTTCAGCTATTTCATCATCTGACCTTTTATGAACATCTAACCCATAATATTGCGATAATTCTCTAAAATATGTAATTGAATCTTTTTTACACATACCTTCAAGTTTATATCTATATTCTAATTCTCCTATACCTAATCTTGATGTTATCAGTACTTTTGATTTTTCTGGAATATCTTTGAAAAACTGATTCATTTCTTCTGTATTTATAGTTTCTAAGTTATCTAAAACAAGTAACACAGGAAAATTTTCCATAAACTGCAATATATTTTCTTTAGGCGAAAGTTTATCAGAAATAACTGTTTCTTTACAAAGATTTTTATAAACATCTCCGACCTCTATAATTGCATCCTTTATTTCTATGAATTCTCCCTTAGACAGTGTTTTAGTTTTTAGTGAAATCCAAATTATAGCTTCAAATCTATTTGAATTACTTTCAATTAACTCATATAATGCCTTTACTACAATTGCAGTTTTTCCAATTCCACCATTTCCTATTATTGATATAATCTGATTCTTGTTATTATTTGTTAATTTAATTATCTCTTCTATGTCTTTTTTTCTACCTATATATCCTGTATCATCAAATTCAGGTTCAGGTAGATTATGTAGAATTTTACTATCATAGTCTATTTGTCTATTATATTCATTAATTAAAAGTTTGCTTGGGTCTTTATCTAATGTTGTCTTTACATGTTGAACTTCATTCCAATTTATCCAATCTATTTCGCTATTTAAAGTATTCATTACTTCGATTAATATCGCTTTATCACCTAATTCCAAAGGTTTAGTATGCATAACTCTATTTCTTATTGGAATTATTTTGAAGAAATATTCCTTAAGTTTTTTAGATTTATCATTATTTATAGAATATTTCATAGGTTTTTCTGAAATGATATCAACATAATCTCCTAAATCCAAATAATTTAGTATCTCTTCATTTTTTTCAAAATTTTTAGTAGTTTTGCTTCTCAATTCACCCTTTTCAATCATTTTCGGAGTAAAATCTATTTCTATCGTTCTCCCTAATATAAAGTTTTTCAAATCATATTCTATTGCAGTACAAATTGAAAACATTACTATTCTATTACTCAAATTCAATTTCATATATAACCCTCCTAAGGATTATTATACCATCACCAACATAAAATCAATAGTGTTTTATACCTTAATAACTTTATTATTAAGGTATTTATCAAATCCAATTTTAGTAAGTTTCGCATTTATTTATGGTACGGTTCACCGTAACGGTTATAACGTAGACTTTTTAGCTATTTTTGAAAATAAATATATGACTTACACTCATTAGTATAAGCTATTTCGTATATCTTATTACAAATTGATAAATTTGTTCTTTTATGACGTCTAATAGGAAGAATGCGTCGTATCTATATATTTATATTATTTCTTATTCTATAGTCATATTGACCTGTCCAATAAAAAAATTCTGAATGAACATACTTTTTCATTTAAATATTTGATAAAAAAATAAAATACTCTTACCATATTTTCAAGGTAAGAGTATCTATAATATATATATCTTAAAATATTACTCATAACTCAAAAGTCATCAATACCTTTTTGGTTATGCTTTAAAGTTTAATACCTTAAAGTTATCTACTGTCTACCCTACATTAAATTAAGTGTTTTATTCCAATTAATCTCTAATTGCATTTAACTTATGAAGTAAATACTCTTTTTTGTTTAAAGGGTCATAGGTTGATTTTTGGCGGGCTTTAGCAAATTCAAATGGAACTTTCTTGTATCCAAAAAACTTTGTTAAAAACATACCTTTTCCTTCTGTATACGAAGCTATTTTTAGCTTGTATTCTTTTGAATTTTCTACTGGTATTAACCCTTTTATTAAAAATTCATCCTCAACAATAATCGGATTATCAAAGGTTGCTCTCATAGTTTGCAAGTCCCAAATAGCTTTACTCAAAACATTTTGCGGAATCCTTAGTTCAAACTCATGCAGAGGTTCCAATAAGTCAGTTTTAGCCTCATACAATGCTTCCATAAATACCATAGGAGTTACATTTCTAAAGTCCGCTGGGGTGCTGGCTGGACTAAAAAATTCTCCGCAGGTAAGTGTAACCTTTATATCAGTGACTTCCCAACCCAAAAGACCTTGTTTACTCGTCTTAACAACTGCTTCCTCAATAGCATTTTGAAAAGATTTTGGTAATGATCCTATTGATACATTAGAAATATATTTTAATCCTTCTCCCCTTATCCCAGGCTCTATTTTTAGACCTACCGTTGCCCAGAAAGGATTTAATCCTTCCTGCATAAGCATCATTGCAGTACCAACATCTTTAGGCGTCTCTTTGTAAATAGTCTGGATATTCGAAAACTCTACTTTAATTCCATAGAAATCATCTAATATAGAACTTAGTATTTCCATCTGAACTTCACCAAATAAGTTAATATAAATCTCTTTATCTTCATCATCCATGCCTAATTCTAATAGTGGATCTTCTTCTGTAAGGAAGGTTAATGCCTTAAATAATTCTATATTTTCTTCTTTATTAACAGCAGATATATTCGTCTTTAATGTTGGTTTAGCTATAGATATATTTTTAGTTCTATCATTTGCAATTCCAATGACATCCCCAACCTTAAAACTTGTAAGTCCATATAGAATACCTATATCCCCAGACTCCATACTGGCGGTTTCAATTAGCTTACCATTTTCTAAGCCATTAATTTTCTTCACTTTTTCTATAATATCTTTATTAGGAACTTCAATTCTATCTCTTACAGAAATTTTGCCTCCAAATAATCTTACATAAACTTTCTTTTCATTTGTATTTGTTCTTTCAATTTTGAATACCACTCCAGATAAATCACCACCGCTGTCTTTACTTGCAAATGGTAGGTAACTGCAAATTCCATCTAATAATTGTTTTATACCAAGACCAACTGATGCTGCACCGAAAAGCACAGGGTATAAACTTCCTTCTCTTGAATACAATGAAAGTTTTTCTTGTATTTCATTTTTATCATATTCTATCCCGTTAACATATTTCTCTAAAAACACTTCATCTAAATCTGATAAAACATTAATAATTTCATCATTTGTTGTATTTATTTCATCCAAATTATTTAGATAAACCTCTCTACTTCCTTCACCATGTGCCTTTTGTAATCTGACTATCTTATTAGACATAGCCTTTTTTATGTCCTCAAAAACTTTATTGCAATTTGCCCCAACTCTATCTATTTTATTTATAAAAATTATTGTTGGAATTTTTAGGGTCTTTAATGTGTTAAATAATATTCTTGTCTGGGATTGAATACCTTCTACTGCAGATATAACTAATATAGCTCCATCTAAAACACTTAAAGAGCGTTCTACCTCAGATACAAAGTCTGCGTGTCCTGGGGTATCGATAATATTTACTTTAACACTATTCCATGTGAAAGATATTGCTGAAGATTTTATAGTAATTCCTCTCTTACGTTCAAGCTCCATTGAGTCCGTTTGAGTGTTTCCTAAGTCTACTTTACCAACTGATTTTATAGCTCCACTGTAGTATAAAAGATTTTCAGTTGTAGTTGTTTTGCCTGCATCAACGTGAGCCACAATTCCTATATTAATTGTTTTCATATGTATCCTCTCCCCCTTTGGTGCTCTTAACATCTTTTTTATCCATTATCAAAGAAAGGATATATAAAACTAATACTGGCGTTACTAATAATGAAGTACATGCTATACCAATACTTATAGAAAATTTTGTAGCTATAATCCCAATAATTGGTCCACCTATAATTTGCCCTAATGCATTGATTTGTCCATTCATAGAAAGTATAGTTGCCCTTGCACTATCATCTATATGATTATTTAGCCATGCATTAAATATAGGATCATTTATAGATCTAAACAGACTTGTTGATAAATACGCTACTAGCATTAAATTAAAGTTTCTTGTAAGTGCGAATGCTAACATAAAGGATATATAAAATATATTTGCAACCAATAATATCTTCCCACTCTGATTCTTATCCTCTTCTTCTAATTTCTTAGCTATAAACTGCATTGCTATAGCACTTAATACCATTCCAGCAATACCAAATATCCCAAACCAAGTTACAGGCTGAAGGTTTCCTATCTTAGGAAGCGTAGTGTCTTGTAGGAAATGTGCATTGGAAAGTCTATCATAACCTTCGCTGGATAAACCATAAAATAGAGTTACAGAAAGTAAAATCATCATTATAGATTTACTTTTCACAAACTTTAAGCCAGATTTAAAGGTATATCCCATCTTTCTAAAAGTGTTTAGATCTTCTGGAGCAGATGGTGTAAAATTATTCTCTGGCATATACAATGCTAAAAATAATGCAATAATCACAAATAAACATCCACTGATTATAATAGGTAATCTAACAGACAAATTACCTACTACGATACTTAGTATTATCCCGATAACTGCTCCTATTTGTCCTGCTTGTGCTCCTTTTATATATATTTTATCTAAGTCCTGTTCTTTTTCTTCCTCTGCAATCCATGCCTCAACAGACCCACTAATAAAAGTTGAACCTAATCCCCATATTATCTGTGCTGCAAGCACAGAAGCAAAACTAGAAATGGAACCTTCTAAAATAAATCCTACTCCTGTCAAAACTGCACCAATAACAATAGATAACTTACGGCTATATACGTCTGCAACTATCCCTGTAGGAATTTCAAATATAAAGCATGCCGCCTCTAATGTAGTGCCCACAAGTATAAGTTGAAGTGGATTTAAATGAACCTTTTCAATGTGGTATACTATCATAACTGTAGCAACCAACGAAAAACACATCGCCGTAATAGCTGAAAATAACAAATAAATTTTATATGCTGAAAGTTTTTTAACCATTAATTATTCACCATCCCTATATTATGAAAAAGTTTGTTTGTACTTTGTATTCTAGATATCTTAATCATCCTAATAATCTCCTTTAAAAAACAAAAAGCCGCAAATGAACATCGGTTCACTTACAGCCTCATAATTGTATGACATAAATATAAACATGAAATATAGAACTTTAATTTATACAACTTATTACTAAGTTATATAGACTAAAATCTTATATCATATTTATAAATGCAGCAAAAATAGGCATAAAAATACCGTGTTTAAAACACGGCTTTCCTACTTATGCAAATAAGGTGTAGCATGCTCATTTTAATACTGATTATTTTAGAAGTACACAAATAAACATGGTAGTCATTAATATTTTTCAAATTAATTCCACCACTAATAAATCTTGATAACTCAAGATTTTTCAAACGTACTTTCTAAAAACAATCCTTATTCAGTTAGTTTAGTTAAAAACTACCTCTTTGCGCATATCTACATCACCTTTTCATTTATATTTTTTTCATGTTTATATTTAAATCTATTTATATTATACATGAATTTAGTATTTTTTCAACAGTTTATTTTATATCAATTATGATACATTCTCAATTTCAACTAAAAAATTGTATCAAATTTCTCCAATGTGTTCGTTATGTATTCATGAATTTCATTGGTGGAGGTAACTCACATTAAACTTCTATAAACAAAAGTCTACATAATTTATGGTATAACTCAGCGTTCCTAATTCTAATACTTTAATATAGTTAAGCCATCATAAATTACTAATATTCATATATCATGACTTTACGATTGATAAACCATAATTAACTATCCCGTAGTAACTTAATTGTAAATTTATTATAATTATACCATATTTCAAAAATCATACCTGATAACTATATGTAGTAAACAACTATATTTTAATAGTGAACAAAACAAAAGAAGAAGAACCCCTATCATCAGAGGATTCTCCTTCTTTATTATTTATGAAATATTTCTGTACCTTTTCATCAAAGTGAAGCTCTATGCTTTCTATATCTTTCTTGTTTTTTATAGTTATCTTATTTATAATTAATTGTAGTAAAGTTTTTTTATCTTCTGGAGCAGTGATTTCTAGTAGCTTATGGAAGTTACTCAATGTATTCTTTACCACCTCATATGGTATGTTTACGGAATCATTGCTTTCCAATTCTTTTTGTATCTGTATTCTACGCTTAGATTGGACATCTATTTCAGCAGTTATTTTTTCCATTCTTTGTGCCAATGTTGGCTTATCTATTGTACCATCTTCGTACAGCTCAAAGATCCTATTCTTCCTGTTTTCTAGGTCTTTTAGGCTCTTTGTTAATTGTTCTTGTTCCTTTTCTAGTGGTATTATTATGTCTTTTCTTTCTCTGTTTAGGTTCTTTACAATATCCTTTAGTACCTTTTCATTAAATACTACTTCTTTAATCCTTGATAGTACGTATTCTTCTGCATGGTCGGCTCTAACTCCATTGGAATTACAAGCTGCAGTCCCTTTGTTCCTCCAATTGCCACAGACATAGTACCTAGTTACGTTGTATGTGCCATCTTTTCGCTTCTTCTTGGTTCTTCCTGCTACCATTGAAGCCCCACAGACAGGGCATTTCATTAGTCCAGTTAGAAGGTAGTTGCTTTCAAAAGCTTTCTTAGGCTTACCTGCTTTGAGCTTGTACATCTCTTGCACCTTTTCCCACAATTCCATTGGAATTATAGCTTCATGCTCTCCGTCAACAACTATTGGATTCTTATTGACTCCTTTTCTTCTTTTTTCACTCCAATTTTCCCTTACATTGTAACGTATCTTACCAGTATAAACAGGATTCATTAGAATGTCTTTAACTCCACCAGTACCAAACATATTACTCTTTTTAGTTTTATATCCTTCATGGTTTAATTGATTAGTAATAGCTTTTAATCCTTTACCAGAAGAGTATAACTCAAATATCTTTCTAACTGTAGTTGCTTCTTCTGGAACTACTTCTAATCTTGTATTATTCTCATTTAGTATTACTGACTTATAACCAAGTACAATACCACCATTCCATTTTCCAGTTTTTGCCCTTTGCTTCATTCCAATTTTTACATTTTCTACTATTGTTTCCCTTTCAAATTCTCCTATTGAAGCTAAAAGATGCAACATTAGCCTTCCTGCTGATGTTGTTGTTTCAAAAGCTTCTGAACAACTTTTAAAAGCTACATCATAACTTTCAAGTTCTTTCACTATTGTAAGTAGGTCATACTGATTACGAGCTAAACGGTTTGTCTTCCATACCCATACTTCATCAAATTTACCTTCCTTAGCGTCTTGAAGCATCTGCTGTAATTGAAGTCTATTAGTCATTGATTTTCCACTAATACCCTTGTCAGCATATACTACAACTAATTCTTTGCCTTCTTCTTCACACTTTTGTCTAATTACATTTTCCTGTGCATCAATACTATAGCCTTCCTCTGCTTGTTCGGCAGTAGATACTCTTAGATAAGCAGCTATCCTACGTTTAAGCATTTATCATCATCCTCCTTAGTTGCTTGTCCATTATTATCAATATACTTTTTAACTATATTAGCAATTAAATCTATCATTATTTCATAGCTTACACTTTCCTTTTTCATCTGAAACCCCTCCATAATCATTAGTACAATCTAATAATATATATTTATGAGTTGCTGAATTTCCAGCAATGATAGTTAGATATACTTAGGAAATTAATAAAATTAATTTCTACTTAATTCTCAATGAATTCCTAATAAGTTTCTAACTACCATTGTTATCTATTACAATCTGTATTTGCCATTACTTTACTTTTATGATTGCTATTGAATAATTTTTTATTGCTTACTTTATGGTTGATGTTGGTCTCAGCAGGTCGGAGTTAGGTCGAATCCAAATCCCAGCTTTCGGTGGTTTCACTAGGCTTGGGCGTATGGTCGCATTTGAACCCAACTTTATTTTATTCTTAGTATTTTTTTCCTCTAGTACAATTAGAAGAAAACTATGACCTATACGACCAACCCGTTGATTTACATGGATTTCCTACGCCCAAACTGCGTCCAAGATGTGACCAACCTACGACCAGATTGCTATTATAAGTTACTAAGTTCATCATCTAATGAAACTGTAAATTTATTATTAGGGTTTATGCCCATTATTGCTTTATATTCTCCAACAACTTTGATTCCAGTATGGTATCTGAAAGTATTGGAACGCCCTGAACTGCACTTATAGCCCTTCTTTTTGGCAACAGCTTCAAATTCACTCCAAAACTTTTGGGAACTCATTTTGGCATAGTAGTATTCGATGCCGTTTTCAATAGCCCAATTTTTGAAAGTATTGTACACAAGTTTGTTATCCTCTCTATGGCTTGTATCTTCTGCTTGAGCGATGCAATCTTCAAAGAATTCATACATAGGTTTTTGCTCTGTTTGATATCTCTTAAGCATCTCGTCCATACTTTTACATGGAGAAAACCTATAGTCATTAGCTCTCAATCTTCTTAGTCCTTCCATAGCCCATAGGAATATGCCAGGCAACTCTTCCTTTAGCTTCTCTTTTAGTTTGTTGTCCCTTTTTTCTCCACTAAAGTTAGCATTGAAAGCTAATATGGATAATCTTCTAAAATACCCATAGCTTGTATCTCTTGTATCTGGTAAACTATTCATGGTCATTATCATTTTAGCAGTAGGTTTAAAACTAAAAACTGGCATATGCTTCTCTTCTGCACTGATAGCATCTTCACCAACACAAGCTTTAAAGTATTGTGTTTCTAATGTCTTACCATTCATCTCATTTTCGCCACTAATATTAGCAGTTTTGTTATGAAGTTTTACTCTTGAAAATGGTCTACTTAGCTCATTTAGAGGTATATTAGAGATATTCTCTTTTCCAATTAACTCACTAAGAGTATCTACAAAAACACCTTTTCCATTTTCGCCTTCGCCAACAAGTATCAAAGCCTTTTGTGCATTGGTTTCCGTTGTTAGAGCGTATCCAGCCCATTCCTGTGCAATTCTTTTACGTTCCTCATCACCCTGAAATATCTCATCAAGGAATTTAAGGAATCTGGGGCATTTTGCGTCTGGTATCAATTCTATTGGTATTCGAATGGTACTGAAATACTTAGGGTCATGAGGTATTAATTTAAATATTTCAATATCATACATTCCATTTATTAGGTTCATCAGCTTCTTATTCGAATTCAATTCACCTTCATAGTAAAGCTCTCTCTCCATGCCAACCATGTAATCTTTTTCAAAGGATGGTTTCCATATTCCAAACATAGGTTCTTGGAATATATCTCTCAATTCCTTTAAGAGTTTATTATCATCCTGTATCTCCCAAACTCCTTCATCGTAAACATAGAAAGCTTTATCTTTTGCAAATATTATTAGGTAATTGTCCTTTATATGCCTAGGAAAATAGTTAGGATTCCAATAATAAACATCTCCATGTTTATTAATTCTTACCCCTCTTTTTCCCAGCTCTTTGAAAGTATCAAATTGATTCATCTAAAAGCCCTCCATTTCCAGTACTTATTGATGGAGTCCCCCTTTTTCGGGGGTGACTCCATTTAGTATTAAACTGAAGAATTATTTCCTCTTCGAGTGTTTATGTTAACTATCCTTGGGAATACTCCGCCATCATCTAACTCAACATATTCTACTTCACAAGTTCCTATAATACTCAAAAGCTCTCTTAAATCAACTTTTCCTTTCGGAACTTTGCCTGTTAGGTCTTTATAAACTTTATAAAAAGAAGAAGATGGACTGCTAGATTTGTTATATTTTTGCTTCAAGTGATACTCTTCAATTTCACCATCTACATTACGATGAAGATGATAGTCCACAACTATCTTGTCTTTAGTCCCATAACGAGTATCTACCCCACGTTCCATGTTAAGATTACTTATGCCAAAGTTATATTTTCCTTCGGGTACTTCTGGCGTAAAGTTTAATTCAAGAGATTGAAGCGGTATCATATTTCCAGCTAAGCTATCATTAGGCTTGAAAAATTCATCATCACTGCTATTGCCATCTCCTCTAAGATAATCATAGTTTCCCCCTTGTTGAGTGTTATAGTTTGTTGTAATATTATTTTGTTGCATACTCGCCATTGTTGCACCAAGTTCAGGTTTTTTCACAGATTTTAAAGCCATTTTTACTCCTCCTTTAATTTGCATTGACGATATTTACTGCTCGTCTATGTTTTATATAATAAATCATCTTGAGAATTTCTGAAAAAGTAGGTTTTAAAACCGAAAATATACCCTTGAAAAAAGCGGGTAAATAGTGTAAACTATTTACCCGCTTTTAAATATGATTCTAGTACTTCTTTTACTGCTTTCATCTCCTCATCAGTATGTTCTTTATTTGTTTTTCTTATTGAATTCCTGTCTATTTGCTTATCTTCTAATTTTGGACTTCTAAGTCTCTTGTTATATATTTTAATTGCCTCGGTTAATACTGTTTCACTTTCGGCACATTTAACTTTGTCATTCTCATCAGTAACCTCATTTTCCGAGTTTCTTATTTCACAAAATATATCTACAATGCTATTCCACATTTTAGTCGTATTTTCTATTAATTCTTTATAGTAATCTAATAAATAAACCGCTTCATCAATATTCAAAAATCTAAGATTATCTTCTCCCCAATCAAATAAATTTTCCGTATCTTCAATAATCTTTTTATCTTTTCTTCCATTAAGTATATTTTCCATGTTTTCAATAATCATTTTATTTATTGGTTCTTTTACCTGACTTATTTTTTCTAAGATTTTAAAATTTGTAGTATATTCTAAATACCCTTTTACCTCTTGTGCATCATCAGAACTATAGGTTTTATCAATTAACTCCTCCATGCTTTTAATTTCTTTGTGTATTTCGCTAATATTCAATTCATCCTTTTTTACACCTCTAAGCTTTTTTCCTGCTGGTGATGTACTTTCATTATAAGCTCTTATAAATAACTCCTTTTCTTCAATAGGAATCTTCCATTGGTTTTTACTGTCTTTATATCTATCAACTTCTAATCCAAGACTATCAATAGCACTATCAAGTTTGCTTTTCATATGCTTGTAATTACCTTCAATAAAGTATAATACATCATCCTTTTGCTCTTGATTTAAATCTTTATAATACTCTATTTTGTATATTTCCCTTGCTTTTATATCTCTAAATAATTCTTTAGATGTCAGAAACTTTTTTTCCATTGAATTAACCTCCTGTCAGTATCCTCATAAATAATATTTAACATTATCTACTGAAAAAATGCAAAAAAAATTAGCAATTACCCATTTATGATAATTGCTATTCTTATTCATATTATTTCCAACGTTTAGGCACAGCTTTCCATAACTTTGAGAATTCTATTCCATGCTTAATAGCAGTAGCTCTTGTGGCTTCTTCAGGACTCGCACCCAACTTTATTATCAGTAATATAATTTCCAAAACTAAAATTACAATTTCCTGCACTGCATTATCTCCTCTCATAGCTCAATTAGTTACAAATAAAAATGAAGTATCAATATCTTTTTTCAGACATAAATACTTCATTTAGGCCTCCTATTTCTGATTCAATATTTCAGCTAAGTTTTTTATAAATTCCTTTGAGAATACACCTCCTGCTATTGATTCTTTTATTAGTTGCAATAACTGTTGTTCTGTTACATCCAATGAGCGTGGAATGTATCTTTCTTTCGACCTTCTGGTATCTTTGTACAGGCTGAATCTTATTTCATCTCTCTTTATGCCTTTAATGAATATCTTTTCAATACAGTAAGTGTATTCTTCATCAACTAATTTCCATTGATTCAATATCTGGCAGTATTTAGTATCTTTTATTACTTTTCTAGTCATTATTAACCTCGCATTTTTCTGCAAATATAAGCCTTAATCACCATTCTATCGGCAATTAAGGCTTGTTAATCAATTATATAATCTTTTAGATTCTGTGGTGTTAGTTCCATTGGAATTATTAGTGATATGGCATAATCGTTATTACATAGTATCAAGCTATTTGTAAAAATCTCGCCATTACTGCAAACTATTTTGTCAACATATTCAGCTATAATATCATTACAATCTATGTAGGTTTTATCCTTTATTTCTTCAAGGTCTTCTTTTCTCTCTACTGTTATGACATATCCTCCATCATCTTCGTATTTGTTTCTGTCTACTCCGTATTCGTTGTCCAGTATTTGCAGTATACCTTGAATGGTTTCTTGTACCTCCTTTGGTAAGAATTTTAGCTTTTCTTGCTCCCTCAAATAGCTAACTTCTATCATTGTTATTACCTCCTTGAAAATAAAAATACTCTTACCCTAATTATTAAGGTAAGAGTTTTCAATACTATAATATATATTTATAGTTTCTATTATTACAAAAAAGTCTACGTCATTTATGGTACGGTTCCCCCTTCATAATCCTAAAGCTTCTATAAATTTGTTCCAAAAGCATAACCCTAAAAAGTTGATGCGGAAATGTCATTTTAGAAAAACAAATCTTATAGTTAGACCTATTTAAAACGGCCTTGGATATACCTAAACTTCCCCCTATTATAAAAGCTATATTAGAGTTACCAGTTATTCCAAGATTATCTATGTAATCTGAAAATTCTTCTGAGGATAGTTGCTTTCCAGTTAAATCCATAGCTATTACAAACATATTATCTTTAATTTTACTTAATATGTTTTGTCCTTCCTTTTCTTTAATTGCTTCTTCTTCTTTTGCTGAAGCATTATCTGGTGTTTTTTCATCTGGAAGCTCTATTATATCTAATTTACAGTATCTACTTAGTCTTTTTGAGTACTCATCTATTGCATCTTTTAAGTATTTTTCTTTTAATTTTCCTACTGTTATTATGGTTATGTTCATTATATTCTCCTTATCGCTGTAGAGCTTTTTCTTTATCAACTTAATCATATCATAAAACAAGGGATGTGCATTTCATTTAGTATGCATCATCCCAAGCATTATTAAAAGTTTTAAGTTACGCTAACCATTACGTTATTGCGCCTTAATAAACTGATAATCAATTTTTTGTAATTTTTATATCTGAATACATAAATTCAGAAGTTATATATGCTATACCTGTTAAATAATCTCTTTCACTGTCTTCTGATAAAAGTATTGTTGGCTTTATATTGTTAGCTAAATATTTTTCACAAGTGTTTCTTATTTTTTCTATTAAGTTTTTTCTTAATGTTTCTCCACCTATAACTATAAAAGATGGATTAGTAACACAATTTAAAATTGCTATAGTTTGAGAAATAATATCTACATATGTATCGTCATCAATATTATTATCTAAAACTTTTTCCAAATGTCCCATGCTATTTATAGGAAGAAATCCTAGTTCACCAGCAAAATTATTTCCACCTCTTATTAATTGCCCATTTGCTATTATTCCAGCCCCTACTCCAGCTTCAGTAAAATGTATATATACAAGATTTAATTTCTCTATATCTAATACCTCTATGCTTTGAGAATAATTTAAACTAAATCCTAATGCCATAGAATTTAGATCATTTTCTAACACTACAGGTATGCCTATTTTTTTCTGTATGTAGTCTCCAAGTTCAAATTTTCTCCAGTCATTAAGCCCTTTTCCACTAAAAAAAGTTCCATTTTCAACTACTCCAGGAACCCCTATCCCTATAGCTCTTATATCCCTATCCTTAACTATATTGTTTATAAAACCATTAACCACAGTATCTATAAAGTCTTCTATAATCTTTTCATTATAATCAGAATATATTTTTACTTTGTTTTCCTCAATAATGTTTCCTAGTAGATTTGTTATTGCGTAATTTATATAACTATCTTTAATATAAAAAGATAATGCATTATTATAATCCAAATTAAGTGAATATCTCTCAGCTCTTCTACCTCCACTTGAATCATCAAATCCTAAGCTTATTATCTCTTTTTTTAAAAGTAATTCCTCAATCAACGTCCTTACAGTTGTTATACTAATTCCAGTGATTTCAGATATTTCGGCTTTAGTAGCAGAACCATTATTCTTTAATGAATCTTTAATTAATGCACTATTTACTCTTTTCATTATTTGTGGCTTTGCTGATAAGTTGTTCATTTCTAATCACCCTTAATAAACTTATATCAGATACTTTTAAAAGTATCTGATATAAGTTTATTATATTTATTTGCAAAATACAATAGCACAGAAAAGAAAAAAGTTGATGCTTAACATCAACCTTTATAAAACCTCTGCTTTTTCTTTTAATTTTGAGCCATACAATCTATATGCAGTAAGTACAGCGCCTACTGAGCAAATTATAGCTGCTGATATATATACCCATCTCATTCCATATACAAATACATCATCTCTTCCTGATATATATCCAGTAACATGGTAACCTATTTTATTACTCATTCTATTGTATAAAAGGGTAGTAGAAAATGATATTCCAAATACAAGTCCTAGATTCCTAACTAAAGCATTGATACTTCCTGCTATACCTAACTTATTTTTAGGAACAGTTGACATTACTAAAGAGTTGTTAGGCGACTGGAACATTCCATTTCCTATAGTCATTATTGCTATAAATGAAATTAATACACCTAAATGAGAATATTGATTTAATGTAGACATTAAAAATAATCCTAAACTAGTTCCCAAAAGACCTAAGAAGGTAAGAATTTCTGAACCTATCTTGTCTGATATATATCCACTTAAAGGTGCTACAACTGCCAATATTATAGGTGATACCATCATAAGTAATCCAGTAACTGAAGGTGTTAATTTCATTACATATTGTAAATAGAACGGCAGTATTATATTTGAGCAACTTATTGCTACAAATGATATAAATGCACAGAATATACTAAGTGAAAATAATGTATTTTTAAATATCTCAAGATTTAATAGTGGAATTTTAACTCTTTTCTCTGTCTCTATAAAAACTACAAATAGTATTGCTGAAAGTGCAAAACACATAATAATTATAGTATTATTATATCCAACTTCTTGACCGTGAGTTAATGCTCCAAATAATAATATAATCGTAAGAGAAAATAAGCTTCCACCTTTCAAATCAAGTTTCTCATTAACCACTTCACTATGTTTTGATAATGTTTTACTCGCAAGAATAAATGCTACTATTCCTATTGGAACATTTATTAAAAAAATATATTGCCAGCTTAACGCATCTACAATTAATCCACCAAGAGGGGGACCCACCATAGAACCTAATGCTACAAATGTACCATTTATACCAAGGGCTCTGCCTCTTTCATTGGGAGGAAATACGTGTGTTATAATTCCATGGCTTGTAGACATAGATGCTGCAGCGCCTATAGCTTGAAGTGCTCTAGATATTACTAACATAACTAAAGAATTAGATATTCCACAAGCTAATGATCCAATTGTAAAAATAATTATTCCTAACTTAAAAATATTTCCTTTACCTTTAAGATCTGCAAGTCTTCCGAATATAAGTATAGTTGCTACTATGACAATTAAATAAATAGTTACTACCCATTCTATTGAAGCCATACTTACAGATAACTTATTTGATATGACAGGTAATGCAACATTTACTATACTACTATCTAGTGTGGCCATAAATGTTAGCATAACCGTGGTAAGCAGTATTACCCATCTCTTACTATCAACTTTATTCTCCATTATAATTTATCCTTTCACTGTTTAATAAAGAATAGTTGCGATTGCAACTATTCTTTATTATTATAATATATCTCTATTATTTATTCAAATACTAAAATTAATACTTTAGAAAAAAATTAAATATTTAATGCTTTATCAAAACTTTCTATCAAGTCCTCAAATTCCTCTAGCCCTACAGAAACTCTTATTAGTGTGTCTGTTACACCTAACTTTTCTCTCTCTTCCCTAGGTATAGCAGCATGAGACATCTTTGCTGGATAAGACACTATGGTTTCAACCCCACCTAATGAAACTGCAAAAGCAGCATTTTCTATATTATTTAAAAAATATTTTGTTAAATCTAAAGATTTTAGTCTAAAAGATAAAACAGCTCCCCCCCCTGATGCTTGAGCTAAATGAATATCTCTACCTGGATGTCCTTCTAGTGATGGATAATATACAGCTTCAACTTCTTCTCTTTTTACAAGCCACCTAGATAATTTTTCTGCTGTTTGTTGATGAACATCTAATCTTACCTTTAAGGTTTTTAATCCTCTAAGCAAAAGCCAACAATCCTGAGGTCCTAAAATTGCTCCAAAGGAATTCTGTATTGCATATATTCTATTTGCCAAATCTTCTGTCTTAGCTACAGCTAAACCTCCTACTACATCACTATGTCCTCCTATAAATTTAGTTGCACTATGAACTACTATATCAGCTCCTAAGTCTAAAGGTTTTTGAAGATATGGTGACATAAAAGTATTGTCAACTATAACAATTAATTCGTTACTCTTAGCTATTTCTATAGCACCTTTTAAATCTGTTATTTTTAATAATGGATTTGATGGTGTTTCTAAAAATATAGCTTTAGTATTTTCTCTTACAGCTGCTTTTATATTATCTAAACTAGATGCATCCACAAAAGTAAATTCAATATTAAATCTACTAAGAACTTTAGTAGTGATTCTATAAGTTCCGCCATAAACATCTTCGCAAATAATTATATGATCTCCAGCTGAAAATATTGAAAGCACCGATGATGTAGCAGCCATTCCTGATGAAAAAGCAAATCCTCTATACCCATTCTCTAATTGAGCAATAGTATTTTCTAAAGCCTCTCTTGTAGGATTTCCACTTCTTGAATAATCGTATTTTCCAAAACTATCTATATCTCTTTGATGATAGGTAGATGCTTGATATATAGGTATACTTAAAGCCCCTGTTTCTTCATCTATTTCATTCCCATTATGAATTAATTTTGTTCCAAATTTCATATTTATCACCCCAATGCTTTCTCTAAATCTTTAATTAAGTCCTCAACATTTTCTATTCCAACAGACAGCCTTAAAAGAGTTTTAGTTATACCTAATTTATTTTTTATTTCCTCTGGAATTTCAGCATGAGTTTGAGTCTGAGGATATGTAATTAAAGTTTCTACTCCACCTAAGCTCTCTGCAAATGTTATAACTTCAACATTTTTTAATATCTTTGCTACTTGTTCCTCTTCATAAACATTAAAAGAAATCATAGCGCCGAAACCAGTTGCTTGACTTTTAGATATTTCGTACCCCTTATGATCCTGTAAACCTACATAAAATACCTCTTTTACCTTATGATGATTCTTTAAATAGTTAGCTATCTTTATAGCATTTTCCTGACTTTTATCCATTCTTAGATGTAGTGTTTTCATTCCTCTCAATAAAAGCCATGAATCAAATGGTGCTAGTACCGCGCCTGTAGATTTCTGATAAAATCTTATCTTATCATTTATCTCATCACTATTTGTTACTACAAATCCAGCTAAAGCATCATTGTGCCCACCAAGGAATTTTGTTCCACTATGAACTACTATATCTGCTCCTAGATCTAAAGGTTTTTGATAATATGGCGTTAAGAATGTATTATCAACAATTACTTTTAAATCTCTTTCTTTAGCTATCTCAACTATTTTTCTTATATCAGTTACCTTCATCATAGGATTTGAAGGTGTTTCTAAAAATATTGCTTTAGTATTTTCCTTAAGGTTACTTAAAACCTCCTCAATACATGTAGTATCTATAAAATCATGTTCAATTCCATAAGGTTTATATATTTCCTCAAATAACCTGAATGTTCCTCCATATAAATCGTCTGAAACTAAAATGTGATCTCCACTTTTAAAAAGATTTATAATTGCTGTTATCCCAGCTACTCCAGTAGAAAAAGCTATACCCCACTTTCCACCTTCTAACTTTGCTACTGTTCCCTCAACTTCTTCTCTAGTTGGATTTTGAAGCCTTGAATAATCATACCCCGTACTCTCATTTAAACCATTATGCTTAAATGTAGCTGTTTGATATATAGGAAAACTCAAAGATCCTGTTAATGGATCTACTCCTTTTTTTCCATGAACCGCTATTGTCTCAAAGGATAAACATTTATCTTTACACATAATATAACCCCCTTATAAAATAAAAAATGCCAGAGATAAACTCTGGCATACAAATATGCTAATTACAGAAATCTACCCTCATCTACCAGTTTAAAAACTGCAGGAATTAGCACCACTACATAAATTGAATGAAATTTATGTTGGTTGCTGGGCTTCATAGGGCCAGTCCCTCCACCTCTCTTGATAAGTTTTTTAATTTATTAGTATTATTACACTTTTATATTGCTTTGTCAAATTAATTACGCATTAACTCCACAACATTTTTTATATTTCTTTCCACTACCACATGGACATGGATCATTTCTTCCTATTTTATTTTCATTTCTTACTGTCTTAGATTCTTTATATGACTTAGATATTTCTTTTCTCTTTTCTTCTGAGAATATACCTTCCCATTGAGAAAGAGTATAAAGGTATTCAGCTTTTGCATCTAACATATTAAAATATAGTTTTTCTAGATCCATATCAAAAACTAACTCTTGTTCAGCAGTTACTGTTTCTAAATCGTATGGATTATTTAAACTGTCATTTATTCCATCTAAAAATCCCATAACGAACTCATTAGTAGCATTAAATTCTTTTGCTAACTCTTCAATAGTTGATTTTTTTATTTCCTTGTGGTTTGATAAAAGTTTTTTATATATTCTAGTTTCTATATCGCTATATTCAGCCCAGAAAGCTTCTTCCCCTTTACTTTTAACATATTCTACAACCATGTCTGTCCATTGTTTATATAGACTCATATTATCTTCTCCTCTTTCTTATATGTATTAATTTATACCAAGTACCTTTAATATAGACAATTTCTCTATTTCTCTAAAGAATACTCTGCTTTATCATTGCAATAATTACATTTTCCTTCTTTTGCTTCGTTCATTATTGGAAAGGTCTCATTAACTACTAAGAATTCATCTAAAGCCTCGTCTATGTGTTCTTTACATGCCAACACTTTATTTTCCATGAGTATCTTCTCCTTACTAGAATTCTATATAATTACTAGGTTTGTGCCTTTCAGCTAAAGAAATAGCAACATCTTTACCTATATAAATATTATTCTCATTTAATATATTAAGTACTGTTTGATATGCTAAATCTGGATGATTATTCGTATTGCTTAAATGTCCTAAATATAGGTTTCTAAGTATTCCGTGGTTTATCAGAGTTACTATAGCTTTACCACAGTCATCGTTAGATAAATGTCCTATTTCACTTAGAACTCTTCTTTTTAAAGGATATGGATAAGGTCCAAATTTAAGCATTTCAACATCATGATTACTTTCAAGTAACACTACTTCAGAAGATTTTATATTCTCAAGAATTTCATCTGTAAATACTCCAAAATCAGTTGCTACACTTGACTGTTTTCCTTCTGCTTGTATGGTATATCCTACAGGGCCTGCAGCGTCATGAGGTATACAAAATGACTTTATTTGCATATCATTTACTTCCACCACTGTTCTTTTATCCATAACTTTTATATTATGTTCTTTTATTTTTCCTAGGGATGATTCCATTGCACACCAAGTAGCATCATTTGCATATATAGGTATGTCATATTTCCTAGAAATTATGCCTACACCCTTAATATGATCTGAATGCTCATGTGTTATAAATATTCCATTTAAATCTCTTGGATTTTGCCCAATCGAAACAATTGCTTCGTCTATCCTCTTTCCCGGAAGACCTGCATCTACTAAAATTTTTGTGTTTTTGGTTCCTATAAAAACCGAATTTCCACTACTACCACTATATAATGGGCAAAAAATCATAATATATTTCCCCCAATGTTATTCGACTTCTTTTCTACAAATACTTGCTCCTAAGTCTTTAAATTTATTTTCTATATGAGGATATCCTCTATCTATATGCTCGATACTATGAATTTCAGTGACTCCCTCAGCTATTAATCCCGCTATAACCATTGCTGCTCCAGCTCTTAAATCAGTAGCTTTTACTATAGCTCCCGTTAATCTCTTAACTCCATCTATAATAGCAGTTCTTCCTTCTACTTTAATATCTGCACCCATTTTCTTCAATTCATCTATATGCTTATGTCTGCTTTCCCATATAGTTTCAGTTATTATACTTCTTCCTGAAACAGAACTTAATAAAGTTGACATAGGTTGTTGTATATCTGTAGGGAATCCTGGGTAAGGAGCAGTTTTTATATTAACTCCTTTTAAAGGTTCATCTACATATACTCTAACAGTGTCATCTCCCTCTTCAATCTTTACTCCCATTTCTATAAGTTTTGCAGAAATAGATTCTAAATGTTTTGGTATTACATTTTTAATTAAAATATTTCCTTTTGTTGCTGCTGCTGCAATCATGAATGTTGATGCTTCTATTTGATCTGGAATTACACTGTAATTACAACCCTTTAAAGATTCAACCCCTTTAATTCTTATAATATCAGTTCCCGCACCTTTAATATCTGCACCCATTGAATTTAAGAAGTTTGCCACATCAACAACATGTGGTTCTTTAGCAACATTCTCAAGACTTGTAGTTCCCTCTGCTAAAGTAGCTGCTATCATAACATTTATAGTTGCTCCAACACTTACAACATCAAAAAATATATTTGCACCTTTTAATTCTTCCGCTTGAACTCTTACAGCTCCATGCTCTATGCTTACCTTTGCTCCAAGTGCTTCAAAACCTTTAATATGCTGATCTATAGGTCTTACACCTATAGGGCAACCCCCTGGAAGCTCTACTCTTGCTTCTTTAAATCTCGACAATAAAGCCCCTATAAAATAATAAGAAGCTCTCATTCTTCTAACATCTTCAGTACAAGCATCAACTCTTTGTATAGTTGTTGCATCAACTTCTAATGTATTTCTATCAATTTTATTTATTTTACAACCTAAGTCAGTTAATATTCTTTCTAAACAATGTACGTCTTCAATATCAGGAATATTTTCAATCAAACATTTTCCATTACTAGCTAGTACTGCCGCTGGCAAAATTGCTACTGCTGCATTTTTAGCGCCATTAATATCAACTTCGCCTCTTAAGATTTTGCCTCCATCGATAACTAATTTTTCCATCCGTTTTCACCCTTACCAATTTATTTATATATATTAAAGTTCCCAAACAAAAAATATTTATCCATATTATAACATTAAATCATTTTATTCATTCTATCCATAGTTCCCATTATAACATAAAGCATAAATATTTAAATATTTTTTTAACTGTTTTTATTAGTAATTTATTGCTTTTGTACTTCTAGCATAAATATTTGATTCATATGGTTTTAATCTTATAATAAAATGAAGTCGAACTTAATAGTTCGACTTCATTTTATTAGTACATTCCTTTTTCAAAACTTCCACAATCTGTACATTCAACTGTTTCAGCTTTATGATCATGCTTTACCACCATTATTTTGTCTAAAGTACAAAACTCCTCACTTCTAGCATGAAATTTACATTCAGAAACATTACAACCTATACTCTTATTCTTTTGATCCATTACAATCTACCTCCTTTCACACAAAATTAGTATTGGCATTACAAAATAATTTATACTAGTGTTTTGATTATTCAAATATGGTATAATCTAAAATAATAGTTAAATTTATTCCAATTGGTGAGGTTAAATATGAGATATTACTTAGTTGCATTATTTGATGATGACTCTTATAAACAAATAGAGCCTATACAAAAAAATTTATCAAAAAAATATAAATTATATAGAAATTTACCTAAATTACACATAACCTTAGAAGTAATAGAAGATCCAGACATAGAAAAATTAGATATTGTTCTATCGAAGATTTTTAAGCCTTATAAAAGATTTAAAGTTGAGCTTAAAGATATTCTTTGTTTTAATGAACCATATAAATCTGTGAATCTTAAGGTTGAAAGTAAAGGTTATATAAAAAAGATAACTAGAAATGTCAACGATACTCTTAAACTACATGGCTTCCGTGTTAGAGATAACATAGATAACTGGGATTTACATGTCTCCTTAGCTAATACTAACTTTGCCCAAAGAGAGTGGAAAAAGAATGAATATGAAATTGCTTGCAGTACTGCTAAAACTGAAGGATTTTATAATTTAGCTAAAATATCAAAGGTTGAACTATGGAAACCTATAAATAATAAAAAGGAAATGGTTATTAAATCTTATGAATTAAAAACCTTTTAAATTTTAATTATGAGAATATTCATAAATTTTTTATAGAAAAATCTTTGAATTCGTTTACCCAGTCTTTTCAATATCAAAAACTTTTTGTACAATATAAAAGACATAGTTCCTAAATGGAATAGGGGGATTTATAGAATGAATTTACAAAACTTTTTTAAAGTACAAGATGAAGCAAATAAACTATTAGTTATGGATAAAACTCTTAATGATTATAAGTTAACTGCTAGAAAACTGTTATCTCTTCATGTTAAATTAAGTGATCTAGCAAATGAAACTAAGTGTTTTAGATACTGGGAGGAAGAGGATAATTCCCCTTCTAAGGACGCTATTATGACAAAGTATATTGATTGCTTAAGTCACATATTAACTATAGGATTGGATAAAAATTATTCTGACTTAAAAGAAGTTGATTTAAACCCTAATGATGATTGCTTAAGTGACCAGTTTTTAAATCTATTTATAGATTTAAATGACATAATTATTTCTCCCTCAAAGGATCACTATCAAACATTGTTTGAAGATTTTATGAGTCTAGGAATCAGCTTAGGTTATTCTGAAAGTATTATTGATGATAAATATCACTCAAAAATGCACTCATTTATTTCTTCTAAATAGAATTAAAGTTAACGGCTAAGAGAAAAGATACTTTTTAATTTCTCTTAGCTTTAATTATATTAATTTTTATTTTGAGAAATACTACTCTAGAGGTGATATTATGATAGGTGTTTTAATTTCTATACTTGCTGGAGTAGCTATGTCTTTTCAAGGAGTATTTAATACAAAACTTTCCGAAAAAATAGGTCTTTGGGAAACTAATACCTTTGTTCAAGGAAGTGCTTTTATTGTTACTTTAATAATCACATATTTTTTTGGTAAAGGAAGTTTTAAAGATATAACCACAGCTAAAAAAATATATCTTTTAGGTGGAATTTTAGGTGTAGTAATTATCTTCACGGTTATGATGGGAATTAAAAGTTTAGGTACTACCTGCTCAATTGCCATTATATTAGTTGCTCAATTAACAGCCGCCGCTCTTATAGATGCATTTGGTTTATTTGATACTGACAAGATAACATTTGGAGTTAATGAGATAATAGGCATTATTCTAATGATTATAGGTATAGTTATTTTTAAATGGAAATTTTAATTAAGGGGTTATAGATGGATACTTTAAAAAATATTAAATTTCTTACCGCACTCACTTTAAATAATATAAAAACATACAGAACTAAACCGTATCTTACCAACAGTCAAGAAATCGAAGAAAATTCTATATATTGGTATGGTCATGCAACTACAATTATAAATATTGAAGGAAAGCTCATTTTAACTGATCCAGTTATCACTAAAAATTTGGGATACTTTAAACGACAGGCAGAAATTCCTATGGATATTACTAATTTAAAATTTGATTACATTCTTTTATCACATGGTCATATGGATCATTTGAATTTCTCATCTTTAAAAAAACTTAATAAAGATGCTGTAATAATAGTTCCAAAAGGTTATAAAAGATTAATAAGTCTTTTGGGTTATAAAAATGTTCATGTAATTCGCCATAATGAAACATATAAAGATTCTTATTTAACTATAAAATCTTTTGAAGCTAATCATGATGGAAGAAGATATTATCTTGGAATAGATAATGAAAGCCATTCATTTTTAATTAGTGGTAAAACTAAAAAAGTTTTTTTTGCAGGAGATACCGCCTATACAGAGGCTTTTAAAGGAATTTCTTCTGATGTTGCACTATTACCTGTGGGGTGCTATAAACCAGAGAGATTTTCTAAAATGCATTGTAATCCTGAAGAGAGTTATAAAATGTTTAAAATGATGGATTGTCCATTAATGATTCCTATACACTATAAAACTTTTATTTTATCTTTAGAAAATTTTGATGAGACTATTACCTCTTTAAAATCACTAAATGATAATACTATTAATGTACTTCATATTGGAGAAGTCTCAAAATTTTAAAGCAGCTTAGGCTGCTTTTTATTTATAGTATCTAATTTGGTGGAATATAAATATACTATATAGTGTATTAATTTAAAGGAGTTATTAATGTTTTCTTTAAAGAACAAATTAGATCCTCAACTTAAACAAGTTTATACTTCACCTTTATATAAAAGCTTCAGAGTCATAATAAAGTGCAAAAACTTTTTAAAAGATATCGAAAAGAAACTTAATAGTTATAAATGTATTCATATAGGCTCAATTTCTTCTGAAAAACTTATCTTTGCTGAAGTTAATAAAAGAGGTCTCGATAGACTTCTTGAATTTCCTGAAGTATCATCTATACATTTTGATGAGTTTTGTCATATATGTGGTGGTATGTCCGTTTCTACTGCCAATAGAGTAAACTTTCCAGATAAATATAGATTAACTGGAAGGGGTGTATCTATTGGTGTTATAGATACAGGGGTTTATCCTCATACAGACCTAACGCTTCCTTGGAATAAGATTTCGGGGTTTAAGGATTTTATAAATAACTATAATTATGCTTATGATGACAATGGGCATGGAACTATGGTAGCTGGAATAATAAGTGGTAGCGGATATATGTCTAAAAACATTTTTAAAGGCATAGCAGAAAATTCATCACTTTATGTTTATAAATCATTTGATGCAAAAGGGAAAGGTTATATTTCTGATATACTATTGGCTATAGATGATGTTATTAATAAGAAATCTGAAACTAACATAAAACTATTATCTCTACCATTTGAATACTTAGGGAACAACCCCTTAATTTTAGACTTATTTTCGAAATTTTTCTCAAGATGTATTAACAATAATATAGTTCCTATAGTTCCTTCTGGAAGCCTACCCAATATTACTCAAAGTATAATTGGTTTTAGTAGACTAGATAATTGTATAACGGTCGGTGGGATAGATACCACAAAAGATTTAAAACCTTATACCTATTCTTCCTGTGGTTTTATAGGAAAAACACTTAAGCCTGATTTATCGGCGGCTGCTAAAGATATTTTATCTTTAAATACTGAAGTCTCTTATATACCAGAAAAATCTGGAATAAAGATCTATCCACCTAAACTTGAAAAGTCATACTTAACATTTAGCGGAACTTCTTGCTCTTGTGCTTATATTACCGGAGTTTGTGCGCTTATATTTGAAAACAATCCAAACCTCTCTTTTAGTGACTTATTATCACTCCTAAAACTATCTTGCGAAGAACTCCCTTATGATAAACCTCTTGGAGGTGAAGGGTACATTAACTTATCTAAGATAATGAATTAAAAAATCCACCGATGATGTCGGTGGATTTTTTTAATCTATGTACTTTATAGGATTTATAGCACTACCATTTACCTTTAATTCAAAGTGCAAATGTGGACCTGTGCTTCTTCCAGTGTTACCAATCTTCGCTATGATATCCCCTCTTTTTACCTCTTGACCTTCTTTAGCTAATAATTTACTACAATGAGCATATAAAGTTTGTATTCCATTTCCATGCTCTATGGTAATAACATTACCATAAGAACTACTATAATATGCTTCTATTACTTTTCCATCCAAAGCAGCTTTTATAGGTTCCCCTATGTTTCCTGCAATATCTATTCCTTTATGTACCTTTCCCCATCTAGCTCCATAGTTTGATGTAATACTCCCTCTGGATGGATTCTCTAAGAATGCTACTCCACCAGCAATAGGATCTTTTACACCTTTATAAACTATGTTATCTTTAGGCTCCACTATAACTTTTTCAGATATGTTTTTCTCATTTAGCTTCTTACCATTTGAATATGTTACCTCCTTTAATACTTCTTTCTCTCCTGGTAGGCCTTCTTGATTTTTACTTTGTCCTAAATATATTTCGTTTGTAGATAATATTGTTGTTTTTGGCATTATAGCTTCTTTAACAGTTTCATTTAGTGTTATATCTATATTTAAAATAGGTTTATCTCCTTTATTTGTTTCATATAGTCTTTCAACAATAATTTCTAATGGATCTAAAGAAGATATATTAATCGTCTCTTTTTTAAGTTCTATGCTTCCATTTATATTTACAGATAAAACATTGTCTTTATCAACATTTATATCTTTTAAGTATTTTCCCACTAATGAATTTAGTGCACTCTTTTTTTCTTCTTCCGATGATATATATCCAAATTCAATACCATTTATAATTAATCTATTGGTATTAACTGTACCTTCTAGACTCTTAAGTGCATTTTTTTTAACTTCTATATCATTAGTTATTGTAGTATCACTTTTTTTAACTTTTTTGAAACTTAACTTATATTTTTTTATATTAATGGTTGGGTATTGATCTACAAGCCCATTAGCTATACTTTTAATAGACTCTTTAAAATCTTTTTTATTATCTACATATCCTATAAGTCTGTTATTTATATATGCAGAATAATTTAAATTATTTTTACTATATGCTCTATATGTGATTATTCCTATAGATGTTGTGAGCATAATTACAATAAAACATATATATATCACAACCCTTTTCAGTATAATATTTTCCTTATTACAATTTTTCAGACTATCTTCCATGCAATTTCCTCATTTACTTTAATTTTGAAATACAAATACTACTATTCCCGAAATTAAAAATACTATACATTTTTTTATACTGAATTAAGTTGTTAGATGTTTTCTGCTTTGTTATAATGATTTTACACTTATGAGTGTTATTAAATTTATGGGGAAGGTGTAAATAAATATATGAGTACTTTTATGCTAAAAAATTCACCTGTTACCTTTACTCCTATTAGTAATATTTTTATTGAAAAACATATGCCAAAAGCGCGAGGAGAATTTGTTAAAGTTTATATATTAATGCTTAAATATATTTTATCTGGAGAGCTTGGAGTAAGTTCTTCTATAATAGCCTCTAAACTTAATCTTTTAGAGTCAGATATTATGAATGCTTTTTATTATTGGCAAGATGAAGGATTACTAAAAATAGTTCCTATAGACAAAATGGGTAACTACAGTATTGAGTTTTCTACTTTATCAGAGGAAATAGAAGAAACAAATCCTAAGCTCAGTCTATTAGAAGCTTTAAATTCTAGTGGAACTAAAGATATGCTTAAGGATATAGAAAAACTTATAGGAAGACCTCTGTCTCCTAAAGAAATGTCTTCTTATTTAGGTTGGCAAAAAGATTTTGGTTTTTCATCAGAACTTATTTTGCTTCTAATTGAATACTGTGTATCTAAAGGAAAAAAAGATTCCAGGTATATTGAAAAAGTTGCTCTTGCTTGGAATGATAACAATATTAAAACTATAGAAGCAGCTCAAAGCTATATAACTAAATCCGAGGACAAATGGGTAAAAATAAGAAGTATTCTTTCTTATTTGGGAATTAAAAATACAGATATCATGAAACCTCAAGAGGAGCTTTTAGATAAGTGGATTACTAAATACAATTATTCTCTAGAAGTTATATATAAAGCTGTACAAATTTGTTTTGATAGATTAGGACGCTCTGATTTTAAATATATTGATGGGATATTATCTAAATGGTATGGAAGTAATCTTAAAACCCTTAAAGACATAGAACAGAGTGAGGCTAACTATAAGGCTACTAACTCAAATAAAACCAAGTATACTCAAAAAAATGAAAAACCTAAGCTTAGGTTTGATAATTTTCAAGGAAGAAATTATGATTATGATTCCTTAGAAAAAAAATTATTAGGATGGGATAATGATGATTAAAGGATACAGGTCAGAAGTTTTATCTCTCTATGAGTTAATAAGAGAAAGAGAATCTAATGCCCTTAAAACTAGAAAAAAAGAAATTCAAGAGCTTCATCCAGAAATTATAGCTATAGACCAAGAAATAGGAAAACTATCTTTGAGTCTTTCTATGAATATTTTAAAAAATCATGATGATATAGCTCCAGTAATTACAAACTTAAAGAATAAAATAATGGATTTAAGAGCTAAAAAATATGAAATGCTTGTTCAAAACGGTTATCCTCAAAATTACTTAAATATACGTTATACATGTAGTAAATGTAAAGATACCGGTTATATAGGAATTGAACAATGCGAATGCTATAAACGTAAACTTATTGAAGTATATTATAAAAACTCCGAGTTATCTGATACTGTTAGAAATAATAATTTTGATAACTTCGATTTATCTTTATTTTCCTCCCATAGAGTTGGCGATGAAAAATTTTCGCCTAGAAAAAATATGGAAAGTATATTTCAAGATATAATAAGCAGGTATATGCCCTCTTTTAAACATCATAATGAAAATCTATTGTTTTATGGAGATCCAGGTACAGGCAAAACGTACTTAACCAACTGTATAGCAAGAGAACTTTTAGATAGTGGAGTTTTAGTTGTTTATAGAACAGCTGATGAGCTTATCAAAAATCTTAGGGAAGTTAGATTTGATAATAATAAAATCTTAGAAGAATTGCTTATTAACTGTGATTTGCTTATTATAGATGATTTAGGAACTGAACAAATAACAGAATTCTCTATAGCCGAGTTATTTAACTTATTAAATGTCAAACTATTAAGGAAGAAAAAGATGATAATATCAACAAATCTTACCTTAACTGATATAACAAAAACCTATACTGAAAGAATAGGTTCTAGGCTTATAGGAAATTTTAAACTTCATAAATTTTATGGAGATGATATTAGAGTACAAATTAATTTAAAGAAAAATAGAAGCTAGAATTACGATAGATACAAGAAGCTATAATCTATTATAATTCTAGCTTTCTTGTATTTATAAATCTTTATTTGATTTTATCAAATAATTATCTAATTAGATAATTATTACTGTATTGCCGTATCACCATATCTAATTATAAATAAAAAAAGCTTTAGAAAAATCTAAAGCTTTTTTGTGGCGACTCAGAAGGGGCTCGAACCCTCGACCTCCGGCGTGACAGGCCGGCACTCTAACCAACTGAGCTACTGAGCCATATTTATTTGGTGGGCACAACAGGGATCGAACCTGTGACCCCCTGCTTGTAAGGCAGGTGCTCTCCCAGCTGAGCTATGCGCCCAAATAAAAAATGGTGACCCCTAGGGGAATCGAACCCCTGTTACCACCGTGAAAGGGTGGTGTCTTGACCGCTTGACC
>NZ_JAKGTG010000013.1:0-107282 GCF_022324845.1 Clostridium sp. YIM B02506
TTCAAGAAAAGAAGAATTCAAGAAAAGAAGAATTCAAGAAAAGAAGAATTCAAGAAAAGAAGAATTCAAGAAAAGAAGAATTCAAGAAAAGAAGAATTCAAGAAAAGAAGAAAAAAGGAATCTAATGGAGTTTGAGAAGAAACTCCTACAGGTCAGAAGTGTAAGAATTTAAGAAAAGTTTTCAAATAAATGAGTAATTTATTTGCATTTTATACCTAAAAGTGTTTATTATAAGTATGTAAATAAAAATTTTGGAGGATATATGAAGGGAATTATTATTAAAGGTATTGGCGGTTTTTATTATATAAAAACTAATGAAGGGACATTTGAGTGTAAGGCTAGAGGTATATTCCGTCATAAGGAACAAAAGCCTATGGTAGGGGATTGG
Organism: Clostridium sp. YIM B02506; assembly: GCF_022324845.1. Taxonomy (NCBI): domain Bacteria; kingdom Bacillati; phylum Bacillota; class Clostridia; order Eubacteriales; family Clostridiaceae; genus Clostridium; species Clostridium sp. YIM B02506. The sequence continues at coordinate 389 of NZ_JAKGTG010000013.1, forward strand.
GTAGAAATTGAGGTTAATAACGAAGAAGGGGTAATCGAAAAGATTTATGATAGAACTTCTGAGTTAACTAGACCAACAGTTGCAAATGTTACTCAAGCTTTTGTGGTTTTTGCTATAAAGAATCCAGATTTAAATTTTGATTTACTTAACAAGTTTTTATTGTTATGTGAGTATAATTCAATAAAAGCTGTGGTTTGTTTAAATAAAGGTGATTTAATATCTGCAGAAGAGAAAGAAGTTTTAAAAGATAAAATTAATAATATTGGTTATGAAGTTATATTTATTAAGGCTAAGTTTAAAGAAGGAATAGATGAATTAAAAGAAAAATTAAATGACAATGTTACTGTTCTTTGTGGTCCTTCTGGAGCAGGAAAATCAACTTTAATAAATGTTTTAGGTAGAAGAAAGCTAATGGAAACTGGTGAGGTTAGCGAAAAGATAGGTAGAGGAAAACATACTACAAGACATAGTGAGCTTTTAGAGGCAGCAGAAGGTTTTATTGTTGATACACCGGGATTTTCAACCTTAGATATATCTTTTATAGAAAGAGATCAGTTAAAATATTATTTTCCTGAGTTTAATGAATATAACGATGGATGTAAGTTTACAGGATGTGTTCATCATAAGGAACCAGGATGTCTTGTTAAAGGAGCCCTTGAGGAAGGTCATATTAATAAATCAAGATATGATTTTTATATAAAAACTTTAGAAGAAGTAACAAACGGGAGGAAAAATAAATGGTAAAAATAGCACCATCAATATTATCAGCAGATTTCGCAAAACTTGGAGAGGATATAGTAGCTATAGATAAAGCTGGAGCAGATTTTATACATATAGATGTAATGGATGGAAACTATGTTCCTAACATAAGCATTGGATTACCTGTAATAAAATCAATAAGAAAATATACAGAAAAAACTTTTGATGTACATTTAATGATTGAGGAACCAGGTAGATTTATAGATGATTTTATAGCTGTAGGAGCAGATTTAATTACAGTACATTATGAAGCAGATAGACATGTAGATAGAACTATTCAATATATAAAAAGTAAGGGAATAAAAGCAGGGATTGTTTTAAATCCAGGCACTCCAGTAAGCATGATAAAGGATCTTATTCCAGCTTTAGATATGGTACTTATAATGTCAGTAAATCCAGGCTTTGGAGGACAAAAATTTATAGAGTATTCTTTAAATAAAATTGCTGAAGTTAAAGAATTAAGTGAAAAGTACAACAAAGACCTACTTATACAGGTTGATGGAGGAATTGACGTCTCTAATATAAAAAAGGTAGTAGATGCAGGGGCAAATGTTATAGTTGCAGGTTCAGCTGTATTTAAGGATGGAAAAGTTGAAGAAAATATAGCAGCACTTAGAAAGAGTTTAGAGTAATGAAAATTTTAATTGTCTCTGGAGGTAAAGCACCTTCTAGGGAACTTTTGATGGAACAAGTTGTAACCTCATCTTTAATTCTAGGCGCAGATAGAGGCTGCCAAGTTTTAATAGAAAATGGAATCTTTCCAAACTATATTATGGGAGATTTTGATTCTATAGATAAGGAAGTTTATAAAAAATTAAGAGACTTAAAGATTGAGATGTTTGAATTTAATCCTGAGAAGGATTTTACAGATAGTGAACTTGCTTTTGAAAAAGCTATTGAACTTGGAGCAACAGAAATTGTGCTTTTAGGATTCACAGGAACTAGATTAGATCATGTTTTAGCTAATTTAGGACTTTTAGATAAAGCTTTAGCTTTGGGGATTAAATGTGAAATCCTAGATGATAATAATAGAATATTTCTAGTAGATAAGAATACCATATTAAAAGGAAAAAAAGGACAAACCATTTCTTTTAATTTCTATAATACTGTGGTAGAAAAATTTAATATTAGAGGAGCGAAATATCCTTTAGTTGATTATAGATTTGATGGATTTACTGGAAGAACTGTATCTAACGAGTTTATAGATGGGGATATATCCATAACATTTAAAAGTGGAAAAGTTTTAGTTTTTTATACAAATGATTAGTAACCAATTTACCTAAACTTTCATATAATAAAACAGGAAGCTATTATATATGGGAGGAAAAATGAAAATAGTTGCAATAAAATTACCTAAGTTTGTATCAAAAATAATAAGAATTTTCTATAGAAAGAAATAATAAACTACATAAGACCCTTAGGGGTCTTTTCTTTTTTTATTTAGAGAAAAAGAAAAAAGCGTCTTTAGACGCTTTGTAAGGCTATATAGCTCTTTGAACTTTTCCTGATCTTAGGCATCTAGTGCATACATGAACAGTTTTAGGAGTTCCGTTAACTATAGCTTTAACTTTCTTTATGTTTGGAGCCCATGTTCTCTTAGAAGCTCTATGAGAATGGCTATATTGCGCTCCAGCAATTACACCTTTATTGCAAACTTCACATTTTCTTGACATACGAAAGCACCTCCTTGCTTTATGAAGATAGGCTTTAAATAAGACCTTATTATTCTAACATATTATGTATAAATTATGCAAGTAAAATATATAATTAAATGAAGAGATAAAAGCTAGAAAATGAAAATCTTGAATATTGCTATCAATTAATATAGAATAGATTATATGGATAAAGATTTAGGAGGAATTACCATGTTAGGATTAATCAATAATAATGGGAATGTGACTTACTCTGAAGAAGTAATCTCAAAGATAGTAGGTCTTTCAACTATGGAATGTTATGGTGTAGTAGGAATGGTTTCTAAGAATGCTACAGAAGGACTATGGGAATTAATAAGAATAGAGAATTTAAGCAAGGGTGTTAAAATAGCTTTTAAAGAAGAAAAACTTAACATAGAAGTTTTTGTTATGATAGAATATGGAACTAATATATCTACTATATCAAATAACATAATCCAAAAAATTAAATATAATGTTGAAAACTATACAGGATTAAAGGTTTCTTCTATTACTGTTAACGTTCAAGCAGTTAGAGTCTAGGAGGTAAAGTTACAATGAAGTACACTAAGATTAATGGGCAGCAATTTTACAATATGGTTGTAAATGCAAGTAATAAACTAGAAGAGCAAAGTGAATATGTAAATTCACTTAATGTATTCCCAGTTCCAGATGGAGACACAGGAACTAATATGTCAATGACTTTTAAAGCTGCCGTAAAGGAAATAGAAAATATAAATTCAACAAATATAGGTGAAGTATCAAAAAAGTTAGCTAAAGGAGCTCTTATGGGAGCTAGAGGTAACTCAGGAGTAATTCTTTCACAAATCCTTAGAGGTATATCTAGAGGATTAGAAGGAAAGGAAGAAGTAACTTCAAAAGAAATTTCATTAGCTATTCAAGAAGGTGCTAAATCAGCTTATAAGGCTGTAATGAAGCCAACAGAGGGAACTATATTAACTATTATAAGAACAGCTGGAGAAGCTGCAGTTTCTAATACTAATGTAGATATAACTGCACTTATGAAAGATGTATGTAAAGAATCAGAAGATATGTTAAATAAAACTCCTGATATGTTACCAGCTTTAAAACAAGCAAAAGTTGTTGACTCAGGTGGTATGGGGTTATTAATAATCCTAAAGGGAATGTATCAAGCTATTGATGAAAACATAGAAGCTAAAATAGGAAATGTAACTAAAGTTCAAGCTGGAGAAGTTAAAAGAGCACAAGAACTAGTAGATCAAGATATTAAGTTTGGATATTGTACTGAATTTATAGTATTAGGTGATGGCTCTAAAGCAAAACAATTACAAGAAAAGATAACTTCTTTAGGTGATTCAATGATAGTTGTTGGAGATGAAGATGTTATAAAGGTTCATATACACTCAAACGATCCAGGAGCTGTTTTATCACATGCGGTTCAATTTGGAGAATTATCTAAGATTAAAATAGATAATATGAGAGAAGAACATAGAGCTTTATTAACAGAAGGATATCAGCCTACAGAAATAGCTGTTGAGGAAGAAGCTGAAAAGAAAAAATATGGCTTTATTTCAGTAGCTATGGGAAGCGGAATTAGTGATATTTTTAAAGATTTAGGTGTTGATTATATTATTGAGGGTGGTCAAACAATGAATCCATCTACTCAAGATATGATTGAAGCTATAGAAAAGATAAATGCTGATCATATATTCATATTGCCAAACAATAAGAATATACAAATGGCAGCTACACAAGCAGCTGAAATATCAGAAAAAGATGTAAGGGTTATCCCAACTAAAACTATACCTCAAGGTATTACTGCTATAACAATGTTTAATCCAGATGGAGAGGTTGAATCAAATGTAGATTCTATGAATGATTCACTTAGCGCAGTTAAGTCTGCATCTGTAACTTACGCTGTAAGAGATACAGAGATGGATGGAATAGAAATTAAAGAAGGTAATATATTAGGATTAGTTGAAGGTAAAATCAATGAAGTTGGAGATGAGGTAACTTCTGTAACTAAGAATGTTATAGATAACATCGTTGATGAAGATTCAGAACTTATAACTGTTTTTTATGGTGAAGATGTTAAGGACGAGGATGCAGAGAAATTTGCAGCTGAGTTAGAAGCTAAATATGAAGATTTAGATGTTCAATGTTATAAAGGAAGTCAGCCTTTATACTATTATATAATTTCTGTTGAGTAAAAAAGCGACTTTAGTCGCTTTTTTCTTTGTAAAGTGGAGGTAAAAATGAATTTATATAGTGAAATCTCTTCTTTAAAGGGTGTTGGGCCTAAATTAAAGGAAAAACTGAATAAATGTGGTGTCTATACACTTCTAGATTTGCTTTTATATTTTCCTAGAGATTATGAATTCATAAATGGTAATAGTAAATATGAAGAGATTGATGAAAAAGAAAAACAACTTTTAACATGTAAGGTTGTAGCTTTTAAAAGTGATTATATGTCTAAAAGCAGAAAAAGAATGACAACTATAGAGTTTAGTTATAATGATATAAAAATTACTGGAATATGGTTTAATCAACCCTATATAAAAAAGAATTTTATACTTGGAAACTCATATAATCTTATGGGGAGATATAAAAAGGTAAATGGGGGCCTTGAGACAATAAATCCTATAATAACTCCTGTAGAAGCTCTAAAGGCTGAAATAATACCTGTATATCCCTTAAAAGGTGATCTTAATAATAAAGTTATAATAAAACTTATAAGTGAAATATTTAAATCTATTGATATTAAGGAAAACCTACCTTTAGAGATTATTTCAAAATATAAGCTAGAATCCTTAGATTTTAGTATTAGAAATATACATTTTCCTAATGATAAAGAGGATTTAAGAAAATCAATAATAAGGCTTAAGTTTCAAGAGCTTTTCACTTATTCCTTAAAGCTTATGATGCTTAAATATCATCTAAAAAAATCTTCTAAAGGAATTGAGTTTAAAATGTCAGAGGAACTGGCTCATTTAAAGGAGTCTTTACCATATAGCTTAACTAATGCACAAAGTAAGGTTATAAGAGAAGTATTATTAGATCAGAAAAAGCCTTCTCCTATGAATAGATTAATTCAAGGAGATGTAGGTAGTGGAAAAACCATAGTATCTTTAATTGCCATGTTTAATGTTTATAGAAACGGATATCAGGTGGTGTTAATGGCACCAACAGAAATACTTGCAAAACAGCATTATGTTGAAGCAACTAAGCTTTTTAAAGATTTTGATGTTGAAATAGAGCTGTTAACAGGAAGCACACCAAATAAAGAGAAGCTTAGAATAAAGGAAAAAATAAAAGAAGATAAACCTATTATGGTTATAGGAACTCATGCCTTAATACAAGATGATGTTGAGTTTAGTAATCTTGGGTTTATAGTTACAGATGAACAGCACAGGTTTGGTGTAGAGCAAAGAAGTAGGCTTATAAATAAGGGACAGGAAGTTGATTGTTTAGTTATGAGTGCAACTCCTATACCAAGAACTATTGCATTATATCTATATTCAGATTTAGAGATTTCTATAATAGATGAGCTTCCTCCAGGAAGAAAAGCTATAGAAACTAAATTTTTCTCTGATAATAATAGAATGCTTGCCTATAATAGAGTTAGAGAAGAAATATTAAAGGGGCGTCAGTGTTATGTTGTATGTCCTCTTATAGATGAAAATGATGAAATTAAGTTAAATTCTGTTGAAAAGGTATATAATGAACTGGCAAGTGACATATTTAAGGATATTAAAGTCCAAATGCTTCATGGAAAGATGACTTCAAAAGAAAAAGAGGATATAATTCAAGATTTTAAAAATAATGAAACCAAGATAATTGTATCTACAACAGTAATTGAAGTTGGAGTAAATGTACCTAATGCTTCTATAATGATAATAGAAAACTCAGAAAGATTTGGATTAGCACAGCTTCATCAGCTTAGGGGAAGAGTAGGAAGAGGAGAATATCAATCCTATTGTTTTCTTATAGGAAAAGCCAATAATCCTGTTACTAAAAAAAGAATGGAAATAATGGTTAAAAGTAATGATGGGTTTTATATATCTGAGCAGGACCTTAAAATAAGAGGAACTGGAGAGATGTTTGGAGTAAGGCAAAGTGGTGAAGATGGTTTAGTTCTTGCCAATATAGTTGAGGATATGGATATTCTTAAATATGCTAATATGGAAGCAAAAAAAGCAGTTCTTTCTACAGAACCTGAATATACAAATTTATGTAACGAAATTCTTAAAAATTTGAAAAGAAGTTCTAAATACATTTGTTTTAATTAAATTAAATTGTAGATTATAAAGCTATATGATAAAATGTTAAGGAAGTAATTAGGAGGAGGTTATTATATGAGAATTATAGCAGGAAAAAGAAGAGGACATAAATTACTTTCTCCCGCAACAGATGAAACTAGACCGACTTTAGACAGAATTAAGGAAGCTATGTTTAATATGATACAAGGATACATAATTGATGCAACTGTAGTTGATGTATTTGCAGGAACTGGATCCTTAGGATTAGAGTCGGCAAGTAGAGGTGCTAAAGAGGTATTTTTAGTAGATAAAAGCCCTGTAACATTTCCTATATTAAAAAAGAATATAGAGAATTTAAGGTTTGAAGATTTTTGTCATGCTTTAAATACTGATGCTTATTCTGCATTAAATCACTTAGCGGATAAAAAGAAAGTTTTTGATATTATATTTATAGATCCACCTTATTTAAAGGATATGATTCCAAAAGCACTAGAGATAGTTAAAGAAAGAAATATGCTAGACGATAATGGTATTGTAGTCACTAAAATAGATACCAGTGAGGAAATCTGTCAAGGTTATAAAGATATAAAACTAATAAATGAAAGAAAGTATGGAAATACAACAGTATGTTTCTATAAGTTTGTGGAGGAGTAACATGAGAATAGGGGTCTACCCAGGCAGCTTCGACCCTATAACCAAAGGACATTTAGACATTATAGAAAGAGGCGCTAAAGTTTTTGATAAATTAATAGTTGGAGTTTTGGTTAATGTTGAAAAAAAGGGACTTTTTGATTATTCCGAAAGAGTAGAGTTAATTAAGAGAGTAACTAAACATATACCTAATGTTGAAGTGAAATGTTTTGAAGGTTTATTAATAGATTTTATGAAACATGAAAATGCACGTGTTATTTTAAAAGGATTAAGAGCAGTTGCTGATTTTGAGTATGAGTTTCAGATGGCTCTTATGAATAATAAACTAGATCCAGAAGTAGAAACTGTATTTATGATGACTTCGGGTAAGTATTCATATTTAAGTTCTACAGCTGTAAAACAAGTAGCTAAATTTGGTGGGTGTATTGAAGGATTAGTTCCAGATGAAATAATAAAGGATATCTTATTAAAAATTAAAAGGGAGTAGGAGAGTGTAAAGATGGAGAAGATGGATGTTAATATTGTTGAATTATTAGAATATCTTCAAGATATGGTGGAAAATTCTGCAAAAGTGCCTATCACAGGTAAAGTAGTTTTGGATAAAAAAGAAGTTTTAGATGTTATAGAGCAAATAGTTCACTATCTTCCAGATCAGTTTAAGAAAGCACAATGGGTTGTTAATGAGAGGGAAAGAATATTAGAAGAAGCTGGTAAAGAGCTTGAAGAGGCTAGAAAAGAAACCTCTGAACTTATGAGAAAAAATGTAGAAAATCATGATTATGTAAGAGAAGCAAAAGTTAAAGCTCAAGAGATTATCGCTCAAGCGCAAAGAGAAGCTAAGTCTATAAGACTTGGTGCAAGAGATTATGCAGATGAGCTTTTATGCGACGTAGATAGGCAATTAGAAACAAGAAAAGAAGCCTTAATGAATGCTTTAAAAACATCCGTAGAAGGCTTTGCTGTGTCTCTTGATACTTCTTTAGATGGTATAGGAACTACTATAAAGGAAAATATAAAAGAACTTAGAACTATGAAATAATAAAGATTATATAAGTGATAAACAAGGATATTACTCCTTGAAGTAATTTATACATACAAAATCTTGTCATAGAAACTTTATATTTTGAAGAAAAAGAGCTTACTTGTGCCATAACAGATAAACCACTAAAAGAACATATAAAACTTATTAATGATACCTTTGATATTGTTGATAAGGTACTATTAGCTATGATACTGGAACCATTAGTAATTTCAATCATTCCTAAAAGTAGCCCTTTTATGAGGTCGGAAGAAATATTAAAAAGGGAACTTATATTTTTTATGCTTTCATTAAAAAATGTAGAATTATTGAAAATAGATATTATTACTGAAAATATCATGATATAACCAGCTACGTTAATAGAAGTTAATACAGCATTTTCAATTGAATCTTTTAAGTTAGTCCCAAAGTTTTTAATAACTTTATTTTGAGGGACTAGCTTTTTTTCTTTTAGAGTTTTTTTGCTATCAGAAGTTATTAATGCCATTAAAAACATTGATAAATATCCACTTATTAAAAGGATATAACCAAGGTTTTTATCTCCAAGCATTACATTGCCAACGGAACCTATTAAAAATAATGGACCAGTGTTAGAAGCTATAGAAATCAGTTTAGTATACTCGTCGTAATCATAATAGTTTTGTTCGTAGGCATCTGTTGAATACTTTGCCCCTAAGGGGTTCCCACAAATTATACTCGCTATTAATGGAAAGCTAGCATTTTTGCTAAGTTTTAATGGCGAACATAATAAAGGACCTAAAAGCTTGCTATAGATGTCAATACCACCATAAGCTATAAGGAGGTTACATAAAACCATAAAAGGCAATATGGTAGGGAGAACTGCCTGTACAAATAGTTTAGCTCCAGATAATGATGCATCAATACAAGATTTAGGATTTAAAAGAAAATATAATATTAATATTGAAATCAAAATAGTTGGAAATAAGGTTATTTTTCCTTTTATCTGTATTACTAAAGAAATACAAAGAAGGATAATTATAAAAAATAAAATATAAACACTATACATAAGATTACCTCCTGCTATATAGTATTTATATTAAGTAAAGTCAATAATTATCCATAATTATTATAGGTGATTTTTTATAGTCATCATTAAAATTAATAGATTTACATATAAGGCTATAGGCATTGGTCGCATTAATATCCATAGAAAGCATAGTATTTGGGTATTTAGGTACTTTATTAATTATTTCTAAGTCAGAGTGTTTTTTTATCTCTTTAAGGATTTCTGCACCTCTTTTATTAAGACCAAGTACTCTAGCGTAATCAGGTCTTGATGTTCTTAGAGACTCTATAGGGTATTCTTCAAAACCTAAAAAAAAATGAGAAAGTATTCTACTGATTCTAGTGTAAGTATATCTTTTGCTTTTTACATTCATAATAAGACCGTCTAAAGTTTTAGCTTGTATAAATTCCTTTAAAATCTTATTATCTAAACCTTCTTTAACATCGGGGATATCTTTTAATCTATTAGAAGATGTTGTTAATTTGTATTTTAGGAAAGAAAACATTTTTTCTTTATCTACAAAATCATAATTTTCTTTAAATAAATTATGAAGCATCTTATAAGTTTCAGAAGGTAAATGATTATATAAATCTTCTATATTTCCATGAGCTTTAAGAAACTCTCTTATGGAAGTTGCTGAGGAAATATTATTATCTAGGGTTTTGGAGTTATAGCTACCTCCATTACGTTTAAAAGTAAGAGGAGTTATACTGCTGTTAAGGCGATTTAGAGCTTTAATATATTCAATTCCTAAGATATTATTAGAGGAGTTAAGTATTTTATTTAATTCATCTAAATTAATGCTACCATTAGATTTAGATAAAATTTCTAATACAGTTTTACTTCTTGAAGTTGTAAGAGATTCACCTTTTTTAAGTTTTTCTTTTAGCAGGCTTTTAAACTCTAGAGACTCATCGGTAAGTAGTGAAGAAATATCTTTTAATATAGAAACATCACCACTTTCACTTCCAAAACATATTGAGTTTACAACTCCTAAAGAATCTAATAATGAAACTGATCCAAAGGCAAAAAATTCTGCAGAAGATAAAGCAAATACAGTAGGAAGTTCTATAACTAAATCTACTCCATTTCTTAAAGCTATTTCCGCTCTAGTCCACTTATCTATGAAGGCTGGTTCACCTCTTTGCATAAAATTACCACTCATAACACAAATAACCCCATCACAATGAGATAAACTTCTAGTTGTATCCAAATGGAGCTTGTGCCCTAAATGAAAAGGATTGTATTCTGTTATTATACCTGCAATGTTCATTTATCCACCTCTCTCAAAATGTATTATACCTTAAATAATGGCTAAAATACAAAAGAGAAGTAAATTGTTTGAAAATTGATACTTTTGACAATAGTTAAACTATATGGTTTATAGGGGTTTTTTGATGTTTATATGTTGAAATGTGTTGCCAATTAGGAGTATATTAGTAAGTGTGTAGTACAGTGTGGCTATTGAAAGGAGAAATGAACATGGAACTTATGGAAAAAATATGGGGATTAGCACAGGCAGATAGAAAGAGAATTGTGCTTCCAGAAGGAGACGAGGATAGAACAGTAGTTGCAGCTCAAAGAATACATGAGCTAGGACTTGCTGATGTTGTTCTTGTAGGCAACCTTGATAAAATAAATAAGAAAGCCGAAAGTTTAGGAGTTAATTTGGAGGGTGTTGAAATACAAGATCCAGATACTTCATCTAAACTAAATGAATATATTACTGCTTTCTACGAGATTAGAAAAAGTAAAGGTATGACAATGGAGAAAGCTGATAAGATAGTTAGAGATCCATTATACTTTGGAACTATGATGGTAAAATTAAATGATGCAGATGGAATGGTTTCAGGAGCAGTACACACAACTGGAGATTTATTAAGACCAGGTCTTCAGATAATAAAAACTGCACCTGGAGTTTCAGTAGTATCAAGTTTCTTTATCATGATGGTACCAGGTTCACAATACGGCGAAGAAGGAATGTTATTATTCTCAGACTGTGCAGTTAACCCAAACCCAAATGCGGATCAATTAGCAGCTATAGCTATAGCTACAGCTGATACAGCAAAAAATCTTTGCAAAATAGATCCAAGAGTTGCTATGCTATCATTTTCAACAATGGGATCAGCAGATCATGAAGTTGTAGATAAGGTAAGAAATGCAACTGCAAAAGCAAAAGAGTTAAGACCAGATTTATTAATTGATGGAGAAATGCAATTAGATGCAGCTATAGTTCAAAAAGTTGCAGAGCAAAAAGCACCTAACAGTCCAGTATCAGGTAGAGCTAATGTATTAATATTCCCAGATTTACAAGCAGGAAATATAGGATATAAATTAGTTCAAAGATTTGCTAATGCTGAAGCTATAGGACCTATTTGTCAAGGTTTTGCAAAACCTATAAATGACTTATCTAGAGGATGTAGCTCAGAAGATATAGTAAATGTTGTTGCCTTAACGGCTGTTCAAGCTCAAAGTACAAAATAATAGTGAAATAAAGGAGAAATGAAATGAACATATTAGTTATAAACTGTGGAAGTTCCTCATTAAAATATCAACTTATAGACATGAAAACAGAAGAAGCTTTAGCTACAGGTCTAGTTGAGAGAATAGGGATAGAAGGATCTATATTAACTCAAAAGGCTAACGGAGAAAAATATATAGTTGAAGAAGCTATGAAAGATCATCAAGATGCAATAAAACTTGTGCTTGCTGCATTAGTTGATAAAGATCATGGTGTAATTAAATCTATGGATGAAATAGAAGCTGTAGGACATAGAGTTGTTCATGGTGGAGAAAAATATGCTGCATCTGTAGTTATAGATGCAGATGTAATGAAACAATTAGAAGAATGTGCAAAATTAGCACCACTTCATAACCCACCAAACATAATAGGAATAAATGCATGTAAGGCTTTAATGCCAAACACACCAATGGTTGGAGTATTTGATACTGCATTCCACCAAACTATGCCAGAAAAAGCATATCTTTATGCACTTCCATATGAATTATATAAAGATCATCATATAAGAAAATACGGCTTCCATGGAACATCACATAAGTATGTATCAATGAAGGCTGCTGAAGCTATGGGAAAAGATATAAAAGAATTAAAAATTGTAAACTGTCACTTAGGAAATGGAGCTTCTGTTTCTGCAGTTAAAAATGGTGAATCTGTAGATACAAGTATGGGATTTACTCCTCTTCAAGGATTAGTTATGGGAACAAGAACTGGGGATATGGATCCAGCTGTAGTTACTTACTTAATAAAAGAATTAGGATATTCAGCTAGCGAAGTTGATGATATACTAAACAAAAAATCAGGAGTTTTAGGAGTATCAGGAGTTAGTTCTGACTTTAGAGATGTAGAAGATGCTGCATGGAATAAAAAAGAACATAGATCTAACATTGCTTTAGATATGTTTGTTTATAGAGTTAAACAATATATAGGTTCATATGCTGCTATTATGGGTGGTGTAGATGCTATAGTATTTACAGCAGGAGTTGGAGAAAACTCAGTTGAAATGAGAGAAAGTATACTAGAAGGATTTGAATTCCTTGGAGTAGATTTTGATAAAGAAAAAAATAAGGTTAGAGGAAAACTTGCAGAGATAACAAAAGAAGGATCTAAGGTTAAAGCTTTTGTTATCCCAACTAATGAAGAGCTTATGATAGCTAAAGATACATTAGCTTTAGTATAAAATATTTACCTTAAGCTACTTGACTTTTATTAGTTGCCTCTATATAATAAATTGTGGTTATGTTGAAATATATTACTAAGGAGTGTGGGTGAAGTTATGATAATTAAACTTTCAGAAATCTTTAGTAAGAGAGAAAAGAAAAAACAAATTAACTGTGAAATTCATCAAGAACCTTTTGAATTTGAGGGTGGTTTAATAACTCCATTAAAAGATATAAGTATTCATGGTGAAATGAAGGCATTTGAGGATATTTTAGAACTTAACCTAAAGGTTAATACTGTTTTAGAAGATTCTTGTTCAAGGTGTTTAGAAAACTTTTCATTTGATGTAGATACTACTTTAAATGAAAAGTTTACAAATAAATCTACTATAGAGACTGAGGATATTATCCTTGTAGAAGGTGATGTCATAGATATCGCTGAAGTGGTTATAAATAGTATTATATCAACCTTGCCTATTAAGAGACTTTGCAGTGAGAGTTGTAAAGGTCTTTGTCACAGTTGTGGAATTAACTTAAATCATCATAAATGTAATTGCGAGAATTTGGAAGTTGATTCTAGACTAGAAGTCTTAAAAAGCTTTTTCACTGATAAGGAGGTGTAATAATGGGAAATCCAGCTAGAAAAACTTATAGAGCTAAAAGAGATTCAAGAAGAGCGCAAACTTTCCAAGTAAGTGCTCCTGGAATAGTTGAATGTCCACAATGTCATGAAATGAAACTTGCTCACAGAGTATGTAAAAAATGCGGATATTACAAAGGAAAAGAAGTTGTTGCTTCTGAAAACTAAAGAAAGTCATATGACTTTCTTTTCTTTATATACAAATAAAAGAGGTGTAATTTATGAAATTTGTTGTTGATGGTATGGGCGGAGACAATGCTCCTAAAGCAGTTGTTGAAGGTGTAGTTGAGGCTTTAAACGAATTTAAAGACATAGAACAAATATACATAACTGGACCAGAAGAAAAAATAAAAGAAGTATTATCTAATTATACCTATGATGAGAAGAGACTTAAAATTGTTGATTGTACTGAAGTCATAACACCAGATGAACATCCGGTTATGGCTCTTAGAAAGAAAAAAAATTCTAGTTTAGTAAAAGCTCTTAACTTGGTTAAAAGTGGAGAGTGTGATGGAATTATTTCTGCAGGAAGTACAGGAGCCTTTTTAGCAGGTTGTACATTGATTGTAGGAAGAATAAAAGGGATAGAGAGACCTGTACTTGCACCTATTATGCCAGGCAAAAATGGACGTTTTATGGTGGTAGATGCAGGAGCTAATGTAGACTCAAAACCTCATTATCTGCCTCAATTTGCTTTAATGGGAGAAATATACTATAAAAATGTTATGGGTGTAACTAAGCCCTCAGTAGGATTAGTAAATATAGGAACAGAAGAAGGAAAAGGAAATGAGCTTACAAAGGCTGCATATCCTCTTTTAAAAGATATGTCTATTAACTTTATAGGAAACGTTGAACCAAGAGAAGCTTCAAAAGGAGATGTAAATGTCCTAGTTTGTGATGGCTTTGTTGGAAATACATTGCTTAAAACTTATGAAGGGGTTGCATCCACTTTGTTAGGGATAATAAAGGATGAAATAAACTCATCTTTGTTAAGTAAAATAGGAGCAGTATTTTTAATACCAGTGTTTAAAACAATTAAAAAACGTTTTGATTATAAAGAAGAAGGTGGGGCACCTTTTTTAGGTGTTGATGGTGTATGTATAAAAGCTCATGGAAGTTCTGATGGCAGAGCCTTCAAAAATGCTATTAGGCAAGGGAAAATTTTCTGTGAAAATGATATTTTAAATAAGATTAAATTAGAAATTCAGAAATAATAAAGCAATTTACTTAATTATTAGCAAAAAAAATCATATTTAAAATATAGAATATTGACGTGTAAATCTATATATAATATTATCTAAATAGACAGAAGTGGAGGTGATATTTATGGTGTTTGATAAAGTTAAAGAAATTATAGCTGATAAGCTAAGTGTTAATGGAGACGATATAACAAAAGAATCATCATTTATAGAAGACTTAGGTGCAGATTCACTTGATATAGTTGAGCTAATTATGGCATTAGAAGATGAGCTTGAAATGGAAATACCAGACGAAGAAGCAGAAAAGTTTGTAACTGTTGGTGATGTAGTAGATTATATTAAATCACAAACTGAAGAATAAACAATATCCCGCTATGGCGGGATTTTAATTTTAATCTAGTTTATTCTTGAATTTGTTAATTCAGCAAATTGAAGAATAAACTTCAAGGAGAGATATTTATGAATATAAGAGACTTTGAAGTTAGAAATGGAATTGTTTTTGAAAACAAGAGGCTTATAGACACAGCATTTACCCATTCTTCTTACGCTCACCAGTATAAGAATTTTGAGCACAACGAAAGACTGGAGTTTTTAGGAGATGCCGTTTTACAGCTAACTATTACTGAATATTTGTATAAAAAGTTCAAAGACAAAAGTGAAGGTGAGTTAACGAAAATCAGAAGTTTAATTGTATGCGAAAATTCTTTATTTCAAGTAGCACAAAGTTTAGGTCTTTCAAACTTTATTAAGATGAGTAAAGGGGAAGAGATGACTGGCGGAAGAGAAAGAACAGCATTGCAAGCAGACTGTGTAGAGGCGGTAATAGCTGCTATATATCTGGATAAGGGAATTGAATTTGCTAAAGAATTCATCCTTAATAATTTTAACGATATAATAGAAAAGGCTATTAAAAATGAAATTGTTTTAGATTTTAAAACAAAGTTACAAGAACTTCTTCAAAAACAGGGGGAAATTGATATAAGTTATGATCTTATAAAATTTGAAGGTCCCCCTCACAGGAGAAAATTCTTTACTAAGGTTCTTATTAATAGTGAAGACATGGGGTATGGAGAAGGTTATTCAAAAAAAGAGGCTGAGCAAAATGCAGCTAGACATGCTTTAAGTGTTTTGGGGGATGACCATGAGTAAAAAACATTATATAATCCCACTATTTGTTCCTCACGAAGGTTGTCCTCATGATTGTGTGTTTTGTAATCAGTCAAAGATAACAGGTAAGGAAGAACAAGTTACTAGAGAAACGGCAGTTTCTATAATAGAGGAATACCTAACAACTATAGATTATAAAAACTCAACAGTTGAAGTATCTTTTTTTGGAGGAACTTTTACAGCTATAAAAGAGGAGAAGCAAAAAGAACTTCTTAGTGTAGCTAAGGATTATAAGGATAAAGGTTACATAAAATATATTAGATTAAGCACAAGACCTGATTATATAAGCCCATACATATTAGATTACTTAAAAGAATATGGAGTAGACATTATTGAACTAGGAGTTCAATCATTAGATGAAGAGGTTTTAAAATATTCTGGAAGAGGTCATGATGTTTGTGATGTTGAAAAAGCTTCTAAATTAATAAAGGAATATGGATTTACTTTAGGGCATCAACTTATGATAGGTTTACCTCATGATACTTTTGAAAAGGATATTAAATCCGTTTTGAAATCCATAGAGATGAAACCTGATATTGCAAGAATATATCCAGCCTTAGTTATAAAAGACACTCCTATGGAGCTTATGTATAATAGAGGGATCTATAAACCATATTCTTTAGATGATGCTGTTGAAGTAATAGGAAAAGTTTATGAACATTATAAAAATAATAATGTTCAAGTTATAAGAATAGGTCTACAACCTACCGATAATATTACTGAGGGAAAAGATATGATAGCAGGTCCATTCCATCCAGCCTTTAGAGAGCTTGTAGAAAGCAAGATTATAAAAGATAAGCTAATTTCTAAAAAACATGAAATTGGAGCGGATATAACTATAGAAATAAATTCAAGAGATTTATCTAAACTTTATGCAAATAAAAAAACATATTTCAATGAAATGAAAAAAGAATTTAAAAATATAAATGTAGCTGTTAATGAAAATATAAAAAGGGGAACCCTTTTTATTAAAGCTCAGGAATTTAATGAACTTTTAGAAATTTAGAAATTTAGAAATTTACAAACGTAGAAACGTACAAATTTACAAACGTAGAAATGTACAAATTTAGAAATTTAAGCCCTATGGTTAGCCAAAGGGCTTAAATACTATTGTTTAATATTTACTTTTTTATTAGATTAATTTAAACTTATTAAAGAATGGAGTGTTTATAATGAAAAAGAAAACTAGGGAAAAAGCTCAATATATATTAGTTATTTTTATTATTATTACTTTCTTAATTGGTTTACTTCCAATGGTTTTAAGATAAGGAGTGCTATATGTTTTTAAAGTCGTTAGAAATAAGAGGATTTAAATCCTTTGCAGACAAAACAGAATTAAAATTTGATAAAGGGGTTACTGCTGTTGTTGGACCTAATGGGAGTGGTAAAAGTAATATTTCTGATGCTGTTAGATGGGTTTTGGGTGAGCAAAGTATTAAAACCTTAAGAGGCGGTAAGATGGAGGATGTTATTTTTGCAGGAACCCATTATAGAAAACCTGTGGGAGTAGCACAAGTATCTTTAACTTTAGATAATTATGATAAGGAATTACCTTTAGACTATTCAGATGTAACTATAACAAGAAGAATATATAGATCTGGAGAGAGTGAATATCTTATTAATAACTCTCAATGCAGGTTAAAGGATATAACTACTTTATTTATGGATACTGGTATAGGTAAAGAAGGGTATTCTTTAATTGGACAAGGTAAAATTGACGCAATCTTAAGTGGTAAAGCTGATGAGAGAAGATCTTTATTAGAAGAGGCAGCTGGTATTGTTAAGTTTAAATCTAGAAGAGATGAATCAGAAAAAAAATTAGCTAATACAGATGAAAACTTAATTAGAATAAATGATATAATATCTACTTATGAGGAACGTATAGAGCCTTTAGAGATAGAGTGTATAAAGGCTGAAAAGTTTATTGATTTTTCAAATTCACTAAAGGAAAAAGAAATTGACTTACTCATATATCATATAAATAACATAGAAAAAAATATAAAAGTATATGCTGAGAATATATATGATATAGAAATGAAAAATAATTCTTTAAGAGAAGAAATAAAAGATAAAAGAAGTAAATTAAATATCTATCAAAATGAAATTGAGAAGATAGATAGTCAAACAAATCAAGAAAGAATTGAGTATTTTCAAGGAAAAGAGAAAATAGGAGAACTTAATTCAGAAATTGGGATTTTAAAAGAAAGAATTACAAACATAGAAGAACTTATAGAGAATAATAATAAAGAAAAGATAAGTCTTTTAGAAAAAAGTGAAGAACTTAAAAAAAGTAAGGCTGTACTTTTAGAAGAGATAAGTAAGGAAAAAGAAAATATATCAAAAATAGAAGAAGTTATAAAGAATTTAGATAAAGAAACAAACATTTTTTTAGAAGAAATATCTAAAGAAGAAGATAAGGTAAATAGTTTAAAACAACAAGAAATTGATACCTATAAAAAAGTTGCAGAACTAGAAAAAGAAAATAATATAATAGAGAATTCTATTGAAACAATTAAGGAAAGAATAGTTAACCTTAAAACGGATAAAGAAAATTTAAGTAGCTCAATAGCTATTAATTACTCTACTCGACTAATGATAAATGAAAAAGTAGAAAAGTTTAAGGAAAAAACAGAAATTTTAGATAAAGAAATACTAGAAAATAAAAACTCTATGACAAAACTTCAAGGAAATTTAAATGCAAATGAAAAAAAGTATAGAGAAATAAACATAGAGATAAATAGAACAGATGCAACTTATAAAATGCTTAATAATTTAGAAAAGCATTTTGAAGGATATAATAAATCTGTAAAGCTTCTTATGGAGCATATGTCTAAAGGTAGTATTGGGAATTTAAGCGATAAGTGTGTAATCCTTGGTGAAATTATTTCTGTTCCTAAAAATTTAGAAACAGCCATTGAAATTGCCTTAGGAGGAACTATTTCTAATATTATTACTGAAGATGAAGTTATAGCAAAGAGATTAATTAATTATTTGAAGGATAACAAACTAGGAAGAGCCACCTTTTTACCTTTATCTATAATAAAGGGGAAAAAGGCTTCAATAAATGAAAAAATAACCAAAATTCAAGGTTATATTGGATTAGCTTCTGACTTAATTAGTTATGATAAAAAGTACGATAATGCTATTAATTATTCTTTAGGAAGAACTATAATAACAGATACTATGGATGGAGCCTTAAGGGTTGCAAAGGAAACCTCTTACTCTTATAAGATAGTTACCTTAACAGGAGAAATTGTTAATCCAGGTGGAGCATTAACAGGTGGAAACTATGGTGGGAAAAATAGTTCTATAATAAGCAGAAAAAGAGAACTTGAAGAGTTAAAGATAAGATATGCATCTT
This sequence comes from Clostridium sp. YIM B02506, assembly GCF_022324845.1. Lineage (NCBI taxonomy): Bacteria > Bacillati > Bacillota > Clostridia > Eubacteriales > Clostridiaceae > Clostridium > Clostridium sp. YIM B02506. Next base: position 19,821 of record NZ_JAKGTG010000013.1, read on the forward strand.
TAGAAGAGGAATCAGAAAAGCTTAAAACTGAACTGATTTCATTAAGAGAGAATCTTAAAAAACTAGATGAGGATAATTTAAATAAAAGAGATCAAATTCATTTTAATAATATAGAAATTGCAAAACTTCAAAATGAAATTAAAAACATTCAAAATGAAGAACTAAAATTGCAAAGTTCAATAGAAGATATAGAAGTTAAATATGAGGGATTAATTAAAGAGCAGTTAGAACTAAATGATAATTTTAAAGTTATAAAAGAGATTATTATTAAAACTTCTGAAAGTAAGGAAGATAATAAGATTTTAATAAAATCAATTGAAGAAAACTTAAAAGATGCAAAGGCTTCAATAACTGAAAATCGTGATAAAATAACTGATAATAGAATAAAAAAAGCTTCTTTAGAAGAATTTATATCAGGTAAACTTAGAGAATTAAATAGGTTAGAAGAAGAACAAAATTCCTGTGTAAATAGAGTAAGGGAAATAGAAACCTCTATAAAAAATGGGATAGCGACTAAAAAGATATCTAACGAAGATATAGATAAAAACACTAAAGAAATTGAGAACTTAAGGTCTTTAGTAGAAAAGTTTGAAGAAATATGGAAGCAAAGTGAAATCAAAAGAATTTCTATAAAAGAAAATATGAACAAGGTACAAACAGAAGTTGATGAATTAAATCAAATTCTTCAAAAATCAGAAAATGAATATCATAAATTAGAGATGGGTAAAGCTAAATATGATATAGAAAAAGAAAATTATTATAACAGATTAAATGAGGAATTTTCTTTAACTTATGCAGAAGCTTTTGAAAAAGCTAATGATGTTATAAACGAAGTTGACCATAAGAGAGAAATTACTACATTAAAAAGTCAAATTACAGCTCTTGGGGTTGTTAATGTTGGTGCTATTGAAGAATATAAAGAAGTTAAAGAAAAATATACTTTTATGAGTAGTCAAAAAGAAGATTTAGAAAAAGCAAAAGAAGACTTATTAGAAGTTATAAGTGACATGACCTCAAAAATGAAAGAGGTATTTATAGAGAACTTTAAGATATTAAATGGATATTTTAGTGAAACCTTTAGAGAATTATTTAAAGGTGGAAGTGCAGAACTTATACTTGGAGAAGGTGATGAATTAACTTCAAATATAGAAATTAACGTTCAGCCCCCAGGAAAAAAAGTTCAAAATATAAATCTTATGTCTGGTGGAGAGAAGGTTTTATCAGCAATTGCATTATTATTTGGTATACTTAAGATGAAACCAACTCCATTTTGTATATTAGATGAAATAGAGGCTGCTTTAGATGATGCAAATGTATATAGATATGCAGAATTTTTAAGAAAGTTCTCTGAAAACATTCAATTTATTGTAGTTACTCATAGAAAGGGTACTATGGAAGCATCAGACATAATGTACGGGGTTACTATGGAGGAAAAAGGAATATCTAAAATAGTTTCAGTAAATTTACAAGGCAGATAGGAGGATGTACAGTGTTTGGAGGAATTTTTGACAAACTAAAACAAGGATTAAGTAAAACAAGAGATAATTTTACAGATAAAATAAATGAGGTATTAAACCTGGCTGTAACCATTGATGAAGATTTATATGAGGAATTAGAAGAAATACTAATTACTTCAGATATAGGTATGGAAACCACAATGGATATTATAGAAGAGCTAAGAGCAAAAATTAGAAAAGAAAAAATTGCAGATCCACAGATGGTTAGACCAGCTCTTAAAGAAGTTATTAGAGATATGCTTCTTAAGGATGTTGAAGATAAAAAAGAACCTGATAATAAAATAATTTTAATTATAGGTGTAAATGGAGTAGGAAAAACTACTTCTATTGGAAAACTTTCATCTAAAATGAAAAATGAAGGGCAAAAGGTTTTATTAGCAGCAGCAGATACTTTTAGAGCAGCAGCTATAGACCAGTTAGAAATATGGAGCAAAAGATCAGGGGTTGATATTGTTAAACATCAAGAAGGATCTGACCCAGCAGCAGTTGTGTATGATGCTCTACAAGCTGCAAAGTCTAGAAAAGTAAATAGATTATTAATAGATACAGCTGGAAGACTTCATAACAAAAAAAATCTTATGAATGAACTTGAAAAGATAAACAGAGTTATAGATAGAGAAATGGGAGATACTGAAAGGGAAACTCTTTTAGTATTAGATGCAACCACAGGTCAAAATGCTGTTATTCAGGCTAAACAATTTAAAGAGGTATGCCCTATTGATGGCATAATATTAACTAAATTAGATGGAACAGCTAAAGGTGGAGTTGTAATTTCTATTAAACAACATTTAAACGTACCAGTGAGGTATATTGGTGTAGGTGAAGGTATTGACGACCTTCAAGAGTTTGATGCTGAAGGTTTTGTTGAAGCTTTATTTTAAATTTTATGGTGTTAAGTAAAAATACTTGACACCATTATTTTTATCTGTTATTATCATTTAGGTAGGTAAGGTGGTTATATGGAAGACAGATTTGAAGTTTCTATTCTGCTAGATCACTACGGCAATTTATTGACTCCAAAGCAGAAGAATATAATGGATCTTTATTATAATGAAGACTTTTCTCTTTCGGAGATATCTGAGATAAATGAAACCTCAAGGCAGGCTACTCATGATTTAATAAAAAGATGTTATAAGATTTTATTAGAATATGAGAAAAAGCTTCAATTGATGAGTAAAAATAATTCAAGAATTAACATAACTAAAGATGCTATAAAAGATCTAAAAGAGAAATTTAATGCATCAGATGAAATCATAGATTATATGGGTAAAATTTTTGAGAATATAAATAGTCTATAGGAGGTTTGTCATGGCTTTTGAAGGTTTATCAGAAAAGTTGCAAGACGCTTTAAAAAAGCTAAGAGGAAAAGGAAAATTAAATGAAAAAGATATAAAAGAAGCCATGAGAGAAGTTAAGCTTGCTCTATTAGAAGCAGATGTTAACTTTAAGGTAGTAAAATCTTTTATATCAAAAGTTAGTGAGAAATGTGTTGGAGAAGAAGTTTTAGGAAGTTTAACTCCAGGACAACAAGTGATAAAAATAGTTAATGATGAATTAACAGAACTAATGGGTACAGCTGAAAGCAAGATATCTTATGCTGATGCAGGTCCAACAGTTATTATGCTTGTAGGACTTCAAGGGGCAGGTAAAACTACCATGTGTGGTAAGTTAGCTTTATCCTTAAGAAAGAAAAATAAAAAACCTCTATTAGTAGCTTGTGATGTTTATAGACCAGCAGCTATAAAACAACTTGAGGTTGTAGGTAAAAGCATAGATATTCCAGTGTTTACTATGGGAGATAAGATAAGCCCAGTAGACATAGCTAAAGCTGGTATAAAGAGTGCAAGAGAAAATGGTAATAATATAGTTATAATAGATACAGCAGGTAGACTTCATATAGATGAAACTCTTATGGAAGAACTACAAGATATAAAATCAGGAGTAAAACCTAATGAAATATTATTAGTAGTAGACTCTATGACAGGACAGGATGCAGTAAATGTAGCTGAAACCTTTAATAACTCTCTAGACATATCAGGAGTTATTTTAACAAAACTTGATGGTGACACAAGAGGTGGAGCTGCACTTTCTATAAGAAGTATGACTCAAAAACCAATTAAATTTGTTGGTGTTGGGGAAAAAATGAGCGACTTAGAAGTATTCTATCCAGACAGAATGGCATCAAGAATATTAGGAATGGGAGATGTATTATCTCTTATAGAGAAAGCTCAAGCAGCCATAGACACTGAAGATGCAGAAGCTTTATCAAAGAAAATGTTAACTTCGGACTTTAACTTTGAAGATTACTTAATGGCAATGGAACAAATGAATAAGTTAGGTCCTATAAATAAAGTTTTAGAAATGATACCTGGAATGAATTCTAAACAACTTGAAGGAGTTGATTTAGAAGCTGGAGAAAAGCAAATGGCTAGATCTAAGGCTATAATTCAATCCATGACATCAAAAGAAAGAAAAAATCCACAGCTTGTTTCATCATCTTCATCTAGAAAGAAGAGAATAGCAAATGGTTCAGGAACAAGCATACAAGAACTTAATAAACTTCTTAAAGGTTTCGAAGCTATGAGAAAACAAATGAAGCAATTTAAGGGTTTAACTCAAAATATGAAAAAAGGTAAAAAAGGCAAAAATGGACTATTTGGAAATCTTCCCTTTTTGAAATAGTATACCTTAACTTTTAAAGGAGGTGAAAAGCATGGCAGTAAAAATAAGACTAAGAAGAATGGGTGCAAAAAAAGCTCCTTTCTATAGAGTAGTAGTTGCAGACTCAAGAAGTCCAAGAGATGGTAGATTCATCGAAGAAATAGGATACTACAATCCAGTAGCTAAACCAGAAGCAGAAATCAAAATTGATGCTGATAAAGCAGCTGCATGGTTAGGTAATGGTGCTCAACCAACTGATATAGTTAAAAAGTTATTCGTTAAAGCAGGAATTAACAAATAATATCTGGGAGGTGAACTCTGCTAAGGATATCCCTAGCAGTCAATATGAAAGATTTAGTAGAAATTATCGCCAAGTCTTTAGTTGACAATCCAGATGCTGTTGAAGTTAAGGAGGTTGCCGGTGAGCAATCCCTTATCCTTGAACTTAAGGTTGCCCCAGAAGACATGGGTAAAGTTATAGGAAAACAAGGAAGAATAGCCAAAGCAATAAGAACAGTTGTAAAAGCAGCAGCAGTTAAAGAAAACAAAAGAGTAGTAGTAGAAATTATTTAATAAGAGTTAGGTGTTGGCCTAGCTCTTTATTTTTAATTAAGGAGGAATATCCTTGGAACAATTTTTAAATGTTGGTCAAATAGTAAATACTCATGGGGTTAAGGGAGAAGTTAAGGTATTCCCATTAACTGATGATCCTATGAGATTTAAAAAATTAAAAAAAGTTATTATAGATAACAAAGAAGTACAAATACTTAGCTATAAATTCCAAAAAGATCGTGTTATATTGAAGCTTGAAGGCGTAGATACTATGGATGACGCTATTAGACTTAAAGGGAAGTATCTTAAAGTATCTAGGGAAGATGCTGTTAAGCTACCTAAAGATACATATTTCATAGCAGATTTAATAGGTTGTTCTGTATTTGATACAGATGAAACTCCATTAGGTGAGGTTTATGATGTAATAAAAACAGGAAGCAACGATGTTTATTGGGTTAAAGGGATAAAAGAATTATTAATTCCTGTACTTAAGGAAATAGTATTAGACATTAATGTAGAAGATAAAAAGATAGTTATTAAACCTGTGAAGGAATGGCAAGATGAAGATTAATATATTAACCTTATTTCCTGATATGTTTAATATCTTTAATCACTCTATAATAGGTAAGGCTCAAGAGAAAGAAATATTATCCATAAAGCCTATAAATATTAGAGATTATAGCTTAAATAAACATAAAAAAGTTGATGACTATCCTTATGGTGGAGGAGCTGGAATGGTGATGGCACCTCAACCAATAGTATCTTCTATAATAGAAACCAAAAAAAATAATAACGGTAAAGTGATTTTTTTAGGACCTAAAGGAAAAACATTCAATCAAAGTCTAGCTAAAGAGTTATCAAAAGAGAGTGAACTTATTTTCTTATGTGGACATTATGAGGGTATAGATGAAAGAGTCTATGATTATATAGATATGGAAATATCCCTTGGAGATTTTGTTTTAACTGGTGGAGAAATGGCTTGTATTCCTATTGTAGATAGCATAGTAAGACTTATTCCAGGAGTTCTTGGAAAAGAGGAAAGTTATCAAGAGGAATCTTTTTATGATGGATTATTAGAGTATCCTCAATATACTAGACCAGAAGTATTTGAAGGAAAAAAGGTACCTGACGTATTAATATCAGGACATCATGAGAACATTCGAAAATGGAGAAGAAAGCAGTCTTTAATAATAACCAAAGAGCGAAGAGCAGACATGTTTAAAAAAATAACTTTATCAAAAGAGGATATAAAGCTTTTAAAAGAAAACTGATTGTAAAATTATGTTGCACATTGCATTTTCATATGTTACAATTATCGTTGTGCTAGTACGGGCGGTCCTCTGGCAAAATAATTTGTTAAGAACGTCAAATTAATATTTAGGAGGGAATGCACATGAACGAAATAATTAGATTAATAGAACAAGAACAATTAAGAAGTGATTTACCAAACTTCAGTATAGGTGATACTGTAAAAGTTCACGTAAAAGTTAAAGAAGGTAACAGAGAAAGAATACAAGTATTCGAAGGAACTGTTATAAAGAAACAAAACGGTGGAACTAGAGAAACTTTCACAGTAAGAAGATTAGCTTATGGAGTTGGAGTTGAAAGAACTTTCCCAATTAACTCCCCAATCATAGAAAAAGTTGAAATCGTAAGATACGGTAAAGTAAGAAGAGCAAAACTTTACTACTTAAGAGACAGAGTGGGTAAAGCTGCTAAAGTTAAAGAGTTAATAAAGAAATAATTGAACTTAAAAATGGGGCTTTAGAGTTCCATTTTTTTATTTATAAAAAGAATTTAAAATATTCATGAAAATAATTGTGAATTATGAATAAATAGCCTAAACCCGCATGAACACTATATATAGTTATATAGTTATATAGTTATATAGTTATATAGTTATATAGTTATATAGTTAAAAATATTTCTTCTTATATTCTTATATTTTTAAGAATATAAAAGAATTTAATGAGTTTAGATAATACTAAAGAAGATACATTTTAATATTAAAACATAAAAGATAGATTTTAACAAAAAGGAGATGATATCATGGCTATAAATTGGTTCCCAGGGCATATGGTAAAGACAAAAAGAGAAATAAAAGAAAATTTAAAACTTGTAGATGTAGTAGTTGAAATAAGAGATGCCAGAATACCTAGAGCTTCTGCCAATCCAGATATAGATGTTTTATGTAAAGATAAACCTAGATTAATAATACTTAATAAAAGTGATTTAACAGATGTTCAGTTAACTAAAAAATGGATTGAATTTTTATCCAAAGGAAATACAAAAGCAATTGCCTTAAATTCTTTGAAAGGCGAAGGGATACGATCAATAAAACCTGCTTTAGATGAACTTCTAAAAGAAAAACACGCTAGATTAAGAGCTAAGGGTTTAGTAAAAATTACTACGAGAGTAATGGTTGTTGGAATTCCTAACGTAGGAAAATCTACATTTATTAATAAAATGGCAAAAAATAATATAGCTAAAACAGGTGATAGACCAGGGGTAACAAAAAGTAAACAATGGATTAAAACATCTATTGGGGTAGAACTTATGGATACACCAGGAGTTTTATGGCCTAAGTTTGAGGATGAAGAAGTTGCTTTAAATTTAGCTTTTACTGGAGCTATAAAAGATGAAATTATGGATATTGAAGAACTTGCGCTTAAATTAATAGAAAGACTTCAAACTAACTATCCTGAAAATCTAAAACTAAGATATAAGCTTGAGAATCTACAAGAAACTCCTCTAGAAAATATGGATATGATAGCTAGAAAAAGAGGATGTATAATCTCAGGTGGAGAAATAAATTACAATAGAATTTCTGTAATATTATTAGATGAATTTAGAGGTGGAAAAATAGGTAATATAACTTTAGAGTTACCTTAAAGGAGTAAAAATGTTTTTATTTAATGAAGATTTAGATAAACTTCCATATAAAAGTATAAATGATTCATTAAAAGATATATCAATTAAAGATTATTATAATAATGAAGAATTTAAGTTTCTTATGGAGTCTCTTATAAAGGACAAAAGAAAAAATGTATCTTCTTTAGGAAGTAGACTTCTAAAAAGATGTGAAAACCACATAGTGGAAATAAAAAGAGTACAAGGAATGTATTCTTTTGATAAAGGATTTGGAGATTATAAGTATGTTGCAGGAGTTGACGAGGTAGGAAGGGGTCCTTTAGCAGGTCCCATAGTGTCTTGTGCTGTGATTTTAGATTTAAATGCATCTACTGACGATTTATTATTAGAAATAAAAGATTCTAAGCAGCTTTCACATGAAAAAAGAGTAGAGTTATCTGAAAAAATAAAGGAAAAAGCCCTTGCCTATTCAATAGCTTTATGTACAAATGAACAGATAGATAATATAGGAATTGGTGTCTGCAACAATAAGATATTCATAGACGCTTGTGATAATCTTAAAATAAAGCCAGAATTAATATTGTCAGATGGATATCCGATTAAGGGAATAAAGATAAAAAATCAAGCGGTTATAAAAGGGGATACAAAAAGTGCGTCAATAGCTTGTGCATCAATAATTGCTAAAGTGTATAGAGATAATCTTATGGAAGAATACCATAAAAAATATCCTCTATATAATTTTGATGAAAATGCAGGTTATGGCACACCTAAACATGTTGAAGCAATTAAAACCCATGGTCCTTGTGACATACACAGAATGAGTTTCCTGAGAAATATATTAAATACTTAATTAAAGTCTAAAAGCATCCTCATAATGTTGGATGTTTTTTTTACTTTCTTCTAGATTTAAGTCTATATTTATAATATCGTAACGAACATTTAGGTCGTATAAACTTTTAAGGTGAATATAGAACTTTGAGGATGATATAATTCTTTTAACTTTTGTAGAATTTATGGATTCAATTCCAACACCATAATTTAATGAATATCTACATTTTACCTCTATAAAAACAAGAAGTCCTCTATACATACAAATTATATCTAACTCTCCCAGTTTACAGTTAAAATTTCTTTCTAATATTATATAGCCTTTCTTAATGAGAAATTCACAAGCTAAATCCTCACCGTAATTTCCTAAAGATTTTTTATTTATCATAATTTTATACCTCCTTTAAAATTATTGACTAAAAAAATATTTTTAAGTTAATAATGTAGAAAAATATTAGTATTAAAGTTTAGAGGTGGTTTTATGGCGGTAATTATAAATAGTGCCACAATAAATAATTTAAATGGTTTTGTTATAAAGGTAGAGGTAGAAATATTCAAAGGCTTGCCTTCTTTTACCATAGTAGGTTTAGCGGATCAATCTATAAAAGAATCTAAAGAAAGAATTAGGGCAGCTATTGTTAATTCGGGGTTTAAGTTTCCACTAGGAAGAATAGTAATAAACCTAGCACCTGCTAACTTAAAGAAGATAGGCTCTTTATTAGACTTACCTATGAGCATAGGCATACTTATTTCAAGTGGACAAATTGAAGCAGAGCAGGTTGAAGATTATATAATAGCAGGGGAACTTAGCTTAAGTGGTGACATAAAAGAGATAAAGGGATTATTTCCTATATTAGAGGCAGGAATAGATGGCGGATTTAATAAATTTATTATTCCAAGAGAAAACTCTTATCAAAGCAGTTTCTTCTACAAGGGAGATATATTTGATTTTGATGAATTAAAAGGTGTAATAAATTATTTAACTTACAAAGATCAGCTTCCTTCTGAAAAAATACCCTTCAAAATTAATAAAGTCTCTTCAGAAGATTTAAGTGAGATAATAGGTCAGGAAAGTGTGCTTAGAGCAGCAGAAATTGCCGCAGCAGGTTTTCATAATATATCTTTTTATGGCCCTCCAGGAGCAGGAAAAACCTTAATAGCTAATAAAATAGCTAATATTCTACCAGAAATGTCCTATGAAGAGGCGGCTGAAATATTCAAAATATATAGTACAACAGATATATCAGAAGAGATGTTTAAAAATGTGAGAAGACCATTTAGAAATCCTCACCATTCCTGTACTTCAGCAACACTTATAGGTGGAGGCATAGGGAAAGTTGGAGAAGTAACATTAGCTCATAATGGTGTTTTATTTTTAGATGAATTTTTGCAGTTTAATAAAGCGTGCATAAACCAACTGAGAGAACCTCTTGAAAATAGAGAAGTTCAAATAAGTAGACTAAATAACAATGTTAAGCTTCCAGCTAATTTTATGTTAATAACCGCCTTTAATCCATGCCCCTGTGGTTGGAATTTAAGCTTTAGTAAGGATTGCATGTGTTCTGATTTAGAAAAAAAGAGATATTTAAGTAAGTTGTCTAAACCCATACTAGATAGAATAGATATATTTACTTATGTTCCTAGAGTTGATATAAGTAAGAGAAATATTAAAAATCAGAAGGCTTTAAGTAAAAAGATAATAAAAAATATAAAATCAGCTACGGAGATACAAACTATAAGATACCAAAATGAAAAAGTTAAACATAATGCTAATGTAAAAAGTAAGGATATAATGAGACTTTTTAATGTTGATAATGAGGCGCTAGATAAATTAGAAGCAATATATGATAAATTTAATTTATCAATGAGGGGATATTATAAAATACTTAAAATATCAAGAACTATAGCAGATTTAAATGGAGAAGAATCATTAAAAGCTAGTCATATATATGAGGCATTAAGTTATAGGAAATTTATAGATGGTGAGGTGATATAAATATGAAAAGAGAAGAAATGTTTTATAAAATCTGGATGGCTATCTCAAATGTGCCTGAGAGTTGTAAAAGATTTTTAAAAGACAGATATAATAATGAAGAGGAAATCTATAATCTTTATAAAATATCTAAATCAAATTATATAAAAGAAGATTATTCTGACAGAATAAAAAGAGTCAGTGATGAAGAAGTTGAAAAACTATTAGATATTATGCACAAGAATAATATTGGTGCTGTATTTTATAGAGATGAAGATTATATGGATGAATTATATCATGTTTATGAGCCACCATATGTACTTTTTTATAAAGGGGATATCTCTAAAATTAAGTCTCATAAGAAAGTATCTATAGTTGGTTCAAGAAAGGCCACTTTGCAAGGAACTCAGTTAACAGAACATATATCAAAAGAGTTAGTTGAAAATGGAGTCATGGTAATAAGCGGGGGAGCGTATGGAATAGATACAGCAGCACATAGAGGGGCTTTAAGAGGTAATGGTGTTACATGTGCAGTACTTGGATGTGGTATAAATGTAGTCTATCCCAAATCAAACTACAAATTATATAATGATATTATAAAAAATGGAGTAATTATATCAGAGTTTTTACCGTATGAGAAACCTGCTTCTTATAATTTTCCAAGAAGAAATAGAATAATTGCTGCCTTATGTGAAATATTAATTGTTACAGAAGCGGCTGAAAGAAGTGGAAGCTTAATCACTACTGGATACGCTTTAGATCTTGGAAAAACAATATTTGTATCTCCAGGAAACCCTATAAACCCTCAGGCTAAAGGTTCAAATAGACTAATAATAGATGGAGCTAATCCATTATATGAAGTACAAGATGTCTTAAAGGAGCTAAATATAACATCAAAAGATCCTTCAAGTAAGAATTTTTCGGGTGAAAAAGGGGTAGTACTAAAAGAAATAGGAGTGAATCCAATACATATTAATGATTTAATTAGAAGATGTAATATTGACATTTCTCTAATTTATGGTATATTATTTGAATTGCAACTTGAAAATGAAATTATTAGTTTATCAGGAAACTATTATGCAAGGATTAGTTGATTTATAAGGGGGTGAAGACTCCTAATTTAGGAGTGAGAAATGGGACAAAATTTAGTAATAGTTGAGTCGCCAGCTAAAGCCAAAACCATAGGAAAGTATTTGGGAAAAAATTATATCGTTGAAGCATCAATGGGACATTTAAGGGACTTACCAAAGAGTCAATTAGGAGTTGATGTAGATAATGAATTTTCTCCTAAGTATATAACAATAAGAGGTAAAGGTGATCTTTTAGATAAATTAAAGAAGTTAGCCAAAAAAAGTGATAAAGTATATTTGGCAACTGACCCTGATAGGGAAGGTGAAGCTATTTCTTGGCATTTAGCTCACATATTAAAGATACCTACTACCGAAAAATGTAGAATTGAGTTTAATGAGATAACAAAAGAAGCTGTTAAAGGCTCAATAAAGAAATCAAGAGAAATAAATCAAAATTTAGTAGATGCTCAGCAAGCAAGAAGAATTTTAGATAGACTTGTGGGATATGAAATTAGCCCTATACTTTGGAAAAATATTAAATGGGGTTTAAGTGCAGGAAGGGTTCAATCTGCTGCACTAAAATTAATTTGTGATAGAGAAGAAGAGATAAAAGCATTTGTACCTAAAGAATATTGGACAGTAGAATGTAAATTAATAAAAGATAAAAAGAAGTTTCCTGTAAATCTTGTTCAATATAAGAATAAAAAATTAGAAATAAATACTGAAGATGAAGCTGACAAGGTAATTAAAGATTTAAAATCTGGGAATTATGTTGTAAAGGATGTTAAAAAAGCAGATAAACAAAAAAATCCACTACCGCCTTTTACAACTTCCACTTTGCAACAAGATGCCAATAAAAAATTAAACTATATGACAAAGAAAACTATGATGATAGCTCAGCAACTTTATGAAGGAGTTGAGATAAAGGGTCATGGAACTATAGGTTTAATTACTTATATGAGAACAGATTCTGTTAGAATATCAAGTGAAGCTCAGGAAAAAGCTTTAGATTTTATAAAAGGAGCTTACGGAGAAAAATATACTCCAGATAAACCTAGAGTGTATAAAGGTAAAAAGAATATCCAAGATGCTCATGAAGCTATAAGACCAACATATATAGAGATTACTCCTGAAATAGCTAAAGAAAATCTTACAAATGATGCCTATAAACTTTATAGTTTAATATGGAAGAGATTTGTAGCAAGCCAAATGAGTTCTTGTTTATTAAATACCAATACCATAACTATAACTAATGGTGATTATAAATTAAGAGCAACAGGCTCAATAGTTAAGTTTGAAGGATTTATGAAGATATATGAGTATAGTACAGAAGAAGAAAATCAAGATGTATTACTTCCAGAGTTAGAGAAGGATGAAGTTTTAGAGGAAGATTCATTAACTCCAAAACAGCATTTTACTCAACCTCCTAGTAGATATACTGAAGCATCTTTTGTTAAATTACTAGAGGAAAAGGGTATAGGAAGACCAAGTACCTATGTTCCAACTATATCAACCTTAACTAGTAGCAGAAACTATGTTGTAAGAGATAAAAAACAATTAGTGCCTACGGAATTGGGTTTTATTGTTAATAATATAATGTCTGAATATTTTAAAGAAATAGTTGATACAGATTTTACAGCTGAAATGGAACTTAAGCTAGATTCTGTAGAAGAGGGAACAGAAAACTGGACTAAGATTGTTGGTGAGTTTTTTACTCCATTAAAGACATCCCTTGAGAAAGCTGAAAGTGAAATGTCTAAAATAGTTTTAGAAGATAAGGTGTCTGATGTACCATGTGATAAATGTGGAAGAATGATGGTTATTAAGCATGGTAGATTTGGTGACTTTTTAGCTTGTCCTGGTTATCCAGAGTGTCAAAATACAAAACCTATAGTACATGAAGTTGATGCACCTTGCCCTAAATGTGGGGGAAAGGTATTACTTAAAAGAAGTAAAAAAGGTAATAAATTCTATGGATGTTCTAACTACCCAGAATGCGATTTTGTAAGTTGGCATGAACCAGCTAAAGAGAAGTGCGATAAATGTGGTTCATTTATGGTATATAGATTCTCAAAAGCTAAAGGCAAATACTTGGAATGTACTAATGGAGAATGTAAAAATAAAGTTCCTGTAAAGAGTGAAGAAAAAGAATGATTTGTCGAAAATAGAAAAAGGGTGTTGAAAATAAAAAAATCCTATGATATATTAATTGATGTAGAACTTTTTTAAAAATTTTAAAAATTCAAAAATTTTAGAATATTTTATAGTTAAATGAATTATGGATAATGAATATGGATACATGAGGAGGAGTTTTATGTCTACACTACTTTCTAAGACAAGAAAACTTAATAAGATTTTACAAAAATCAGGTACTGAACCAGTAGCATTTGAAGACATATGTGAGTTATTAAGTGACGTTTTAGAATGCAATGTTTATATTGTTAGCAGAAGAGGAAAAATGTTAGGACATACATTCGCTAGTGGATTTGAATGCGAAATAATGAAAAAGAAGGTTCTTGAGGATAAAAAATTCCCAGAAGAATACAACAATAAACTACTAAATGTACAAGAATCACTTTCAAATCTTTATAATAGAGGAACTTGCGTTTTTGAAGGTGAAATTAAATGCGATATGGATAACAAAATATCTACTATAGTGCCTATAATAGGCAATAGAGAAAGATTAGGAACTTTATTACTAGCTAGATTTGGCAAGCCATTTACTGATGATGACTTAGTTTTAGCAGAATATTCTGCTACTATTGTAGGAATTGAAATGTTAAGAGGTAAGCAAGTTGAATTAGAAGCAGAGGCTAGAAAAAAAGCTGTGGTTCAACTTGCAATTGGTACCCTTTCTTATTCAGAATTAGAAGCTGTAGAACACATATTTGACGAATTAAAAGGTAGTGAAGGACTTCTAGTTGCATCGAAAATTGCGGACAAGGTTGGTATAACAAGATCTGTTATAGTAAATGCATTAAGAAAATTTGAAAGTGCAGGGGTAATAGAGTCAAGGTCTTTAGGTATGAAGGGAACTCATATTAAGATTTTAAATGACAAGCTATTAGACGAATTAAAGAAGATAAAATAGATAAAAAGAAGGCTTTTGCCTTCTTTTTATGTTTTAAAAGTAAAATTATGATTATTTTATTAAAAAATATGTAAATAATTAAAAAAGTATATTGAATGATAAAAAACACTGTGATATACTATCAGAGGTAAGAAATACACACATTATCTTATTTGTAGAGTGGTGCCTTTATAAAAGGAAGATCTACAATGTATGAAGATAATGGAGGGCTTAACCATAAGGAGGTAACAAAATGTCAGTAATTTCTATGAAACAATTATTAGAAGCAGGTGTTCATTTCGGACATCAAACAAGAAGATGGAACCCTAAGATGGCTCCATATATATTCACAGAAAGAAATGGAATATATATAATAGATCTTCAAAAAACAGTTAAAAAGGTTGAAGAGGCTTATCAGTTTGTTAAAAGCGTTTCTGAAGAAGGAAAAGATATTCTTTTCGTTGGTACTAAGAAACAAGCTCAAGAAGCTATACAAGAAGAAGCTGTTAGATCAAACATGCACTTCGTTAACAATAGATGGTTAGGTGGAATGCTAACTAACTTCAACACAATAAAAACTAGAATAGCAAGATTAACAGAATTAGAAAAAATGGAAGAAGAAGGAATATTCGAAGTTCTTCCTAAGAAAGAAGTTACAAACCTAAAGAATGAAAAAGAAAAATTAGTTAAAAATTTAGGTGGAATAAGAAACTTAAATGTTAGCAACGTAGGTGCTATGTTTGTTGTAGACCCAAGAAAAGAAAAAAATGCTATATCTGAAGCTAAAATTCTTGGTATTCCAGTTGTAGCTATTGTTGACACAAACTGTGATCCAGATGAAGTTGACTACGTAATTCCTGGTAATGATGATGCTATAAGAGCAGTTAAATTAATAACTGCTAGACTTTCAGATGCAATAATTGAATCAAGACAAGGTGAACAAGTAACTGAATAATTTTAGTAAAGGGTAGGTGGATATATTCCATTTACCTTTTACCTTAATGATATTAAGGAGGAATAATAATGATTACTGCTCAATCAGTTAAAGAATTAAGAGAAAAAACTGGTGCAGGGATGATGGACTGCAAAAAAGCCTTAACTGAAACTAACGGAGATATGGAAAAGGCTATAGAAGTATTGAGAGAAAAAGGATTGGCAGCAGCAGCTAAAAAAGCTGACAGAGTTGCAGCAGAAGGTGTAGTTAAAACTTATATATCAGAAGATCAAAAAGTTGCTGGTATAGTTGAATTAAATTGTGAAACGGATTTCGTTGCAGCTAATGAAGAATTTGTAGGTTTTGCTGGAAAATTAGCAGAAATGGCTTCAACTAGTGCAGCTAAAGATATAGAAAGCTTTGTTGCTGAAAAATTCAATGAAACTCAAACTGTTCAAGAAGCTCTAACAGCTTTAATAGCTAAATTAGGCGAAAATATGACAGTAAGAAGATTTGAAAAATTCGCGGTTGAAAATGGAGTAGTTCAAAGCTACATACATGGTGGCGGAAGAATCGGAGTTGTAGTTGAACTAGCATGTGATACAGCTTCTCCAGTTCTTGCAGAAGTTGCTAAAGATGTTTGTATGCAAGTTGCTGCTGCAAACCCATCATACTTAAGCAAAGATGATGTTGATAACGAAGCTTTAGATAAAGAAAAAGAAATATATAGAGTTCAAGCTTTAAACGAAGGCAAACCAGAAAATATAGTTGAAAAAATGGTTATGGGAAGAATTCAAAAATATTATAAAGAAGTGTGTCTTTTAGAGCAAGCTTGGGTTAAAGATGGAGATAAGTCAATAACTAAACATCTTCAAGAGAAATCTAAAGAAGTAGGTTCTCCAATTACAATAAACAAATTTGTAAGGTTTGAAAGAGGAGAAGGTATAGAAAAGAAAGAAGAAAACTTTGCTGAAGAAGTTGCAAGACAAATCGGTGCAAAATAATTTAAAAGAGAACACAAAGTGTTCTCTTTTTTTAAAAATAACTTGAAAGATATGGAGGTTAACTAATGTCTAAATGTAAATTTAAAAGGGTAATGTTAAAATTATCAGGTGAAGCTTTAGCCGGAGCTAATGGATTTGGTATAGATTTTAATGTTGCACAAAGAATAGCTATGGAAATAAAAGAATTAGTAGAAATGGGTGTTGAAGTAGGCGCTGTTGTTGGTGGCGGAAACATATGGAGAGGTAGAGATGGATCTGATATGGACAGAACTACAGCAGATTATATGGGTATGTTAGCAACATGTATAAATGCTTTAGCATTACAAGATTCCTTAGAAGGTTTAGGGGTTATGACAAGAGTTCAAACTGCTATAGAAATGAAGGAAGTGGCTGAACCTTTTATTAGAAGAAGAGCTATGAGACATTTAGAAAAAGGTAGAGTAGTTATTTTTGCTGCAGGTACTGGAAATCCATATTTTTCTACTGATACAACAGCTGCATTAAGAGCTGCTGAAATAGAAGCGGAAGTTATACTATTAGCTAAGAAGGTTGATGGGGTTTATGATAAAGATCCACATAAATATTCAGATGCTAAGAAATATGATTCTCTATCTTACATACAAGTTTTAGAGCAGGGTCTTCAAGTTATGGATTCAACTGCAACTTCATTATGTATGGATAATAATATTCCTATTTTAGTATTTGCTTTAGATGAGCCTGGAAACATTAAAAAGGCTATAATGGGTGAAGAAATAGGAACTATGGTTTGTAAATAATAAAGGAGGTTCTCTTTATGATAAAAGATGTTATTAAGTCTGCTGAAGAAAAAATGAGTAAATCTATTAAGGTATTAAAATCTGATCTTTCAACAATGAAGGCTGGAAGAGCTAATCCAACTATGTTAGACAGAATTGAAGTTGACTATTATGGAAGTATGTGTCCATTAAGTCAGGTGGCTAGTGTTTCTGCTCCAGAACCAAGACTTCTTATGATAACACCTTGGGAAAAAACTTTACTAAAAGATATAGAAAAAGCTATATTAAAGTCAGATTTGGGAATAAATCCATCTAATGATGGTTCTGTAATAAGATTATTAGTTCCTGAATTAACTGAAGAAACTAGAAGAAATCTAGTTAAGAATGTTAAGAAGGCTGGAGAAGATTCTAAGGTAGCTATAAGATCAATAAGAAGAGATGGGAATGATAAATTTAAGTCTTTAAAGAAAGATGGAGATATATCAGAAGATGAATTCAAAAAAGCAGAAGATGATATCCAAAAGGTAACAGATAGCTATGTTAAAGAAATAGATAAGATTATAGCGGACAAAGAGAAAGAGATAATGTCAATATAAAGCCTGCTTTCTAGCAGGTTTTTTTACCATATTCATTATGGAGGAATAGTAAATGTTTAAGTGGCTAAAAGGTAAAAAAGATAATAAACCTAATGATGTAAATATAGATTATAATAGAATTCCTAAGCATATTGCAATTATAATGGATGGTAACGGTAGATGGGCAAAGGCTAAAGGTTTACCTAGAACTTTTGGACATAGAGCAGGGGTTGAAACCATAAGAAAAATAATTAAGGAATGTGATAAGATTGGTGTAAAATACCTAACTTTATATGCATTCTCAACAGAGAATTGGAAGAGACCTAAGGATGAAGTTGGTGCACTTATGAACCTGCTTGTAGAGTATTTGAAAAATGAGTTCGAAGAATTAAATAGTAATGGAGTGGTAATAAATCATATTGGGGATATAACTAAGTTACCAAAGCCATGTAGGGATGAATTGGTTTCAGCTTATGAAAAAACCAAAAATAATTCTGGTGTTGTAATGAATCTTGCACTTAACTATGGCGGTAGAGATGAAATTATTTCAGCTGTTAAGGATATAATTGAAGACATAGAAGATAAAAAAATATCTAAATATTCTTTAGATGAAAATCTTTTTTCAAATTATCTTTATACTAAAAAAATGCCTGATCCAGATTTAGTAATAAGACCTTCTGGAGAACAAAGGCTAAGTAATTTTCTATTGTGGCAATGTGCATATTCTGAGTTCTGGTATTCTAACATAAATTGGCCAGATTTTACAGAGGAAGATTTACATAGAGCTATTTTTGATTATCAGAACCGAGATAGAAGATATGGGGGAATCAAATAGTGGAGGTATCCTTATGAAATCGAATAATAGGTATTTAGGAGCGTTAATAATTGCACCTTGTGTAATATTTGTTTATCTAGGGGGGGATTATTTAAAATACCTAATACTTTTGTTATCTATAATGGGACTATATGAATTTTATAAAGCGCTTAAATCCCAAAATTATAAACCTATAAGCATAGCAGGATATGTACTTTTAGTAGCATATTATATGTTTAATAATGATTTTTTGATTTTAATGTATATGCTTATCTTAGCTGCTTTTATATTATTGTGTATACCAGTAATAAACTTAGAAATAACCTTTATAGATGTGGCCTTAACTCTTTTAGGTTTTATGTACGTTTGTGTACTATTTTCTTTCATATACCTTGTAAATCAAAGTTATGGAGGTAAATATTTAGTTTGGCTCATATTTATAGGTTCATGGATGTGTGATACTACTGCTTATTATGCTGGAAGATACTTAGGAAAACATAAACTTAATCCTAAAGTCAGCCCTAAAAAAACCATAGAGGGATCAGTAGGCGGACTTTTAGGAGCTACTATATTTTGTGGGATATTTGGATATTTTATAAGTAGCTATGTACCTGGTATTGCTATATATCATTACTTTCTTATAGGAGCATTTTGTGGAGTTTTCTCTCAATTTGGAGACTTAGTAGCATCTTCAGTTAAAAGATATGTAGGAATTAAGGATTATTCTAATTTAATTCCAGGTCATGGAGGGATTTTAGATAGATTCGACTCCATACTTTTTTCAGCAACAGTTGTATTTTATTATTTAACATTTATAATAAGATTGTAGTTTAAGTTTGCAGTGTTTTAACTGCAAGCTTTTTTATTTTTCTTTTAAATTGGAACATTTTTGATATAATAAGAATATGATTGACTTTTTAGAAAGGCAAATATAGGAGGCAAAATATGAAAAAAATATCGATATTAGGGGTTACTGGATCCGTAGGAACGCAAGCTTTAGACGTAATTAGATTTCATAGAGAAACTATGGAACTTGTAGCTGCATCTGCATTTAAAAACTTTGAAAAAATGATAGAAATATTAGAGGAATTTAAACCTAAATATATTGTATTAGAAGAAGATGATGCTTACAACAAATTCGAAAATTATATTAAAGATAACAATAAAGAAGTTATACTTTTAAAGGGAATAGATGGACTTAAAAAAATAGCATCTTTAAGTGAAATTGATGTTGTTTTGACATCTGTAGTTGGTATGATAGGTCTTGAACCTACATTAGAAGCTATACGAGCTGGTAAGGATATAGCTTTAGCAAATAAAGAAACTTTAGTTGTAGCCGGAGCTATTGTTATGGAGGAAGCAAAAAAATATGGTGTAAAAATATTGCCTGTAGATTCAGAACATGGGGCTATATTCCAATGTCTAAATGGAGAAAAGTATGAAGATATTAACAAAATTCTTCTTACAGCATCTGGGGGACCTTTTAGAGGGAAAGTTTCTAAAGAACTAGAAGATGTAACTTTTAGGGAGGCTTTAAAACACCCTAACTGGAGTATGGGGAGAAAGATATCTATAGATTCTGCTACGTTAATGAATAAGGGGTTAGAGGTTATAGAAGCTCATTGGCTATTTAATGTACCGTTTGAAAAGATACAAGTTGTTGTTCATCCTCAAAGTTTAGTACATTCTATGGTGGAATTTAAAGATGCAAGCGTAATTGCTCAAATAAGTTCTACAGATATGAAATTACCTATACAGTATGCATTAAACTATCCTAATAGGGAAAGTAATATATGTAAAGAGTTAGATTTTTGGAATTTAGCTAATTTAAGCTTTGAAAAACCTGATTTTGATACATTTAAATGCCTTAAACTAGCTTTTGATGCAGGGAAAATTGGTGGTATAATGCCGACAATTTTAAATGGTGCTAATGAGGTTTTAGTTGAATTATTTTTAGAAGAAAAAGTAAAGTTTCTAGAAATTCCAGAAATAATAGAAGAGTGTATGAATAGATTTTATGTAGATGAATATTTAACTATAGAGGGTATTTTATCTACTGACAAATTAGTTAGAAGCTATATTTATCAAAAATATAGTTAGAAGGAGGAAATAGATGTATATAGTAGCAGCTATATTAGCATTTTCTGTGCTAATAATTGTTCATGAATTAGGTCACTTTATAATGGCAAAGGTAAATGGGGTAAAAGTTGAGGAGTTTTCTATAGGTTTTGGACCTAGGGTTATAGGTGTTAAAGTTGGTGAGACGGATTATTGCTTAAGAATTCTCCCTCTAGGTGGAAGAGTTGCTATGCTTGGGGAGGAAGAAGAAGTTAATGATAAAAGAAGCCTTACAAGCAAATCCCCACTAAGAAGGATAAGTATTATAGTAGCTGGTGTTGTTATGAATTATCTTTTAGCAATAGTTATTTTTATTACCATGGGTATGAATTTAGGTTTTAGTACTCCAGAGGTTAAGGATATAGTTGATAATTCCCCAGCGAAAGAGGTTGGTCTTAAAGCTGGAGATAAGTTCACTAAAATAAATGATATGAAAATACTAACAGCTGAAGATGTATCTGTAGCTGTAGCATTAGCTAAAGGAAATCCATTGGATGTTGAGATTAATCGTAATAATGAAACAAGAAAATTTAATATAACACCTAAGTTGACCGAGGAAGGAACCTATCAAATCGGATTCTACTTTGGTAGAGTTGATAATCCTTCATTTACTCAATCAATTAAATATGGTGCTAATCAAACAGTTTCATTAGTTAAGCAGACATTTTTAGGATTTAAGATGTTATTTTCAGGTAAAGCTAATCTAAAAACAGATATTGGCGGACCTGTAACAATAGTAAGAATGAGTGGAGAAGCTGCAAAAGCAGGGATTTGGAGTCTTCTATATTTTACTGCATTTATTTCAGTAAATTTAGCTGTATTTAACTTATTACCTTTCCCAGCATTAGATGGTGGTTGGGCATTCTTTATATTAATTGAATTAATTACAGGCAAAAAAATACCTGATAGAATATTAAATTACGTTAATAGTGTGGCATTAACCCTTTTATTAGGAATAATGATTTTAGTAACAATTAAGGATATACTTTTTCCAGTTCAATTTTAGAGGTGTAGAATATGTTTAGAAAAGAAACAAGAAAGATTAAGATTGGTAATAAAACATTTATAGGTGGAGATAGCAGAATAACAGTCCAATCTATGACCAATACAGATACTAGAGATATTAAAAGTACAGTAAATCAAATAAGAAACCTAGAAATTGCTGGGTGTGATATTATAAGATGTGCAGTTCCAGATATGGAGGCGGCAAAAGCTATAGGAGAAATTGCTAAACAAATAAGTATTCCTCTAGTTGCAGATATTCATTTTGATTATAAATTAGCTTTAGAATCTATAAAAAATGGAGTTTCAGCCTTAAGGATTAATCCAGGCAATATTGGTTCAATTGAACGAGTAAAAATGGTTGCTGAAGCATGTAATGATAAAAACATACCTATAAGAATAGGTGTTAACTCAGGTTCATTAGAAAAAGAGCTTCTAGCTAAGTATGGAAAGCCATGTCCTGAAGCATTGGTTGAAAGTGCTTTAAAAAGTGCAGATATATTAGAAAAGATGAACTTTAGAGATATTGTTATATCTATAAAATCTTCTGATGTTCAAACTATGATAAATAGTTATAGACTTATGAGTGAAAAGTCAGATTATCCTCTTCACTTAGGAGTTACAGAGTCTGGAACCCCTTGGAGAGGAACAATAAAGTCTTCTGTTGGAATAGGAACTTTACTTGCAGAGGGGATTGGAGATACGATAAGAGTATCTTTAACTGGTGATCCTGTTGAGGAAATTAAAGTTGGGAATGAAATTCTAAAAGCTTTAGGAATTAAAAAAGGTGGTATAGAATTTGTTTCTTGTCCAACATGCGGAAGAACTCAGATTGATCTTATAGGAATAGCTAAAGAGATTGAAGATAAACTTTCAAGCTGCAAAAAAGATATAAAGGTAGCTATTATGGGGTGTGTTGTTAACGGCCCAGGAGAAGCTAGGGAAGCTGATATAGGGATTGCAGGAGGAAAAGGTGAAGGTATAATCTTCAAAAAGGGTGAAATATTAAAAAAAGTTAAAGAGGAAGATTTAGTTCAAGAATTAATGAAAGAAATTGATAAACTTTAGATAACAAGTTAAAATAGAAAAAGTATAGTTGAAATTCAGCACGCTGGATTTCTTCTTTTGCTTTTGGTATTCAAAATTATTTTTAATTATGCTAGGAGGAATTTTCCTTGGGTAAGGAATTTATAGAGTCAATAAATAAAGAAATTTATAAACTTGAAGATATTGAGGAAAAAGCTCTTAGAATTTCAGGTTTTCAATATATGAAAAAAAGTAATAAATTAAAGGTTATCTTAAGAAGCAAAGAAGCCTTAAGCAGTAAGGAAGAATTAAGTGTTAGAGAGATAATTACAAAAAAGTTGAATTTGAATGTTGACATAGATATTTTATGTATTATAGATATATCCAATATAAGCTTAAAAGAGATTGTAGATAAGCACTGGAACGAATTGATTGAAGAAATAATTAAAAAGCATCCATTAACTAAAAATATATTATTGTCCGGAGAAAAAGAAGTTATAGATAACTCTTTAATAATTTCTTATGGCTCAGAGATACTAATAAATTTTGCAAAAAAACAGAAGATGCAAGACTTATTAAGAAAATATATTAATTCTATATTTGGATTTAAAGCAGTAGTTAGTTTAAAGTTTGATAGTGAAATTGACATAAAGATAAATGAAGAATATAAAGTCTATAAAAAGCAAGAGACAGAAAAAATAATAAAAGAAATAAAAAGCAATGTCCAGGTTGAAAGACCAAAAATGCCAGTAAAGTCAGCAGAAGTACAGAAGAAAGATTATAGTAATAAAGATGTAAAAATAGATAATGAAAATATAATTATGGGAAGAGCTATTGTAGAAGAATCTATTCCTATAAAGAGTGTAAATGAGGAATTAGGGATAGTAGCTTTAACAGGAGAGATATTTAAAGTTGAAACAAGAGAAACTAAAAGCGGAAAGATACTTCTAACCTTCTTTATTACAGATAATACATCATCTATTGTTGTAAAAGCCTTCTTGAATTCTAAAGTTCAAGAGAGAGTTTTGGAGAATGTTAAAAAAGGTTTATACTGCAAGATTAGGGGAGAGGCAAGATACGATAATTATTCAAGAGAAATAACCTTTAGTGTTAGAGATATAGTAAAGATGCAGAAAATTGTAAAACAGGATTTGGCTTCTGAAAAAAGAGTTGAGCTTCATTGTCATACTACAATGAGTACTATGGATGCTGTCACATCACCTTCAAAACTTATAGAAAGAGCAGCTAAGTGGGGTCATCCTGCAATTGCAATAACTGATCATGGTGTAGTTCAGGCCTATCCTGAAGCTATGGATGCTGCTAAAAAACATGGAATAAAAGTTATATATGGACTAGAGGGATATTTAGTTGATAATGGGGTTCCTATAGTTATAAATTCTAAAAATCAAAGTATTAAAGATAATTACGTAGTTTTTGATATAGAGACAACAGGGTTTTCACCTAAAAATGATAAAATAATCGAAATAGGGGCAGTTAAAGTATGTGATGGTAAAGTAATAGATAGATTTTCAAGTTTTGTTAATCCAGAGAGACCAATTCCCTTTAATATTACTGAACTAACGTCAATAGAAGATAGTATGGTGATGGATGCACCTACTATTGATAAAGTGTTGCCAGAATTTTTAGCTTTTTGTAAAGGTTCAGTTTTGGTTGCTCATAATGCAGGATTTGACTGCTCTTTTATTAAAACCAATTGTAACAATTTATCACTAGAATTTTCTTTTAGTATTTTAGATACTGTTCCTTTAGCGCGATTTTTATATCCAGACTTAAAAAGAGTGAAACTTAATATAATAGCAAAACATTTAGGTATTTCTTTAGAAAATCATCACAGAGCAGTAGATGATGCAAAGGCAACAGCTGAGATTTTATTAAAATGTTTTGAGAAATTAGTAGAAGATTTCAATATAGATAACTTAGATAAGCTAAATGAAGAGTTTTTAAATAATGTTGATATTGGTAAGCTGCCTATGTACCATGTAATAATACTTGCTAAAAATCAAGTGGGGATTAAAAATTTATATCAACTAGTTAGTAAAGCCCATTTAGATAACTTCTATAGAAAACCTAGATTACCCAAAACACTTGTATCTGAGTTTAGAGAGGGGTTAATAATTGGGTCTGCATGTGAGGCTGGTCAAGTATATAGAGCTATTTTAGATGGTAAATCTCAAAATGAAATAGAAGAGATTGCAAGTTTTTATGATTATCTAGAGATACAACCTATAGACAATAATATGTTTTTAATTGAAAAGGGAAATGTAAAAGATAGAGAAGAATTAAAAACAATAAATAGAAATATATATGATCTTGGACAAAAACTAGGAAAAGCAACTGTAGCCACTTGTGATGTGCATTTTATGGATCCAGAAGATGAAGTTTATAGAAAAATAATATTAGCGGGACAAGGCTTTAGCGATGCTGACAGTCAGCCACCATTATATCTAAGAACAACTGATGAGATGTTAAAGGAATTTGATTATTTAGGTGAAGATAAGGCTTATGAGGTTGTTATTAAAAATACTAATTTTATAGCAAATCAAATAGAAGGCTGTAAGCCAATACCAGATGAAACCTATCCACCTAAAATTGATGGGGCAGAGGACGATATTAAAAATATGACTTTAAATAAGGTTCATAGTATTTATGGAGATAATTTACCAGAAGTGGTTCAAAAGAGGTTGGATAAAGAACTTAATTCAATTATATCAAATGGATATGCAGTGCTTTATTTAATTGCTCAAAAATTAGTTGCCAAATCAATTTCAGATGGATATTTAGTTGGTTCAAGAGGATCTGTTGGTTCTTCATTTGTAGCAACTATGTCTGATATTACAGAAGTTAATGGGCTACCACCCCATTATGTATGTCCAAATTGCAAAAAATCGCAATTCTTTTTAGATGGATCTATAAGTTCTGGAGCTGATTTACCTGACAAAAATTGTCCTGATTGCGGAACCTTATATAAAAAAGATGGTCATGACATTCCATTTGAAACCTTCTTAGGTTTTGAGGGAGATAAAGAACCAGATATAGATTTAAACTTTTCTGGAGATAACCAAGGTGTAATTCACAAATATACTGAGGTTTTATTCGGAAAGGGGTTTGTATTTAAAGCAGGAACTATTGGAACTGTAGCAGAAAAAACTGCATATGGATATGTTAGAAAATATTTAGATGAAAGAAATATAATAGCATCATCGGCGGAAATAGAGAGATTGACACTAGGATGTACAGGTATAAAACGAACTACAGGCCAGCATCCAGGCGGTATAATGGTTGTACCTAGAGATAATGATATTCATAATTTTTGTCCAATACAACATCCAGCAGATGATCGTGATTCTGATGTAGTTACAACGCACTTTGATTATCATTCAATAAGTGGTAGACTATTAAAATTAGATATATTAGGTCACGACGATCCAACAGTTTTAAGAATGCTTCAAGACTTAACAGGTATAGATCCCAAAACAATTCCTCTTCATGATGAAAAAGTATTAAGTTTATTTACAAGTCCTGATGCACTTGGGATAACAAAAGAAGAGCTTGAATGTGAGGTGGGAACCTATGGACTTCCTGAGTTTGGAACTAAATTTGTTCGACAAATGCTTTTGGATACTAAGCCAAAAACTTTTGCAGATTTAGTTAGAATATCGGGACTATCACATGGTACTGATGTATGGCTTAATAATGCTCAGTATTACATTAAAGAAGGATATACTACATTAAGTGAATGTATTTCTACAAGAGATGATATTATGGTTTACTTAATTTACAAAGGGGTTCCTCCTAAGACGGCATTTAATATAATGGAAAAAGTGAGAAAAGGAAAAGGTGTATCCGAGGAGTATGAACAGATAATGAAGGAGAATAGTGTTCCAGAATGGTACATAGAATCCTGTAAAAAGATAAAATACATGTTCCCAAAAGGGCATGCTGTTGCTTATGTTATGATGGCAGTAAGAATAGCATATTTTAAGGTTTATTATCCTTTAGCTTACTATGCAACTTACTTTACAGTTAGAGCAGATGATTTTGATGCTGAACTTATATGTAAAGGTGAGAGTGCTATTAAAAATAAGCTACAAGAGATATATCAAATGGGTAATAATGTAACCCAAAAAGATAAAGGATTAATGACTATATTAGAAATAGCTTTTGAAATGATTAAGAGAGGATTTAAGTTCTTAAAAGTTGATCTCTACGAATCAGATTCTGTAAAATTTAAAATAGAAAATGGTATGATAAGACCACCTATTAATTCTCTTCAAGGTGTTGGAGATAATGCAGCAAAAAGTATAGTAGAGGTAAGAAAAGATGGAGAATTTATATCAAAAGAAGATTTAAGAATAAGAGCTAAAATATCAAAAACAGTTATAGAAACTTTAACGATTCATGGATGTCTAGAGGGTCTTGGTGAAACAAACCAAATTTCATTATTTGGATAAAAAAAGATAATTTCAAATAAAGGTTGTAATCCAATTATTACTATGTTATTATAAAAATAGAAAGTTTATTTAAATAGAAGCGTAGAAGGGAGTGGACAATTTGTCCGCTCTTTCTATTTGTAAAACGCAACTATAAATGTTGCGTTTTTATATAGCTTATATTAATAAGCTAACTATTGGCTATACTAAACGGTAAGGCTAGTAAAGGAGGTTAAAAGATGAAAAAGATTGAATTGGAAGATAAGCTTAAAGAACTTATAAAACCTTTGGTAGATGAACAGGGATATGAGTTCTATCATGTTGAATATGTAAAAGAAAATAATGAGTATTATTTAAGGGTATATATTGATTCAGATAATGGTATATCCTTAAGTGATTGTGAAAAAATCAGTAGATTAGTAAGCAATTTAATGGATGAATCAGATCCTATAGAAGGTCAATATTATCTAGAAGTATCTTCACCAGGCATTGATAGACAGCTATTTACTAATGAACATATGATTAAAAGTATAGGTTCTAAAGTAGTTGCAAGACTTTTAAAGGCTGTTAATGGTGAAAAAGTTATTAAAGGAACGTTATCCGAAATAAAAGAGGATGAAATTGTTATTTTAAGGGATAATAATAGTATTATAATTCCAAAAGATAAAATCAAGTCCATAAATATTGAAGGGGAGATATAGATTAAGGAGGGTATATCAATGAATGAGGAATTCATTAGTGCATTAAAAGAAATCATTAGAGATAAGGGAATAAGTGAAGAGTTACTATTTGCAACTATAGAAGATGCTTTGATTAACGCTTATAAAAAGAACTATTCTTTTGGAAGTGACAGAGGGGCTCAAAATGTTAGAGTAAGTATAAATACAGAAACTGGAGAGCTACATGTTTACTCACAAAGAGAAGTTGTTGAAGACGTTTATGATGCTTTAACTGAAATAGAGCTACCAGATGCAAAAGAAATTGATCCAAGATATGAACTTGGTGATATTGTTGAAATAGAAGTAACTCCAAGAAATTTTGGAAGAATAGCTGCTATGCAAGCAAAACAAGTTGTGCTTCAAAGAATAAAAGAAGCTGAAAGAAAAATTGTTTATAATGAGTTTAAAGAAAAAGAATTTGATATTATTACAGGAACTGTAATAAGGAAAGACAGAGGCAATGTCTTTGTTGATTTAGGCAAATTAGAAGCAATTTTAGGTCCAAATGAACAAATGCCAGGAGAAGAGTATAATTTTAATGAAATGCTAAAATTATATATAGTTGAAGTTAAAAATGGATCTAAGGGTCCTCAAGTTTTGGTTTCAAGAACTCACCCTGGTTTAGTAAGAAGATTATTTGAATTAGAAGTTCCAGAAATATATACTGGAATAGTAGAGATTAAATCAATATCAAGAGAAGCTAGTTCAAGAACTAAAATAGCAGTTCATTCAAATGAAGATGATGTTGATCCTATGGGTGCATGTGTTGGTCCAAAAGGTCAAAGAGTACAAAACATTGTAAATGAACTTAAAAATGAGAAAATTGATATAATTAAATGGAGTAAGCTTCCAGAAGAATTTATTGCGAATGCATTAAGTCCAGCAAAAGTACTTGATGTAACAATAGATGAAGAAGTTAAATCAGCAAAAGTAGTTGTTGACGATTCTCAGCTTTCTTTAGCTATAGGTAAAGAAGGTCAAAATGTTAGATTAGCAGCAAAGTTAACTAACTGGAAAATAGACATTAAAAGCAAATCTCAGATAAAAGAATAGAGAGGTGTTATTAATGAAAGTCAAAAAGATTCCAATGAGAATGTGTAATGGATGTATGGAGATGAAACCTAAAAAAGAGTTAATAAGAATAGTAAAATCTCCTACAGGAGAGATATCTGTTGATTTAACTGGCAAGAAGTCAGGAAGAGGCGCATATATTTGCAAAAATGTTGAATGTTTAGAGAAGTCATATAAAGCAAAGCGCTTAAATAAGAACTTAGAAAGTGAAATAAATGCTGAAATCTATGAAAAATTGAAAGAAGTGATTTCAAATGATTAATAAATTTTTTCAATTTTTAGGATTGGTGAAAAGAGCCGGTAAAGTTATTGAAGGATATAATAAATGTGAAGATTCCTTAGGGAAAAAGAAAATACATCTATTTATATTTTCAAATGATTTATCAGAAAGATCCTACAAATTATTTTCTACTTATTGCATAAAAGAAAACATACCATTTATCGATGAATTTTCAAAAGAAGATTTAGGAATGGCAATAGGAAGAGTTGAGATAAATGTGATAGGAATTACTGATAAAAATATGGCAGATAAATTATTGATTAACTATAAAGAAAATAAAAATAATAAAATTTAATAATATTCGGGGGTGAATACATGTCTAAAATTAGAGTGTATGAATTAGCGAAAGAGCTAGGTATTTCAAGTAAAGATTTGATAACCTTACTAGCCGAAGAATTCGCTGTTGAAGTAAAAAATCATATGAGTGTAATTGAAGATGAAGATGCTGCATTAATTAAGGAACTTTTAGCAGGGTCAACTACTGTAGTAAGTGATGACGAGAAAAAAACTATAGTAGATGAATATGAAGAAAGAATTGCTGAAGAAGTTAATAATCAAGCTAAGAAAAAGAAAAAGAACAGAAACAAGAAAAGTGATGAAGAACTAAATGATGGGTCAATAGAAGAAGTTATAGAAATTGGCGACAGCATCACAGTTAAGGATTTAGCTGATAAATTTAAGAAACCAAGCACAGAAGTAATTAGAACATTAATGTTCGAAGGTGTTATGGCTGGATTAAATCAAGAGATAGATTTTGAAACAGCTCAAAAGGTTGCAGAGAAATTTGAAATAATTTTAGAGAGAAAAGCTGATGATTTAACTTTAGAGAAAATAGAAGAAGATATTGATAAGGAAGAAAATCTTTCTAAGAGACCACCAATCATAACAGTAATGGGTCATGTTGACCACGGTAAGACTTCTCTTTTAGATGCTATAAGAAAATCTAGCGTTACAGAAAAAGAAGCTGGTGGAATAACTCAACATATTGGAGCTTATACTGTAAAGGTAAATGATGAAAAAATTACTTTTCTAGATACTCCAGGACATGAAGCATTTACTGCTATGCGTGCAAGAGGTGCTCAAATTACAGATATAGTTATATTGGTTGTTGCAGCTGATGATGGAATAATGCCTCAAACTAGAGAAGCTATAAATCACTGTAAGGCAGCAGAAGTTCCAATGATTGTAGCAATTAATAAAATAGATAGACCTGGTGCTAACATAGAGAGAGTAAAACAAGAATTGACAGAATATGGATTAGTATCTGAAGACTGGGGTGGAGATACTATATGTGTACCTGTATCTGCTAAAACACAAGAAAATTTAGATTCTCTTCTAGAAATGGTTCTTCTTACAGCTGAAATACAAGAATTAAAAGCAAATTCTGATAGAAGAGCTAAAGGAACTGTAATTGAAGCTAAATTAGATAAAGGAAGAGGAGCTGTTGCAAGTCTTCTTGTTCAAAATGGTACTTTACACGTAGGTGATTCTATAATAGTAGGGTCAACTTATGGTAGAATTAGAGCAATGTTTGATGATAAGGGTAAAAAGATAAAATCAGCAGGACCATCTATACCAGTAGAGATATTAGGTCTTTCAGAAGTTCCATCAGCAGGAGATAGATTTAACGTAGTTAAAGATGAAAAAACTGCTAGAACAATGGCTGAATCAAGAAAAGATAAAGATAGAACTGATCAACTTAATTCAAGTCACAGAGTATCTTTAGAAGATTTATACTCTCAAATCAAAGAAGGCAAAATCAAAGAGTTATCTGTTGTTGTTAAAGCTGACGTTCAAGGTTCTGTTGAAGCAATAAGATCTTCATTAGAAAAATTATCAACAGATGATGTAAAAGTTAGAGTTATACATGGAGGCGCTGGAGCTATTACTGAAAGTGATGTTATTTTAGCAGCTGCATCAAATGCATTACTTATAGGATTTAATGTTAGACCAGATTCTAATGCAACTATTACAGCAGAAAAAGAAAATGTTGATATGAAGACATATAGAATTATATATGATGCTATTGAAGATATAAAATCTGCTATGATAGGAATGCTTGATCCAGAATATAAAGAAGTTATACTTGGAAAAGCGGAAATTAGGCAAACTTATAAAATTTCTAACGTTGGAACTATTGCAGGATCTTATGTTTTAGATGGAAAGCTTGTTAGAAATTCAGATGTAAGAGTAATAAGAGAAGGCATTGTTATTTTTGAATCAACATTAGGCTCATTAAAGAGATTTAAAGATGATGTTAAAGAAGTTAATGCTGGATACGAATGTGGAATAACAATTGAAAGATTTAATGATATAAAAGAAGGCGATATAGTAGAAGCTTATACTATGGAAGCTATAAAGAGAAAAGAACTGTAAAGAGGTGATTTTATGGCTAATTATAGAGGTGGCAGAATTAATGAAGAAGTAAAGAAGGTAGTTTCTTCTCTGATTCAATATGAAATAAAGGATCCTAGACTTTCAGCAATGGTATCTGTTACTGATGTAAATGTAACTAAAGATTTAAGATATGCTAAGATTTTCGTTTCAATTTTTACAAATAATGAAGAAGAAAAAGCAGCAACATTAGACGCTTTAAAAAGTGCTAGTGGTTTTGTAAGAAGAGAATTAGGTCATAGAATAAACTTAAGATATACTCCAGAAATCATATTCGAAGAGGATAAATCAATTTCTAGAGGAATGTATATAGATTCTCTAATTGAAAAGACTAAGGAGAAATAATCATGGAAGATATAATAAATAAAATTAATGAATCTTCTATAATAGGGATTACTTACCATGTATCTCCTGATGGTGATGCGGTAGGAAGTGCACTTGCTTTACTACAAGGTATTAGGAAGCTAGGTAAAATTTCTTATATACTTTCAAAAGATGTTATTTCAGAGGACTTGGGTTTTCTCCCTTGTTCCTCCGAAATAGATAACGAAGTCTATGAACCTAAAGATGATACAGATTTAGTGATTATTTTAGATTGTGGTAATCTTGAAAGAGTATCAGCAGAGCTAGGTAATTATAAAGGAACCACAGTAAATATAGACCATCACTTATCAAATGATAAATATGCACAAATTAATTATGTTGATACTAACGCTTCAGCTACAGCAGAGATAGTTTATTCACTTCTTAAGGCTATGAATGTTATCGTTAATAAGGACATGGCTACATGTCTATATACGTCTATTGTTACTGACACAGGATCATTTAGGCATTCGAATGTAACTAAGAGAACCCATGAGATAGCTGGGGAATTAATATCCTTAGGTATAAATAATTCAGTAGTACATTCAGAACTTTTTGATAATAAACCTATAGAGAGTTTGATTCTATTAGGTGAGGTTATAAAAAACATAAGAACATATTTTAATGGTAAAGTATCGGTTTTAGAAATAACAAATCGTATATGTGATGCTATAGGTATACCTCCTGAAGAGGTAGCAGATGTCGTTAATTTTGGATTACAGGTTAAAGGAGTAGAAGTTGCTGTATTACTTAAGGAAGCTTCTAACGGGATTAAAGTAAGTTTAAGAAGTAAAAATAATTTCGATGTTAGAAATATTGCAGGACTTTTTGGAGGAGGCGGACATTGTAAGGCCTCAGGTGTATTTTTCAAGGAGAAATCAATAGATGAAGCTAAAGAATTACTCCTTAGCGCAATAGAAAAAGAGTTGATATAATGAATGGTGTAATTATTGTGAATAAACCCAAAGGAATAACATCTTTTCAAGTTGTTTCTAGGGTAAGAAAGATTGTTGGAGTAAAAAAGGTTGGTCATACTGGTACTTTAGATCCTTTGGCGACAGGTGTTTTGCCTATTTGTATTGGAAAAGCTACCAAAATAATTGATTATATAATGGAAGGTAAAAAAGGTTATAGTGTATCTTTTGAGCTTGGAAAAATTACTGATACTTACGACAGTGAAGGTAAAGTAATTGATGAAAAATCAATTATTGGAATTGACGAACATAGAGTACTTGAAGTTATAGATTCTTTTAAAGGACCTATAATGCAAGAACCTCCAATGTATTCAGCGCTAAAACAAAATGGTAAAAGATTATATGAGTTAGCAAGAAAAGGAATAGAGGTCGAAAGAAAGAAAAGACCAGTTACTATTTACAGTATAGAAAATATACAAATATCACTTCCTAAAATATCGATGGATGTCGTGTGCTCCAAAGGAACTTATATTAGAAGCTTGTGTTATGATATAGGTAAAGAACTTGAAGTAGGGGCTTTCATGACTGAATTAAAAAGGACTTTATCTAGTCCGTTTTCAATAGATGATGCTATAAATTACGATGATTTGGAAAATGTTATTATAGAAGATAACTTAATGACTATGGATAAAACATTAGATTTCTATGATAAAATTATTATAGAAAATGGATATGAAAAGTTACTTTTAAACGGGGTTAAAGTTTCAGATAAAAGATTTTGTAAAGCAAGAGTTGAAGAGGATAAGCTTTTTAGAGTATATACCAGTGAAGAAACGT
Source organism: Clostridium sp. YIM B02506 (assembly GCF_022324845.1). Lineage (NCBI taxonomy): Bacteria > Bacillati > Bacillota > Clostridia > Eubacteriales > Clostridiaceae > Clostridium > Clostridium sp. YIM B02506. Next base: position 53,619 of record NZ_JAKGTG010000013.1, read on the forward strand.
TTATAGGTATAGGTAAAATGGATTCTTATGGTTTTAAACTGGAAAAAAATCTAATGTAATAAAATCAAGAGGTATATGAATGGTTGTAATAGATGAGAAGTACGAAGGAATTATTTCTGAAGACACATATATAGCACTTGGAAGCTTTGATGGTCTACATATTGGACATTTAACATTAATAAATAAAGCTATTGAGCTAGCTGATAAGTTTAATGGAAAAAGTATGGTTTTTTCTTTTAAAAATCATCCTTTAAGTTTTATAAGGCCAGAATCTGCCCCTAAATTACTAATGAATAAAGATGAAAAATTATCAGTATTAGAAAAGTTAGGGATAGATATCTGTTGTCTAATAGATTTTAATGAGAATGTTATGAAAATGCAGCCAGAAGATTTCGTAGAGCTTTTGAGTAAAAAGTATAAAGCTAAAGGAATAATCGTTGGATTTAATCATAAATTTGGATATAAAAATAAAGGTGATATTAACCTTTTAAAAAGTCTTGAAGCTGTTTATGGCTATAAAGTTTATGTGTTGGATGCTTATTCTTATGGGGAAGAAGTAGTTAGTTCTTCAAGAATAAGAGAAGAAATATCCAATGGAGATTTAGAGGAAGCTAATAAGATGCTATCAAGAGAATATTTTTTAGAAGGCAAAGTCATACATGGTAAGAAGTTAGGGAGACAGCTAGGATTCCCTACAGCAAATTTAGAGTATAATAGTAATTATGTATTACCTAAAACAGGTGTATATTATACAAATGTTTTGGTTAATAATGAAATATATAAGGGTATAACTTCAGTTGGATATAATCCAACGGTAAGTGGAGATAAAAAACTTACTGTTGAAACGTATATATTGGATTTTAGTGAAGAAATATATGATTTACAAATGAAAGTATATTTCATTAAAAGAATTAGAGATGAAGAAAAATTTAATTCTATGGAAGAGTTAATAAATCAACTAAAAGACGATAGAAATTTTGCGTTAAATGAGGAAATAAAAATATCTTTTTAAAAATACATTTACAAAAAAAGATGATTTTGCTATAATACCCTTTAGGAACCTACTTCTAAGTGTTAAGAGTAGCCGACTTTTTTCTTGGTAGTAGGGGATAAATTACGGAGGTGTTTTACATGGATAAAATTAAAAAGGCAGAAATTATAGGAAAGTATGCAAGACATGAAGGAGATACTGGATCTCCAGAAGTGCAAATAGCTTTATTAACAGAAAGAATAAACTCTTTAACAGATCATTTAAGAACTCATAAAAAGGATCACCATTCAAGAAGAGGACTTCTAATGATGGTTGGTCAAAGAAGAGGACTATTAAACTATCTATCTGGAATAGATATTGAAAGATATAGAGCTATAATAGAGAACTTAGGTTTAAGAAGATAATTTAGAGCGGTTTATCCGCTCTATTATTTTAATGAGGCAAAATTTGTAAAAATATGTAGAATTTATATTAACCAAAAGGAGGTTAGTTTATGAATAATTTTCATCAAACTACTGTAGCTGGAAGAAATATGAAGGTTGAGTCTGGTAAAGTTGGAATGTTATCAGATTGCGCTATATTTATGAGCTATGGAGATACAGTTATATTAACAAATGTTAATGCATCTGAAAAACCAAGAGAAGGGATTGATTTTTTCCCACTAAGTGTAGAGTATGAAGAAAGATTATATGCAGTAGGGAAAATACCAGGTGGATTTATAAAAAGAGAGGGAAGACCTTCAGAAAATGCTATTTTAAATGGTAGAGCTGTTGATAGACCATTAAGACCATTATTCCCTAAAGGATATAGAAATGATGTTCAAGTAGTTTGTACAGTAGTTTCTGTGGAAAATGACAATCTTCCAGAAATCCTAGCTATAAATGCAGCATCTACAGCTTTATGTTTATCAAGCATTCCATTTGATACACCTGTTGCAGCTGTACAAATAGGATTGATAGATAATAACTTTATAGTAAATCCAACTTCAAAGGAAAGAGAAATTTCTGATATGGAGCTAACTATATGTGCTACTAAGGAAAGAGTAATGATGATTGAAGCTGGTGGAAATGAAATTCCAGAAGAAACAATGATTAACGCTATATCATTTGGATTTGAAGAGTGTAAGAAAATAGTTGCTTTTCAAGAAGAAGCTATGAAAATGTTTGGAAAAGAAAAAAAAGTTCCAAATTTATATCATGTAGATGAAGAGATAGAAAAGAATGTAAGAGATTTTTCATTTGACATAATTAATGAAGCTATGCATATTATTGATAAAGATGAGAGAAACTTATCAATGAATGATGTTAAAGCAAAAATTTCAGAAGAGTTTAAAGAAATATATCCAGACAACATGAGTGATGTTAACGATGTAGTGTATAGAATTCAAAAAGAAGTAGTTAGAGAAATGCTACTTAAAGAAAAGAAAAGACCAGATGGAAGAGCGTTTGACCAATTAAGAAAGATATCTTGTGAAGTTGATATTTTACCTAGAACTCATGGAACGGGTCTATTTACAAGAGGACTTACTCAAGTAATGACTGTAGCAACTTTAGGAGCTATAGGAGATGTTCAAATATTAGATGGAATCGGAGAATCTGTTTCTAAAACATATATGCATCATTATAACTTTCCATCTTACAGTGTAGGAGAAGTTAGACCACTAAGAGGACCAGGAAGAAGAGAAATAGGACATGGAGCATTAGCAGAAAGAGCTTTAGAACCATTAATACCTTCTCAAGAAGATTTCCCTTATACTATTAGATTAGTATCAGAAGTATTAAGTTCAAATGGATCAACATCCCAAGCTTCAGTATGTGCATCTACTTTAGCCTTACTTGATGCAGGGGTTCCACTAAAGAGACCTGCTGCAGGAATAGCTATGGGATTAATAACTTCAGAAGATTTAACTGAAGAAGGTGTAATCACAGATATTCAAGGTATAGAAGATTTCTTTGGAGACATGGACTTTAAAGTTGCAGGAACTGAAGTTGGAATAACTTCAATTCAAGTAGATACAAAAATTGCAGGTCTTTCTGATTATGTAATAAGAACAGCTATAACAAATGCAAGAAAAGCAAGAATGGAAATTTTAGATAAGATAAAAGAATGTATACCAGAGCATAGAGAAGAGGTTTCATTATACGCTCCTAAAACTTCAACTATGTCTATAGATCCAGAAAAGATAAGAGATGTTATCGGAGCTGGCGGAAAAGTTATTAATAAAATAATAGCTGATACTGGTGTTAAGATAGATATAAAGGAAGATGGAAAGATATTTATTTCTTCATCTGATTCAACAGGAGTAAAAGAGGCTTTAAAAATAATCGAGGGATTAACTAAAGAAGTTAAAGCTGGAGAAGTTTATTTAGGTAAAGTTACTAAAATAGCTAATTTTGGAGCATTCGTAGAAATACTTCCAAGTAAAGAAGGTTTAGTTCATATATCAAAATTAGATGTGAATAGAGTTAACAAGGTTGAAGATATAGTATCGGTAGGAGATGAAATCCTTGTTAAAGTAACAGAAATAGACGCTCAAGGAAGAATAAATCTTTCAAGAAAAGATGCAATAGTGAATACAGAGAAAAAAGATGAAGAATAGAAGGGCATAAATTGCCTTTTTATTTTTTAATATGGAGGTTATTATGTACAATTTATATACTCTAGAGAATGGTCTAAGGATTGTAACTGAACAAATAGAACATGTAAACTCCATAAGCGTTGGGGTTATAGTTAAAAATGGTTCTAGAAATGAGACGGAAGATTTAAATGGGATTTCTCATTTCATAGAGCATATGTTGTTCAAGGGAACAGACAAAAGATCAGCTAAAAGTATTGTAGAAGAAATAGAAAATGTAGGTGGTCAAATTAATGCATATACTAGTAAGGAATCGACATGTTACTATATTAAGGCATTAAATACGCACTTAGAGTTATCTATAGATGTACTTTCAGATATGATATTGAATTCTAAATTTGATGATGAGGAAATAAAAAAAGAGCAAAGTGTTGTAGTTGAGGAGATTTATATGAGTGAAGATTCTCCAGAAGATGTCTTAGGAGATCTTCATGCTGTTTCAGCCTTTTATAAGGACTCTTTAGCTTATCCTATTTTAGGAACTCCAGAAACTGTAAGAAGTTTTGATTCAAGCAAGATAAAAAGTTATATTGAAGAAATGTATACTCCAAGTAATACCGTTATATCAATATGTGGAAACTTTGATGAAATTAATTTGAAACAACTTATAGAAAAATATTTTGGCGATTGGAGTGCATCTAATAAAGAAGCATTTGAATACAATACTCCAGAGATTAAGAGAAGTTTTCTGTATACTGAAAAGAATATAGAACAACTACATATAAATTTTGGACTTACAGGAATTAAGCAGGGAGATGAAAGAGGATATAGCCTTTTATTACTAAATAATATATTAGGTGGTGGGGCATCTTCTATACTTTTCCAAAAGGTTAGGGAAGAGTTAGGATTATGTTACTCAATATATTCGTATCTTCTTACATATCAAAATACAGGTACTTTAAATATATATACTGGATTAAGTCCATCATATGCTGAAAAAGCTATTAATGTAATAAAAGAAGAACTATATGATTTTAGAGGTAGAGAATTTACCCAAGTAGAAATAGATATAAATAAAGAGAAAATAAAAGCAAGTTATATTCTTGGTCTAGAGAGTACTTCTTCTAGAATGTTCAACAATGGTAAATCTGTTTTGTATAAAAATAAGATAGTTACGCCTGATGATTTGATAAAGAAAATAGATGCTATAAACAAAAATTCTATTAAAGAAGTTCAAGAAATTTGTTTTAATGATGGCATTATAAATGGGGCATTTGTAGGTAGAAATGTTTCACTTGAAACTCTTAGCAGTTTATGTCAAAATAATGTTGTATCTTTTAATAAATAAAAATCCTCTTAATATTTTAGTTATAAAATCCCTTCTTAATGAATATTAATTTTTGAGGAGGGATTAACATGAATGATAATACAATTAAAACATTAAGTGAAATTGAAAACTTTGAGATAATTAACGTAAATGATGGAGAGAAGTATAACTATCTTTCTAATAATGACATAATAGTGGATGGCGAAGGAAGACTAAAGTTTCTAATTGTCAATCTAAGTAACTCTAAATTCACTTTTTTTGGTGGAAATGAATATTTAGAAATACCATGGGATTATGTAAAAAAAATTGGGGCAAAAACTATTATACTAGATGTAGAAGAGGAAAACATTAAAAGAGCAAGGCTTTAAATAACAGGGGGAGTGGTATTTTGAAAATTATAGTACAAAAGTTTGGAGGAACGTCAGTTTCGACTCCAGAGAGAAGAAAGTCTGTAGTTGATAAAGTTAAAAATGCAATAAGCGAAGGATATAGTCCTGTAGTAGTAGTTTCTGCTATGGGAAGAAAAGGGGAAGCTTATGCAACTGATACACTATTATCACTTTTAAGCAGTGATTTTAAGGATGAAAACAAACAAGCAGCTGATTTATTAATGTGTTGTGGGGAGATAATTAGTTCGGTTGTAATGAGTAATGTTTTTTACGAAAATAATATAGCTGCAGTTCCTTTAACAGGAGGACAAGCAGGCATACTAACTGATGATAACTTCTCTGATGCAAAATCTTTAAATGTAAGTACTAAAATCCTAATGGATATATTATCTCAAGGAAAGGTTCCAATTGTTACTGGATTCCAAGGGGTGACTCAGGATGGATTTTTAACTACATTAGGAAGAGGGGGAAGTGATACCTCTGCTGCATTAATAGGTGCAGCACTAAAGGCTGAAGCTATTGAAATATATACAGATGTTGATGGTATAATGACAGCTGACCCAAGAATAGTAGAAGAGGCCGCATTAATAGATATTATAAGCTATAATGAAGTTTTCCAACTTGCTGAACAAGGGGCTAAGGTTATACATCCAAAAGCTGTTGAAGCTGCAATGAGAGGCAATATTCCTCTTATAATTAAAAATACTATGAGTGACTGTAAGGGAACATTAATTAATAATGTTGGAGATATACAAAACACAAGAATTATAACAGGTATAACTCATCTAAGTGGAAGAACTCAAGTGTCTATAAAGAGTGAGGATAATCAAGGAAATAATCATTATAAAGAACTTTTAGATATATTAGCAAATAATAACATAAGTTTAGATTTAATCAATATCTTCCCAAAGGAAAAAATATTTACAATTGATGATTCAATGAAAAATAGATTAGAGAAGATATTTAAAGATATTAATATAAAATATACTATTATAGAAAACTGTAGTAACTTAGCTATTGTAGGTTCTAGAATGACTGGTATTCCTGGAGTAATGGCTAAAATAATCAAAGCTTTAAGTGATAGTAACATAGAAGTTTTACAAACTGCAGATTCTCACATGACAATATGGTGTTTAATTCACACTGACAATGTTCAGAAGGCAATTAATACATTACATAGAACTTTTGAATTAAGTTAGTATAAAATATATCCTCCTGTACAAAATATAAAAGTACAGGAGGTATGTTTATGTGGAATAATTTTTATGAAATAGATAATAAAAAGTTAAAAGATGATGATAAAATTATAGATAAAAATCACGGTGATGAAAAAAAAGAAACTAAAGAAGAAAATGATGATATTGCGTCTATAAAAGAATTTGGAAATACTTCCGTTTCTAAACCAGACGAAAGAATTCAGATTGTATCTATAATAGGTCAAATAGAAGGGCACATGGTTTCGCCTCCTAATACTAAAACGACTAAATATGAACATGTAATTCCTCAGCTTATTTCTATGGAACAAAATCCAGAAGTTAAGGGAATACTGATTATTTTAAATACAGTAGGAGGAGATGTAGAGGCAGGTCTTGCCATTGCTGAAATGATAAACAGTCTCTCAAAACCTACAGTTTCTTTAGTTATTGGAGGAGGCCATTCTATAGGAGTACCTCTTGCAACATCTGCGAGCGTATCTTTTATATCTCCATCAGCAACTATGATAATTCATCCTATAAGAATGAATGGGCTTGTAATAGGAGTACCTCAGACATTTAAGTATTTTAATAAGATGCAGGATAGAATAAATGATTTTATAGTGAGGACATCAAAGGTTAATAAAGAAAAGCTTAAAAAACTTATGATGGAAACTGATGAGCTTTTAAATGATATGGGAACTATACTTATTGGTAAAGAAGCTGTTGATATAGGACTTATAGATGAGGTTGGGGGCATAAAAGCCGCTTTAGATAAGTTGGAATCTATGATAGAATAAATATATAAATAAACCATAGGGTTTCCTGTGGTTTATTTATATTAAAGAGGATATTTGACTAAAATGTAGAATACAAATTTAGGGGTGATAAAATGGCGAGGAAATCTAGTAAAAAAACATCAAATAAAAATAAAAGCAATTCAGATATAAAAGGACTACTTTGGATAGCTGCTGGATTTATTTTAATGATAGGAGTTTATACAGATTTAGCAGGACTTTTTTCAAATATATCTAAGAATATTTTATTTGTTTTAATTGGAATAGGATCATATGTTATTCCGTTATACATAATGTATTATGGAGTATTAACAATAAAATCTAAAGGAAACTTAAGCATTAATAAAAACTTATATCCCGTAACATTTTTTATGATTAACACAATTTTAATGGTATCTTCTTTAAGTATAGATAGTGTAGAAGATAAAAATATTTCTTTAATGGAATTTATATTTAAAGTTTTTGATAATCCTTCGTGGAACAATGGAGGTTTACTTGGAATAATAATTAGTTATCCTTTGTACAAGCTCCTAGGAATAATAGGATCTATTATTATATATATGCTTATATATGCTATATGTCTAATACTGATATTTGACTTATCAATTTTCGATATAGGATTAAATTTAAAAACAAAAAGTAAAGATATAAAAGATAAGGTTAGTTCAAAAAATAATCTTAAAGAAAAAAAGAAAGAAAATATCCAATTAGAGCCATATGTTGAGCAGGATGGTTATATAGAAGGAATAAATAAAAAGATTAAGATACTAGACTTTATGAAAAATTCCTCTATTCACTCAGATGAGGGAGAGAAGCCTAGAGAGATAGCTGTGTTTCAAATGGGGGATACCAAAAGTGAGTCAAAGAGTGAAAGTAAAAAACTAGACAATAACTTAAAAGAAGTAGTTAATAGAGAGATAACAGAGAAAATAACAGAAAGTAAAGCAGATGTAAAATACAATATACCTAAATTAGAATACCTAAATACAAACAATAATTTAAATATAAATAAAGAAGATAAAAAGGAACTTATTGCATCTGCAACCAAGTTAGAAGAAACATTAAGTTCATTTGGAGTTGAAGCGAAGGTTCTTCAAGTTACTAAAGGACCTGCGGTAACAAGATATGAATTGCAGCCGAGTGCTGGCGTTAAAGTATCAAAAATAGTTAATCTCTCAGATGATATAGCACTTAGTTTAGCTGCCTCAGGGGTAAGAATTGAAGCGCCTATACCTGGAAAGTCTGCGGTAGGAATTGAGGTTCCAAATAAAGTTATAACTGCTGTATTTCTAAGAGAGGTTTTAGATGAGGAAAAGTTTAAGTCAAGTAGTAGCAGTGTAGCCTTTGCAATAGGAAAAGATATTGCAGGACAATGTGTTGTGGCAGATTTGAGTAAGATGCCTCATTTACTTATAGCGGGGGCAACAGGTTCAGGTAAATCAGTGTGTATAAATACACTGATAATGAGTATATTGTATAAATACTCACCATCAGAAGTATCTCTTTTAATGATTGATCCTAAGGTTGTAGAATTAAGCGTTTATAATGGGATACCTCACTTATTAATCCCTGTAGTTACAGATCCTAAAAAAGCTGCTGGAGCTCTTAATTGGGCTGTAAATGAAATGACTAGAAGATATAAATTGTTTGCTGAAACTGGAGTAAGAAATATTCAATCATATAATACTCTAATGGAAAAAGGTGAAACAGAAGAAAAGTTACCTTATATAGTTATAATAGTAGATGAATTAGCTGACTTAATGATGGTATGTCCAAATGACGTTGAAGAATATATTGCAAGATTAGCTCAAATGGCTAGAGCTGCTGGGATGCATTTAGTATTAGCAACCCAAAGACCATCTGTAGATGTAATAACAGGGGTAATAAAGGCAAACATTCCATCTAGAATTTCTTTTGCTGTATCATCGCAAATTGACTCAAGGACAATACTTGATTCATCTGGAGCTGAAAAACTTCTTGGAAAAGGTGATATGTTATTTTATCCAGTTGGGGAATCTAAACCTCAAAGAATACAAGGGGCTTTTATAAGTGAAGAAGAGGTGGAAAAAGTAGTATCTTCAATTAAATCTGAAATGGAAGAGGCTAATTATGATGAACAAATAATTGAACATATAAATAGTGAAAGCTCTTCTAATGGTAATTCGTCAAATGATGAAGATGCAGATGAGCTACTAGATGAAGCAATAAAGGTTGTAGTAGAGAGTGGTCAAGCGTCAGCTTCATATATACAAAGAAGACTTAGAATTGGATTTAATAGAGCGGCAAGAATAATAGAGCAACTTGAAGAAAGAGAGATTATTACTAAAAAAGATGGCTCAAAACCGAGACAAGTATTAATAACTAGAGAAGAAATAGAAGATTTTTAGATAAAATACTTGTTTTAAGTTAAAAAGAGATTTAAAATTAAATTTGTAATTTATTACTTAAGCACAGGAGGAGTTGTTTTGACAAAATATAAAGTAGGCTTAGTTAGCTTAGGTTGTGACAAAAATAGGGTTGATTCTGAAATTATATTGGGACAAATGAAAACAAATTATGATTTCACTAATGATCCAAAAGAAGCTCATATAATAATTGTAAATACTTGTGGATTTATAGAAAAAGCAAAACAAGAATCTATTGATACAATTTTAGAAATGGCTAAATATAAAAATAAATATAATTGTAAGTTGTTAATTGCAACAGGATGTTTAACTCAGAGGTATTCAAAAGAATTAAGTGAACTTATGCCAGAGATAGATATAATGCTAGGAGTTAATGACTACAAAAAAATTAATGAACATATTTCTAACTACATTGAAAGTGAGCAAAAAATATTATCCGTGGATTACTCAGATAACAATATAAATGAAGGAGAAAGAGTAATAACTACAGATAAAAGCACTGCATACTTAAGGATTGCAGAAGGTTGTGATAATTTCTGTACTTACTGTATTATACCTAAAATAAGAGGCAAATTTAGAAGTAGATCAATAGAAAGTATCATAACAGAAGCAGAAAAATTAGTTAAAAATGGCGTTAAAGAAATTATATTAGTAGCCCAAGATACAACTAGATATGGGGTTGATATATATAATGGAGAAAAGAAATTACCTACCCTTTTAAAAAAGTTATGCACAATTGAAGGCCTTAAATGGATAAGGATAATGTACTGTTACCCAGAAGAAATAACAGAAGAACTTATAGAGGTAATGGCAACTGAAGAAAAGATATGTAAGTATATAGATCTTCCTATTCAACATATTTCTAATAAAATATTAAAGCTAATGGGAAGAAAGACAACAAAAGAAACTATAACAAATAAGATAGATTCACTTAGAAAAGCTATGCCAAGCATTACATTAAGAACTTCTTTGATAGTTGGATTCCCAGGGGAATCTGATGAAGATTTTGAAGAACTAAAGAGTTTCTTAAAAGAGTATAAACTTGAAAAAGTAGGTGTATTTAAATACTCACAAGAAGAAGATACTCCAGCTGCTAATATGAAGGAGCAGATTTCTGAAGAGGTAAAAGATTTAAGAGAAAAAGACCTTATGATTTTACAACAGGAAATTTCAACTGAAATAAACAAATTGAAAGTTGGAAGAATTTATGATATTCTTGTAGAAGGATATGATGGAGAATTTTATTCGGCTAGAAGTGAAGAATTAGCACCAGATATCGATGGAAATATACTTATAAAAGGAAAAGACATTGAGATAGGACAATACTTAAAAGCTAAGATAACTGAAGCTTTGGAATATGATTTACTAGGGGTTGTTTGTGATGAATCTTGCTAATAGATTAACTATTATTAGAATTTTTTTAGTTCCTGTATTTTTAATTTTTATTGCACTTAAAATTGATTATGGAACATTTATAGCAACATTTATATTTATTTTGGCATCTTTAACAGATAAGCTAGATGGATATATAGCTAGAAGTAGAAATCAAATAACTACATTTGGGAAATTTATGGATCCTTTAGCAGATAAACTTTTAGTAACATCTGCATTAATCTCACTTGTTGAGCTACAAGTAATGCCTGGTTGGGCAGCTGTTATAATAATTGCAAGAGAATTTGCTATTTCTGGATTAAGAACTCTTGCCGCTAGTGATGGTGTTGTTATTGCAGCATCTTGGTGGGGAAAAATTAAAACCGTAATTCAGATTATAGCAATCATAGCTTTACTACTAAAAGTAAATATAAATAATTCACAGATATTATTAGAAAAATTTACTTCTAATAATGTATTACATGGGTTATATGTTTATTTACCTGAAGTTTTGTTATATATTGCAGTTGTAATAACAATATTATCTGGAATTGATTATTTTAATAAAAATAAACATACCATTAATACGAATAAGTAGAATAAAATAAATAAATATGGTCTATAATTCTAATAAAAGTTCCAACTAATAATTGGAACTTTTATGTTATATATGTTGACATTAAATAATATGTATTTTATAATATAAATAGAACAAATGTTCGTGAAAGGATGAGATTTAATGGCTAATTTAGATACGGAAAAACTTAAGGCTATAGAAGCCGCTATGGGACAAATAGAGAAACAATTTGGAAAAGGTTCAATTATGAAATTAGGCGAAAATCATGGAATGAGTGTTGATTCTATTTCAACAGGTTGCTTAGACCTAGATATTGCTTTAGGCATAGGCGGTGTTCCAAGAGGAAGAATTATTGAAATATACGGACCTGAGAGTTCAGGTAAAACAACAGTTGCATTACATATTGTAGCTGAAGCTCAAAAGTTAGGTGGAGCTGTAGGATTTATAGATGCTGAACATGCTTTGGATCCTAGCTATGCTAAGAATTTAGGTGTTGATACAGAAAACTTAATAGTATCTCAACCTGATACTGGTGAACAAGCACTAGAAATAGCAGAAGCTCTAGTTCGTTCAGGGGCTATTGATGTAATAGTAGTAGACTCTGTAGCAGCTTTAGTACCAAGAGCGGAAATAGAAGGAGAAATGGGAGATGCCCACGTTGGATTGCAAGCTAGATTAATGTCTCAAGCATTAAGAAAATTAGCGGGAAGTATTAGCAAATCTAAGTGTGTAGCTATATTTATAAACCAATTAAGAGAAAAAGTTGGTATAATGTTTGGAAATCCTGAAACAACACCAGGAGGAAGAGCACTTAAATTTTATGCATCAGTAAGAATGGACGTTAGAAGAATTGATTCAATAAAGCAAGGTGAAAATGTTGTTGGTAACAGAACAAGAGTTAAGGTTATTAAAAACAAAGTAGCTCCACCGTTTAGAAATGCAGAATTTGATATAATGTATAATGAAGGTATATCTAGAGAGGGTAACTTAATAGATGTAGGAGTAAAGGAAGGCATCATTCAAAAAAGTGGTGCATGGTTTTCTTATGGCGAAGCAAGACTTGGCCAAGGACGAGAAAATGCTAAACAATCATTAAAAGAAAACCCAGATTTAGCATTAGAAATAGATAATAAAATTAGAGAAAAATATGGTCTTCCTTTAACTGAAGTTAAAAAGGTTAAAAAGCCTGAAACTGAAAAAATAGAAAAAAAAGTTGAAAATAAATAAATCGCATTGCGATTTATTTATTTTTTTGCTTATTTTTATTTAAAAATAGGTAATAATAAAGATGTAGTAACTTTTATAGTAAAGGATACTGCTTGACATAAGAAAAAAATTGCTATACAATAATAACAAATACTGGTTTATCATATTACTAAACAACAGTTAGAATTTAATATGACATCTTTTTACGCTATCTTATTTTTATTTAATATATTATATTTTGAAGATTGCGAAGGAGGTGTTTGTATGGAAATGAAACTTATTTTAATAGATATAGTGGTTCTAGCTTGTTTAGCTGGATTGCAATATATAGTAATCAATAAAGTTTCAAGAAATAAAATTGATAATTTAGAAAAAGAAGCAAATGATCTTTTGGAGAATTCCAAAAAAGAAGTAGATTCCTTAAGAAAAGAAGCTATTTTAGAGGCTAAAGAAGAGGTTCATAGATTAAGAACTGACTTCGAAAAGGAATCAAGAGAAAGAAGAAATGAAGTACAAAGATTAGAGAGAAGATTAATCCAAAGAGAGGAAGCTCTTGATAAAAAGGGTGAAATCTTAGAAAAGAAAGACGAAACAATTAATAAAAGATTACAAGACATTGATTTAATGGAAGTAAATGCTCAAGAAATTTTAGTTAAAAGAAGACATGAATTAGAAAAGGTTTCTGGATTATCATCTGAAGAAGCGAAACAAATTCTTCTTGATGAAATTAGTAGAGAAATCAAACATGAAAGTGCAATGATGATAAAAGATGTAGAAATGAAAGCTAAAGAAGAGGCTGATAAAAAAGCTAGAGAAATAATTACTACAGCTATTCAAAGATGTGCAGCAGATCATGTTTCTGAAACAACAGTACATGTAGTGGCGCTTCCAAATGATGAAATGAAAGGTAGAATAATAGGAAGAGAAGGTAGAAATATAAGAACCTTAGAAACCTTAACTGGAGTAGATTTAATAATTGATGATACTCCTGAGGCGGTAATACTTTCTAGTTTCGACCCGATAAGAAGAGAAGTTGCAAGAATAGCATTAGAAAAATTGATAGTAGATGGAAGAATTCATCCTGCTAGAATTGAAGAAATGGTAGAAAGAGCTACTAAAGATGTCGAAAACGATATAAAGGAAGAGGGAGAACAAGCTACCTTTGAAACAGGGGTACATGGTTTACATCCTGAGATTATTAAATTGTTAGGTAGATTAAAATACAGAACAAGTTATGGTCAAAATGTTTTAAAACATTCCATAGAAGTTGCTTATTTAGCAGGTTTAATGGCTTCGGAATTAGGCTTAGATGTAAATATAGCAAGAAGAGCCGGATTATTACATGATATAGGTAAAGCAGTGGATCAAGAATATGAAGGACCACATGCTTTAATAGGTGGAGACCTAGCTAAGAAGTATCATGAATCCCCAGTGATAGTAAACGCTATTGCTGCTCATCATGGAGATGTGGAAATGATATCTCTAGAGGCAATATTAGTTCAGGCTGCAGATGCTATATCAGCAGCGAGACCTGGTGCTAGAAGAGAAACTTTAGAAGCTTATATAAAGAGATTAGAAAAATTAGAAGAGATTGCAAACTCATATGAAGGTGTAGAAAAGTCATATGCCATTCAAGCTGGAAGAGAGATTAGAATTATGGTTAAACCAGATCAAGTCGATGATGCTGTGGCTATTGAAATGGCACGTAATATCGTAAAAAACATAGAAGAACAGCTAGAATATCCTGGCCAAATTAAAATAAATGTAATTAGAGAGACACGTGCTGTGGAATACGCAAAATAATCGATAGAAAATACATTTTGTTAAAACAAAATGTATTTTTTTTAAAATTATTTATAATAAAAGAAGGAATTTTAAAATACATATAGAATATATATTAAGGGAAAGAAATAATAGTTAACTTCTAATGTAAACGTATGCGGGTACATTATTAATCTAGGAGGTCAAAATAATGGAAGTATTAAAAGTTTCAACAAAATCTAATCCAAATTCAGTAGCGGGGGCTTTAGCGGCAATAATAAAGGAGAAAAATATCGTAGAAATTCAAGCAGTAGGTGCAGGTGCTATAAATCAAGCTGTTAAAGCTATAGCTATTGCTAGAGGATTTGTTGCGCCAAGTGGAAAAGATATAGTATGTGTTCCGGCATTCACAGATATAATAATAGATGGTGAAGAAAGAACAGCCATAAAATTAATTATTCAACCAAGATAACAAAGAGACAACCCCTTTATGGGGTTTTTTTAATTTTATTAATAATTATGGAATATTTACATCTATCTAATAAAATGATATATTTTTATTATAAAGATATAGAAAATAGGTGAAGATTATGAAGTATGCTGACTTGCATATTCACTCTACATATTCCGATGGCAATTTAACGCCAGAAGAAATTATAAATATAGCAATTGAAAGAAATGTAAAATACATTTCTATAACAGACCATGACACATTGTCTTCACAATATATTACTAAATACCACTATTCAGACATAGACATAATTCCAGGTATAGAATTTTCCACTGAGTATGAAGATGATATAGAGATACATATATTAGGTTATTGTATAGATGTAGATAACCCTACTCTTAAAAATGTTGTAGAAAAGCTTAAGGCTTCAAGAGTAAAAAGAGTAGAAAGTATTATAACAAAATTAAAAGATATAGGGATAAATATAGATATAAATGATTTATGTGTAAATAGCATATCTACACTTGGAAGATCTCATATAGCTCAGTTGTTAGTTAAAAAAGGATACAGCGAGAATTTTAAATTAGCTTTTAAGAATTATTTGATTGAAGGAAAGGCTGGATTTGTTAAAAGAGAAAAAATATACTATAAGGAAGTTTTGGATATCATAAAAAAATCAGGAGGTATAGCGGTTTTAGCTCATCCTGGCGATATACCAAGACAAATGGAATTAGATAATCTATTTAAAAGATTGAAATGTCATGGTTTAAGTGGTGTAGAAATATATCATCCAAGTCATAATAATGAGAAGATAAATACTTTTTATAATCTAGCAAAAAAACACAAGCTTATAATAACTGGTGGGAGTGACTGTCATTCAATAAGCAATAAAAGTTCAAGTCTTATAGGTCAATATGGGGTAAATGAAATACATTTAAATAAATTATTACATTTAGACAAAAGATATGGAGGTAAAATATGAAATTATCACAAAAAGGGGAGCAATTATCGCCATCAATAACTTTGGCTATAACTGCTAAGGCTAAAGAAATGAAAAGTCGTGGGGTTGATGTAGTAAGTTTTGGTGTTGGAGAGCCGGATTTTAATACACCTTCTAATATTATTAAGGCAGCTATAAAGGCTATGGAAGAAGGCAAAACGAAATATACGCCAGCAGCTGGTATATCTGAACTAAAAAAGGCTATAATTAAGAAATTAAAAGAAGATAATGACTTAATTTATAATGAATCGCAGGTAATTATATCTACAGGAGCAAAGCAATGTTTAGCTAATTTGTTTTTGGCAATTTTAAATCCAGGTGATGAAGTTTTATTACCTGTTCCATATTGGGTTAGTTATCCGGAGTTAGTAAAACTTGCAGATGGTAATCCTGTGTTTGTTGAGTGTTTACAAGAAGATGGATATAAGTTTAATATAGATACCTTAGAAAAGTATGTTACCGAGAAAACAAAGGCTATTCTTATAAATTCACCTAATAATCCTACGGGAACTATATATACTAAAGAAGAATTAATAGAGCTTGGTGAATTTGCTAAAAAACATGATTTGTTTATAATAGCGGATGAAATATATGAAAAATTAATCTACGGAGATTATAAACATATTAGCATTGGAAGTTTGAGTGAAGATGCTTACAATAGAACTATTGTTATTAATGGAATGTCTAAGTCTTATGCAATGACAGGGTGGAGAGTTGGATACGCAGCAGGGCCTAAGGAAGTAATTAAGATTATGAGTAGTATACAAAGTCATATGACATCAAATGTGTCTACTA
The DNA here is from genome assembly GCF_022324845.1 of Clostridium sp. YIM B02506. Classification (NCBI taxonomy): domain Bacteria; kingdom Bacillati; phylum Bacillota; class Clostridia; order Eubacteriales; family Clostridiaceae; genus Clostridium; species Clostridium sp. YIM B02506. The sequence goes on from NZ_JAKGTG010000013.1 coordinate 70,457, forward strand.
TAGGCCAATATGCTGCTTTAGAAGCTCTTGAAGGTCCACAAGATGAATTACATGACATGATAAAAGTTTTTCATAGTAGAAGAGATTTAATGGTGAAATTATTAGATGATATAAATGATCTAGATTATATATATCCTCAAGGAGCTTTTTATGTAATGGTGGATATTAAAAAATTAATAGGTAAGTCTATTGATTCTGTTGTCATAAAAGATTCTTTGACTTTTTCAGATATGCTCTTAGAAAAAGAGAAGGTAGCAGTAGTTCCAGGAATAGGTTTTGGACTAGAAAACTACATTAGATTATCTTATGCTACTTCAAACGATGCCATAATGGAAGGAATAAAAAGAATAAAATCATTTACATTGGCTTTAAATTAAGCAATATTTTAATTTATAGTGTTGAAATTAACTACAAAACAATATATAATGAAATAAGTTATTGATAAACATAACGAAATAAATGCAAAGAGGTGAATTAGATGGTAGTTAAAGAAGTTTTAGTAAAAAACGCTACTGGATTACATGCAAGACCAGCTACTTTATTAGTAAAGAAGGCTTCATCTTTTAAGTCTGATGTTCAAATCGAGTATAATGGAAAAAAAGCAAACGTTAAAAGTTTAATTGGAGTATTATCTTTAGGAGTTACTAAAGATGCTTTAGTGAAAGTTATAGCTTCAGGCGATGACGAAACTTTAGCAGTAGAAGAAGTTGTTAAATTAATAGAAACTTTAGAAGAATAATAAAAAAGGTTCGTATAGAACCTTTTTTTATTGCTCTCTTTTTAATATCATTTTACTTCTAAAAACTAGTGCGACTAAATTTAATCCTGAAACGAATACTATAATATATATTATGCGTTCTAATAGTGGGGCGAATCCAAATAGATAATGAACTAGGTTGAAGTTACATAGACCGTATAAACCCCAATTGATAGAGCCTATAATAACAAATAAAAAAGAAAGTTTGTCTAATAGATTAACTTTATACATATAACCATCTCCCATAATATAATATATGTTTAATTTATATTCATGAAAAATTAGTAATATAACTGATATTTTTTATAAAATATGATATAATAAAATGCGAACTAAAATCAATAAAATAACAAATATATTCGTATGGAGGTTTTTATGACTAGAACTGATTTATACAGTACACCATTAAATTCAAGATATGCATCTAAGGAGATGAGTTTTTTATTCTCGGATGATATGAAGTTTACTACATGGAGAAAGCTTTGGGTTGCCTTAGCGGAATGTGAAAAGGAATTAGGCCTTAATATAACTGAAGAACAAGTTAATGAATTAAAGGCTAATATATATAATATAAACTATGAAGAAGCTATAAAAAGAGAAAAGGAAGTAAGACATGATGTTATGAGTCATGTATATGCATATGGACTTCAATGTCCTTCTGCTAAAGGAATAATACATTTAGGGGCTACATCATGTTATGTAGGAGATAATACTGATGTTATAATAATGAAGGAAGCTTTATTATTAATAAAGAAAAAGATTGTAAGTGTTTTAGCACTGCTTAAAGAATTTTCTTTAAAATATAAAAATATGCCTACACTAGGATTTACACATTTTCAACCTGCTCAGTTAACTACAGTAGGGAAAAGAGCTACTTTATGGATGCAGGATTTGGTTATGGATGTTGAAAATATAGATCATGTATTAAGCACATTGAAGCTTAGAGGAGTTAAAGGAACAACTGGAACTCAAGCTAGCTTTATGACTCTTTTTGAAGGTGATGAAAGTAAGGTTAAAGCTTTAGATGTTATGGTAGCTAAAAGAATGGGTTTTGAGAAAAGTTATGGAGTAACAGGCCAAACTTACCCAAGAAAATTAGACTCTATAGTTTTAAATACATTATCAGAAGTTGCGCAAAGTGCATATAAATTCTCTAATGATTTAAGACTTTTACAAAGCATGAAGGAAGTAGAGGAGCCTTTTGAAAAAAATCAAATAGGATCATCAGCTATGGCTTATAAAAGAAATCCTATGAGATCGGAAAGAATAGGAGCTTTAGCAAGATATGTAATAGTAGATTCATTAAATCCAGCAGTTACTGCAGCTACTCAATGGTTTGAAAGAACATTAGATGACTCTGCAAATAAAAGAATAGCAGTAGCAGAAGCATTTTTAGCTTTAGATGGAGTGTTAAATCTATATATGAATATATCTGAAGGTATGGTGGTTTATGACAAGGTAATAGCGGCTCATGTAAATAATGAATTACCTTTTATGGCGACTGAAAACATAATGATGGAAGCTGTTAAAAAAGGTGGAGATAGACAGGAATTGCATGAAAAGATAAGAGGTTATTCTATGGAAGCTTCTCAAAGAGTAAAAGGAGAAGGGTTAAATAATGATTTAATAGATAGAATAATAGCTGATGGTGGCTTTGGGTTAACTGAAAATGAAATTAGAGATATAATAGATCCTAATAAGTTTATTGGAAGATCTCCAAGTCAAGTAGAAGAGTTTATAGAAGAGTACATAAATCCTATATTAGAAAACAATTCTGAAGCGCTTAATTTAAAAGCTGAAATAAATGTTTAGATGAAGTAGAGGAGAAGACTGTTAATTAGTCTTCTCCTTATTTTTTTCTTTTAAGGTTTTAATTTCTGATTTTAATTTCTCGATTTCTTTATCTTTTTCGCTTAATGAGAACTTTAATTCGGTGGAAATCTTTAAATCATAATACTTTTCTAAGCTTTCTTTAAGTTCATCAGCTGTAAGTTTTTTTTCTCTTTGAAATTCATCTTTCATTTTAGATATTTCTTCTTTGTTAGTGGATTTTATAGTAGTAATTTCGTCTTTGGCTTGGGTTAAAGAGGATTGTAAAAACTCTAATTTACTTTCTATAGAGTTTATATATAGATTCTTTTCTATGATAGTATTGTTTGACGAATTTATCTTTTCCTGAAGATCTTTACTTAAAATTTCATATTCTTTTGCTTTGATATTTTCTTCTTCTAGCTCTTTTATTTTAAAAGATAAAGATTCGTTATCTTTTGTTATTTTATTCATAATAAATTTATTCTGAGCTTGCATTTCATCATAAACTTTTAATGAAGTCTCTTTTTTATTTAATGATTCTTTAAGTTCTGAAATTTGTTCTTGTAATTTTTCATTTTTATCTTTAAGATTTTTTATCTCTTTATTTAATGAAATTATTATATTGCTTTTTTCTTCAAGATCTTTATTAAACTCAGTTTTGAATCGTTCTTCTTCAGTTAAATTGATTTCTAAAGAAGTTAAATACAAATTTTGTATTCTAGAAATGTATTCTTCAAAAATTTCAATTTCTTTTTTTCTATCCTTAAAGACTTCCTTTGCTTCCTTTAGTTCAAATACATGTAATAAGTTTGCTAAACATTGTTCTTGTGTCATTCCGTGTGTTTCAGCTGTTTCTCTAAATGATTTTATAGTTTCTTCTGATAATCTAAATGTTGTCGCCTTTATTTCTCCCATAATACGCCTCCTGTAATACATATAAATACATTGTAATATATATGTATTACAAAAATCAAGTTTAATTAAAGAAATTGATTTGAAAATTCAATTAAACGTAAAAAATCACTATGATTTTAAGCTGAAAATATATTTCTATAAAGATAATGTCGCTAAATGCTTATTTAGCGACATATTTTAGTTGAAAAAAGAGCATAAAAGGTATAAAATACTAATTATTAAGGTGACAAAGGAGAAAATTTAATGAAATATGATATAAATATAGCTTATGATGAGAATATTCCTGAATTACTAGCTGATTTTCTAAATTATCTAAGTACAATCAGAGGGAAATCCCCTAATACTATTGATGGCTACAGAATTGACATTATGATGTTTTTTAGGTTTATAGCAATATATAAAGGTAAAGCTCATAAGAATACTGAATTTAATGAGATTGATTTAAGTTTTATAGATGAGGCTTTTATAAATAGTATAAAGCTTTCGGATTTATATGCATTTGTTTCATTTGCAGAAAAACAACGAGAAAACGGAACTTATGCTAGAGCTAGGAAAGTGGCTGCTTTAAAGTCTTTTTTTAATTTTTTATCAGGAAAACAAGGAATAGTTAGAAATAATCCAGCTAAAGAGTTAGAATCTCCAAAACTTAATAAGCGCCACCCTGTTTATTTAACTTTGGATGAGTCTATTAAGCTTTTAAACTCTATGGATAGAAGTTATAAATTTTATGCTAGAGATTATTGCATGATAACTATATTTTTAAATTGTGGAGTGCGTGTTTCAGAGCTTTGTGGTATAAATATATCTAAAATTAAGGGAGATATATTAACTATTATAGGAAAAGGTAATAAGGAGAGAACAGTTTATTTAAACGAAGCTTGCATTAAAGCTTTAGATTCTTATATGATAGAAAGAAAAAAAATAAAAAATATATCCGAAAACGACAATGATGCTCTCTTTATAAGTTCGAAGGGAACGAGAATAAATAAAAGAAGCGTCGAAAGAATAGTAAAGAAATATACGATAGAAGCTGGATTAACTGAGCAAAAATATACTCCTCATAAATTACGCCACACTGCTGCTACTCTCATGTATAAGCATGGAAATGTAGATATAAGAAGTCTACAAAGCATTTTAGGGCATGATAGTATATCTACAACTCAGATATATACTCATGTTGATGATGAGGTCTTAAGAGAAGCTGTAAAACAAAATCCTTTAGCGAAGTTATAAACATCTGACCTGTAGAAGTTTTTTCTTTTTAAAAACTTCATTAGACTCATTATTCATAAGAAACTTGTTTAAATGATTTATGCTCAGTTAACCAGTAAAATGGTTAAGAACTTAAGAACTTAAGAACTTAAGAACTTAAGAACTTAAGAACTTAAGAACTTAAGAACTTAAGAATTTAAGTTCTTAAGAATTTAACCAGAAAACTGCTTAAATTCTTAAATAGTTTTCTGGTTAAATAAAAAACAAAGGATAAGGAGATTTTTTCTAAAATCTCTTTATCCTAATTAATCCTGGGTAAATCTCCTCTGAGTTTTCTTCCAATGCAATATCATCATCTAAAATATTTTGAACATCATCTATATATTCGATGTGATCCCATGCATCTTCATACTCTTCTTCTTCAAGAAAGCTGGATTCATCAAAAACTTCTACACTATCTTCTTGATCATCTATTTCTTCTTCAAGTGATTCACTAGATTGAATTGAAGTTTCTTCAGATACTTTAGCAATTTCTTCGATTTTAATTGCCCTGATGTCTACGCCCTCAGCTTCTAAACATTTTCCGCAATTATCACAAATTTTATTTGAATCATATATACAGTTATCATCATCTACAAATTCAGAATCATTAAAAACATTGATCTTATCCATTATAAATCTCCTTTTATTTTATTACAAACTAGATTATATCAAATTAGCATAAACTAATCAAATTAACTTATGGGAACATAGGTTTGAATATTTGAAATACGTATGTTATAATAGGAATCAGTTAGAGAGGTGTTAATAATGACAAGGGATAAACAATCAGAAATATATAAATTTCTTAAAACTTATACTGAAAACAAAGGATACCCACCGTCTGTAAGAGAAATATGTGAGGCTGTAGATTTAAAGTCAACCTCAACTGTTCATGGTCATCTTAAGAGACTTGAGAAAAAGGGTTTTATTAAAAGGGATCCTACTAAGCCAAGAGCTTTAGAAATAGTTGAATTAAATGCAGCTAAAAGAGAAATGCTTAACATACCTATAGTTGGTAAGGTTACCGCTGGAACTCCTATCTTAGCTACACAAAATATAGAGGATTCATTTCCTATACCTATTGAATATATAAAACATGATAGAGAATTATTTATGCTTAAAGTTTCTGGTGAAAGTATGATTGATGCTGGAATTAATGATGGCGATTTAGCTATTATTGAACAATGCACTACTGCTTTAAACGGAGAGATAATAGTTGCTTTAATAGAAAATGAAGCTACTATAAAGAGATTTTTTAAGGAAAAAGATCATATAAGACTTCAACCAGAAAATAAAACTATGGAGCCTATTATAGTTGATGACTGTGCTATATTAGGTAAACTTGTAGGATTGTTTAGAGCATATTAAAAAACTGGCGTTAAGCCAGTTTTTTTATTTTATGCAAATTAATAGATTACTGTATATTTAGTACCTTTGATAAAGCTATAAGTATGCCTATTTTAGCATGATCAAAGGTTAAACCACCTTGAAGGTATGCTATGTATGGTTCTCTTATTGGTGCATCAGCAGATAATTCTATACTTGATCCTTGAATAAAGGCGCCAGCTGCCATTATAACTTGATCATTATATCCTGGCATATCCCATGGCTCACACTCTAAAAATGAATCTATAGGAGATCCTTTTTGTATTCCCTTACAGAAAGCAATAAGCTTCTCTTTGTTTCCAAACTTTATAGCTTGTATTATATCACTTCTTTTGTCATTAAACTTAGGAAGTACTTCAAATCCAGCAAGTTCGAATATTCTTGAACAGAAAACAGCTCCTTTTAGTGCTTCAATTGCTATATGCGGGGCTAAAAACAATCCTTGGTATAAGCTTCTCATTACACCAAAAGTTGAACCACACTCCCCTCCTATTCCAGGGACAGTTAGTCTGTAGGCAGCTTGAGTAACATACTCTTCTCTACCTGCTATATACCCTCCTGTTGGAGCAATTCCACCACCTATATTTTTGATTAATGAACCTGCTATTAAATCTGCACCTACTTCTGTAGGCTCTTTAGTATCAATAAATTCTCCATAACAGTTATCAACAAAAACAATTACTTCATTTTTTACATTCTTTATGAACTTTATAGCCTTTTCCAAGGCGTCTAAACTAAAAGAATTTCTCCAACCATAACCTGTACTTCTTTGTAAGTGTACTAATTTTATAGAAGAATCTTCTTTTAATATTTTTTCTATCTCATCGTAATTAAAATCCCCAGATTCAGTTAAATCAATTTGTTTATAATTAACTCCATATTCTTTTAAAGAACCTATCTTTTTGCCTTCATCAAGACCTATTATATTATGGAGGGTATCATATGGTGTTCCTGTTACAGCAAGCATAGTGTCATTTGGACGAAGATTACCGAACAAGGCTGTACCTATTGCATGAGTTCCATTTACAAAGTGTGGTCTTACTAGAGCGCTTTCTGCCTTAAATATGTGTGCATATACCTTATCTAGAGCATCTCTGCCAATATCACCATAACCATAGCCAGAGGAATTGGTAAAATGAGAATCGCTTATTCTCTCCTCTTGAAGGGCTTTTAAAACTTTGATTTGGTTATACTCTCTTATTTCATCATAGATTTTAAATTGATCTTGAATATCCACTATTGTCTTATTGTATAGACTTATAGTTTCTTCACTTATATTATACTGGTTCTTTATATATTCTATTGTTAAATCTAACATTTATATCCTCCATTTTTTAAATACTTCATCAAATAAAAGCTCTCTATGCACTGCATAGAGAGTATATATTATACATTCTCGTTATTAAATAAAATTATTTTTGCAGGGTTTATAGTTGAAATGGCATGCTTATATATCATCATCTGCTTTCCATCACAATCTAAAATTACAGTAAATGCATCAAAACCTTTAACGTATCCTTTTAATTGAAAGCCATTTGTAAGGTATACAATTACAGCTATTTTATTTTTTCTTGCGCCATTTAAGAAGATATCTTGCAAGTTATTATTTTGCTTATTCATATAAACTCATCCTCCATATTTCCATAAGAAATTAATTCTATTATACTCTTAAGATTGTATTATGTCACCAGTTATTTTGTTAACAATATCTATATCACCATCAAAAGTATCCTTATCTATAAATATAGATCTAGGATCTTTTCTAAACCAAGTAAGTTGTCTTTTAGCATAGTTTCTACTTCCTTGCTTAATTGATTCCATAGCAAATTCTAAAGAGGTTTTGTCATTAAGGTAATCTAGAAGCTCTTTATATCCAATACCTTTCATTGACTGCGTATCACTTGTTAATCCCATATTTTTTAGAGTTTTAACTTCATCAAGAAGACCTTTTGACATCATAAGATCTACTCTATAATTTATTCTTTCATAAAGCTTAGCTCTATCCATATTCAAAACATAATAATGTAGATCATAATCACAGTTATATATACTTTCTCCTAGATTGTATGATGAAAATGGTTTTCCTGTTAAATGATATACTTCTAAAGCGCGGATTACCCTCTTTACATTATTATAGTGAATTTGCTCTGAGGATACTTGATCGACTTCTTTAAGCATATTATGTAAAAATTCATTTCCATGCTCTTCTGATAGCTTAAGTAGATGTTCTCTATACTCATCATCTTTTTCACTTTCAGTAAAAGTCATATCACAAATTATAGAATTTATATATAATCCAGTACCACCAACTATTATAGGGAACTTCCCTCTAGAATAGATATCTTCCATACTCTTTAGGCACATATCTTTAAAATCTGAAACTGAAAATTCTTCTCTAGGATCAAGAAAGTCTATTAAATGGTGAGGAATATCACACATTTCTTCTTTTGAAATTTTTGCTGAACCTATATCCATATGTTTATATATCTGCATGGAATCAGCTGAAATTATCTCTCCGTTTAATTCTTTTGCAAGTTTAACGGCTATATCACTCTTCCCAACTGCTGTAGGACCACCTATAACTAATAATTTCTTTTTGTTTGTTTTATTCATTTTAGGTAACTCTCCTAAATCTTTTTTCAAGTTCATAATTTGATATTTTTATTATTGTTGGCCTTCCATGAGGACAATGATAAGGATCTTTCATGTATCTCATAAGGTTTATAAGTTCTTTCATTTCTTCTAAGGTTAACTCATTATTAGCCTTTACAGCAGACTTACAAGATAATGTTGCTATTTTGTTATATTTTACTTCTAAGGTAGTGCCGCTTCCTAAAGCTTTAAGGTTATCTAGAATACTTAAAAATAGGCCCTTAGGATCTAGTTTACCTAAAAAGTACGGAACCTCTTTTATAGCAATGGTATTTACACCAAAGGGTTCGCAGGTGAATCCAGCATCCTCAAAAACTTTTAAATTATCTTCATAATAAACATAATCATCTAAAGTAAGCTGAATTACAGATGGAATTAATAGAGGCTGAATCTCTACTTCCTTATTTTTTATAGAATCATAATACTTTTCAAAGAGATACTTCTCATGAGCCGCATGCTGATCTACTATATAGAGATTTTCATTATATTCACATAGTATATAGGTTTTATTATATTGCCCTATAACTCTATAAGGTGGCAGCTTAGGCTCTGGTACTGTATCTATATAGTTAGGCTCTTTAGGTATAGGTACAGTAGTGCTAGATTCGTAGGATTCATTAATCTCTTTTATTTCTGGTTTTACACTTTTAAGATCTACAGGTAATTCAACTGATTTTTGCTCTGTATAAGTTTCAGCAGAATATTCAGGATATATGGGCTTAGTAACCTCTGGCACTATTTTAGGAATAGTTTCACTGAAAGAAGAGGTATCTTCAAAGTGTACATTTTCGTATATTTCTTCTTTTGAAACTTCATCATCCATAAAAGAAGCTTTTACATTTTCTTTTAAAGCATTATGAACTGCATCAAAAACTACCTTATATAAAATTCTCTCATCTTTAAATTTAATCTCTGCTTTAGTTGGATGTATATTTACATCAATAAATTCAGGATAAGTTTCTATATATACTACAAAAAAAGGAAACTTATTAACTGTAGCAAAGGACTTAAAAGCATTTTCTATCGAAGCTGTGATGGTTTTATTTTTTATATATCTTCCATTAATAAAAATACTTTGATTATTTCGGCTTCCTCTTGCAATCTCTTCTTTTCCAACGAAACCATGAACCGTTATTAGATCTGTAGAAGCTTCAAAGGAAACTAAGTTTTCTAAAATATTTTTCCCGTAAATGGTTCTAAGAACATCTTCTTCTTTTTCACTTCCGAAAGTTTGAAAAGCCTTTTTCCCGTTCATAATCAAAGTAAAGGCTACACTAGGATTAGCTATAGCAATCCTAGTTAATATATCATTAATTAAAGCACTCTCTCTTGATTGAGATTTCATAAATTTTTTTCTAGCGGGTACATTAAAGAATAAATCTCTAACCTCTATATAGGTTCCTTTATTTACTCCACTCTCCACAATATGATCTATACTTCCCCCAGTTAAAGATATTTCAACTCCAATATCCTCTGAGGAAGTTTTAGATTTTAGTATGGTTTTAGATATAGAGGCAATAGATGCTAATGCCTCTCCTCTAAAGCCCAAGGTCATTATATTATATATATCCTCTACTTCTTTAATTTTAGAAGTTGCGTGAGGTAAGAAGGCTTTTGATATGTCTTCTTTGTGAATACCATCACCATCATCTATAACTTTTATAAGAGTTTCTCCGCCATTTTCTATTTCAACTATAATATTTTTGCTAGAAGCATCTATAGAGTTTTCTACTAATTCCTTAACTACAGAAAAAGGTCTTTCTACTACTTCACCAGCAGCTATTTTATTTGAAGTTTGTGAATCTAATATATTTATTCTTTTCAAAGGGAGAAACACCTCCTTTATTTTAGAAGCTCTTTAGCTTCTTTAATAATATTGTGTAGATTATTCATAGCATCCATTGGTGTCATATTTAATATATCAAGGGTAGCTAATTTGTTTAACATCCCATCTTTAGCCAAGGACCCAAAATCCATCTGCATGGAAGTATCTACATTATTTTTAGTTTTAGCTTTAGGTTTTTCTTTAGTTTCTATTTTAGATTTTGAGGTTTGATTTTTTTCTAAACCTTCAAGTATATCTTTAGCTCTTTCTATAACTTCAGTAGGCAACCCGGCTAATTTTGCAACTTCTATTCCATAAGATTGATCTGCTCCACCTGGAACTATTTTTCTAAGGAAGATAATAGTATCGTTTATTTCTTTAACAGAAACAGAGAAATTTTTAACCCCACTAATCTCAGCTTCTAGTTGAGTTAATTCATGATAGTGAGTTGCAAATAATGTTCTAGGTTTTAGTTTACCTTTACTTAAATATTCTATAACAGACCAGGCTATACTTAAACCATCATAAGTTGAGGTTCCACGTCCAACCTCATCTAAAAGGACTAGAGAGTTCGACGTTGCATTTTTTAATATATTTGAAACTTCCCACATTTCAACCATAAATGTTGATTTACCGCCAGCTAAATCATCTGAAGCACCTATTCTTGTAAATATTTTATCACATATTCCTATATCACCAGATGTTGCAGGGATGAAACACCCTATTTGAGCCATTAAGGTTATAAGAGCTACCTGCCTCATATATGTAGATTTCCCAGCCATATTAGGACCTGTGATTATTAATAATTGATTATCTTTAATGTCAAGTTTGGTATCATTAGATACAAACTCTCCTCTATCAATTACCTTTTCAACTACAGGATGCCTACCTTCTGTAATAGTAGTTTTTCCTAAATTATTTAGCTTAGGTCTAACGTAGTTATTTTCCATAGCTAGTTTTGAGAAGGTTGAAATTACATCTAGTTCAGATATAATTTTTGCAGTTAGTTTTAATCTATCAACAGCAGCTTCAACTTCATCACGAATTTCGCAGAAGACATTATATTCTAAAGCGATAAGTTTTTCTTCTGCACCTAATATATCGTCTTCAATTTTCTTTAACTCATCGGTTATGAATCTTTCTGCATTTGCAAGGGTTTGCTTTCTTATATATCTACCTTCAGGTATATTTGAATAATTAGCTTTACTTATTTCAATATAATATCCAAAAACCTTATTATATCCAACCTTTAAGGATTTAATCCCTGTAAACTCTCTTTCTTGGTTTTCTAAAGCGGCAATCCACTCTTTTCCTTTAAATTTAGTTTCTCTAAGTTTATCAATAGTTTCATTATATGAGTCTTTTATTATGTTTCCTTCTTTTATAGATAAAGAAGGATCATCTAAAATAGAATTTTCTAGTAGATCTCTAATATCTGCTAATTCATCTAAGTCATTGTAATATGTACTAAATAAAGAACTATTGAACTTAGAAATTATATTTTTAATAGTTGGCACCTTAAATAAAGATAACTTTAAGCTGATTAAATCTTTAGCTGATACATTTTTATTAGATACCTTACCTATTATTCTCTCTATATCATATATGGCCTTTAGAGCTTCCCTAAGCTCTTCTAAATCTATTAAGGTATTACGAAGCTCATCTACAGCGTCTAGCCTACTGTTAATCTTTTCTAAGGAAATTAGGGGTTCGTCTATCCATCTTCTTAAGGTTCTTGATCCCATAGAAGTTTTAGTTTTATCTAATACCCAAAGTAGAGAATCCTTTTTATTTTTATCTTTAATATTTTCAGTTAACTCTAGGTTTCTTCTTGAAGAGGCATCTATAGTCATAAAGTCTTCTATATTATAGAAGTTTATAGTATTAATATTAGACAAAGACATTTTTTGAGTATCTATAATATATTTTATTAATGAATTAATTGAAGATTTTTTTTCATCCTGAACTAAGTTAAACTCTATATCTTTGAATTGATCATAAAGATAGCTATAGTCATTCTCAAAATACATATTGTCTCTAAAAGAGATAAGTCCATTATATATTAAAGCAAATTCAGCAGTATGATCTCTAAAATCATCATTTAATATCACTTCAGATGGTTTATATTTAGATATTTCATCTCCAATTAAAGAAATATCATATGTAAAACTAGTACAGTAGAAGTCCCCAGTTGAAATATCTGTTGAAGATATAGCACATAAATTTTCTTTAGATTTATATATAGACATAATAAAGTTATTTTTACTATCATCAATAAAAGCTGTATCTGTAAATGTTCCTGGGGTTATTACCTTTATTACATCTCTTTTAACTATTCCTTTAGCTAATGCTGGATCTTCTACCTGCTCCCCTATAGCTACCTTGTAGCCTTTAGAAATAAGTCTTCCAATATAAGAGTTAGCAGCATGGTAAGGTATACCACACATAGGTGCCCTACTCTCTAAACCGCAGTCTCTTCCTGTTAGAACAAGTTCTAATTCTTTTGAAGCTACTTCAGCATCTTCAAAAAACATTTCATAAAAATCGCCTAATCTAAAAAATAAGATACAATCTTTATACTTTTCTTTTATTTCAAAGTATTGTTGCATCATTGGAGTTAAAGCCATAATTACCCTCCTAAATTAGTTTAAAAGCTCTTAAAATAAGAGCTTTTATTTACATTCCTCGCCAGTTAATGAGAATGAACCAGCTTTAGTTATATTTACATTAATTAATTTTCCTATAGAATCTTTTGAACCTTCAAAGTTAACAAGTCTACCGTTTCTAGTTCTTCCGGTAAGTCTTGATTCTTGGTTTTTACTTGTTCCTTCTACAAAAACTTCAACAGTTTTATTTTCGTATGTTTTATTTTTTCTCTCTACTATTTCATTTAAGGTCTTAACTAATCTATTAAATCTTTCATGCTTGATTTCCTCTGGAATTTGATTTTCCATTCTATCAGCAGGAGTATGATTTCTTCTTGAATATATAAATGTAAAGGCAGAATCGTATTCTACTTCTTTAACTAACTCTAGAGTATCTTCAAAGTCTTCATCAGTTTCACCAGGGAATCCAACTATGATATCTGTAGTTATAGAAACTTCCGGAATTTCTGCTTTTATTTTTTTAGCTAACTCGATGTATTGTTCTCTTGTGTAATGTCTGTTCATAGATTTCAGTATTGCTGATGATCCACTTTGAACTGGTAGATGTACTTGTTCACATACCTTATCACATTCTTTTATAGCTAAAATAACATCATCAGTTAAATCCTTAGGATGAGAACTCATAAATCTTATTCTTTCAAGTCCTTTAACTTCATTTAAAGTTCTAAGCAGTTTTGCGAAAGACATTCCATCATTTAAATCCTTACCGTAAGAATTAACATTTTGACCTAGTACAGTTATCTCTTTATATCCTTGAGAGATTAATTCTTCAACTTCTTTTACTATATCTTCTGGTTTTCTGCTTCTTTCACGGCCTCTTACATAAGGAACTACACAATAAGTACAGAAATTATTGCAACCATACATTATAGTAACAAATGCTTTAACATCACTTTTTCTATCTATAGGGAGACCCTCTACTATTCCATCCTCTTTATTTATAATTTCCTTTACTTGAACGCCATCTTTTTGAACTCTATCTAGGTATTCAGGGAACTTATAAGAGTTGTGTGTACCAAAAATTATGTCTACAAAAGGAAAAGTTTTAAGAACCTTATCAGCCATTCCTTTTTGCTGCATCATACATCCGCAAATAGCTATAATTAGATTTGGTCTTTCTTCTTTTAGTTTCTTTAATTGACCTAAATTTCCGAAAACCTTATTTTCTGCATTTTCTCTAACACAACATGTGTTGAATATAATGATATCGGCATCTTCTTTAACTTCAGTATTTGAATAACCTATTCTTTTAAGCATTCCTGATATTTTTTCTGAATCTTCTTCATTCATTTGACATCCATAAGTGGAAATATGAAAGGTTTGAGTTAAATTAGTTGATAAATTTTCTTCACCTTGTATCTTATCAATATATATTGAATTAGTCATGTATTGTTTCCTCCAATAGTATTTTATCAAATATAAATTATAACATAAAAATAAAAAATTTAGTAATAAAAATTATAAATTTGAGAAAACTAAAAAAAAGGAGGGATTTAAATGTATGATTTAAAATCACTAGACAATAATGATGAATACATGAATCCTAATAACGGACATCTACGTAATAAAGATATGAACTTTATTGCAGATAGAAGTTACTACAATGATAAACTTACCCCTTCATTGATGTATACAAAAAGTTCTTATGTACCAACAGAAGGATTATTTTAAAACCTAGAGATTTCTCTAGGTTTTAAAATAATCCTATTTGCTCCAAGTTAATATATGTTCTTTAAAATAGAAACCCACAGAGTTATAAAGGTTCATAGCCTTTACATTAGTAGGAGAAACACGTATAGAAAGTTCTTTAATGTTTTTAGTTTTAGCAAGAGATATAATGTAATTAAGAAAATGCCTACCTAATCCCTGTCCTCTATACTCAGGCAAGATGCCAAAGTTTACAACAGTATAAGTATTGTTTTTTATTATTTGACCATAGCCAATGGCTTTATCTTTAAAATACATGATAATAGCTAAATCATTTATATAATATTCTTGCTTCATATCAAATAGTATATCTGTAGTCTCTAAAGGAACTCTACTATCTTCATCAAAGATAATGTTTTGCAATGTAACTCTAGCATTTATATCGTCTTTAGTTTTAACATATCTAAAACTAATATCTTCGATATCATTAAAAGAAAAGTCTTCGATAGTTTTTTCAAGAATATAGCTCTCAGAATAAATGTTAAAATCCAATGCTTTAAGTAAAGAGATACTATCCTCATTAGCAATACTTTCATAACTATAAGAATGATTTTTAGTAAAAAATGATATAGGAAGTTCAGAAAAGTTAGGTGGAAAATATAAGCTTTTTATATTAAATACATTATTGCTTAAATGTTCATACCATATATATCCTACTGAATCATTTGAAATATATATATCAAAAGAAGACTTTAATAAAAATTTCATAACAAAAGATTTAGAATCATATTCAGATAAAAAATCTTCATTTAAGGGATTAACTTTAATAGCTTCTTTAATAGCCTTTTCAACTAATGGCCTATTATTCTTGTTTAGTCTTTCAGTCTTCATCTTAAATCACCACCTATATTGTGCACACATATAATCTGTAGGAGCGTTTCTAAGCTCCATTAAATTCCTCTTAACGCTAACTTGTAGGAGCTTCTTCTCAAGCCCCATCATTAATTTTACTCTATATTAATAAACATATAAATAGCTCTTTAGAATAATTTAACAGTTGTACTGTAGAAATCCTCTTTAATCTATATATCGGTAGCTTCTACATAAAATTTAAACCATGTATTTACATTTTCACTCTGTGCTAATATATTATTTAGCTCTAACTTATATTCTGAAATATTTTTATGAGAATGCTTTTTATAAATATCCCTGCAAATATCATAAAACTTATAGGGGAATACAGTAAAGCCCAAAATTAAATAAATATCCTCAAGAGAAAAACTATAATTTTTCTTATAAATCTCTATTAAATCATTAAAAGTTTGGTAATCCCAGTTTACTGATGGTTGATTTAAAATGCTGTTTAAAAGAGACCCTATATCCATATGATAATAACTATATTTAATCCTATTTATGTTCTTTAATTTAATTTTATTATCTGATTTAGTAAAATTATCTATTGTGATTCCACTTGCAGAAAACTTATATCTATGAGGAGTTTTGTTTTTAATGGTAGATAGGTTACTAAAAATTTTTTTGCAGTTAGTAAGTACTTCATCGTAATTTACTAGAATATCTAAAACCTGATTATCAAAGTAAGATTTAATTATGTTATTAGATATAGTATTTTTTAAATTAAGCATGTAGTCTATTCTTTTCAAATACCTTTTTATATATTTAGTATATTCCCTTTTAAAATTATATTTCTCAGGATGTAATTCTATGGTACATCTATGGAATTTATTTAGTAACAATATTGAATTTTTAAAAAAATCTATGTTATAAACGAAATCAGTATCTTCTCTAAAATATGATGTAAGAAAATATGAAGTATCTCTAGCTTTAATATACTTGTTCCCGTTATTAGTTTTAATGATTTTACCTATTTTTCTAAAACCATTGTTATATAAATCTTCGTAAAATTGTAGAAAGTCTTTTAACTGTGTTTTTTTGCTTCTATATGTATGAAGCATAAACATTTCGCTTTTGCAGTCAACTATATAGTCATTATCTTTAAAGCTTATACTATATCCTTCTATATTATAATTAGACAATATTTTTGAATAATCTTCCACTAATATTACCTCCTATTGCTTCCCTTATTTAAGTATATTCTATTAGTTTGAAGATAATAACAAAGAGTTCTTTCTAAAAACTTAGAAAGAACTCTTTTAAGACTTTACTCTAAAACTTTTGAACTTAATCCAATTTTTCTTTTCTCTTTATCAACATTGATTATTTTTGCTTTTACTACATCTCCAACTTTAAGTACTTCTGATGGGTGATTTATTTTCTTTCTAGATATTTGAGAGATGTGTAATAATCCATCTACCCCTTTTTCTAATTCTACAAAAGCACCAAAATCTGATAGTCTCACTACTTTACCTATTACTATGGTATCTTCTGGATATTTTTCTTCTATATTAGTCCATGGATCTTCAATTAAGTCTTTTATGCTTAAAGTTAACTTATTTTCATCTCTATTTGATGCAACTATTTTTGCTTCTATCTCTTGACCTATTTTTAAAACCTCTGAAGCTTTTGATATTTTTCCATAGCTCATCAGTGAAAGTGGTATAAGTCCATCTACACCATGTACATTAACAAAAGCACCAAAGTCTGCAAATCTTAAAACCTTAACTTTAACAACATCTCCATCATTAATAGCACTCCAAGCTGCATCCTCAATTACCTTCTTTTCGGCTTCTTCGATAACTCTACTAGAAGCTATTACATTTCCCTCTTCAATATTAAGAATTTTAACTTTTAAAGTTTTATTTAAATATGATTCTAAATTCTTAACAAAAGCCACTGATATTTGTGATTGAGGGATAAATATTCTTATTCCTTTATAGTATGAAACTAATCCACCTTTTGCAGAATTCGATACTGTTATATCAAGAGTAGCTTCCTCTTCTTTAGCTTTTGCTAATTCTTCTAATGCTATTTCTCTTTGAAGCTCCTTGCTAGATAGTAATACATAACCTTCAAAATTATAACTTAAAACCTTAGCTTTTATGCTTTTACCAACAACTACTAATTCACTAAAGTTATCAACCTTGTCAAAAGAAAATTCTGATTTTGGTATTTTTCCATCTAATTTATAACCAGGAATTGCTACATAAGCAGCGTCGTGATCTACTTTTAAAACCTCTACCTCAATAACCTCACCTATAGTAAGTTTTCTATCCATAGAATTCATTAGATCTAATTGATTTTCTTGTACTAAATTTTCGTTTTCCATAATTTCAACTACCTCCTTAATTACCCAATCAGGAGTTGATGCTCCTGCAGTAATTCCTATTAAATTTATACTTTTATTATTTATTAATTCAAATGGAATATCTGAAGCGTTCTCAATATGATAGGTCTTGGAACAGTTAGATTTACATATTTCAAATAATTTTGTGGTATTTGAACTATTTTTACCTCCAATAACTATCATCACTTGAACCTCTTTTGATATTTCCATTGCACTTTTTTGTCTAACTTCTGTAGCAGAACATATAGTATTGAAAGCTAAAACATCTTTAGAATGTTCTGAAACATAGGATAGTGTTTTTTCCCAAGTTTCTTGTTTTTCTGTGGTTTGAGATAATAAACACACTTTATCAGGTAAAGGTTCTATGATATTACCATCTTTAGTAACTAAGGCATTATCATCAGCCCATCCATTTATTCCTATAACCTCAGGATGATTTTTGTCACCCATTATAATAACCTTATAACCCTCTTTATTATATTTATCAGCTTTTTTTTGTATGTTAGTTACGTAAGGACAAGTTGCATTAACAGTAGTAACTCCATGAGTTTCAAGTTCTTCAATTACTTTCTTAGAAACTCCGTGAGATCTTATTAATACAACATCATCGGAAGTTAAATTTTTAATATCATCCATACTGATTGCATAGATATTATTATCTTCTAACATCGATACAACGTCATTATTATGTATTAAAGGTCCTAGGGTATAAATTTTTTTATTATATTTTTCTTTGTTTTTAATAGCTTCATCAACAGCTCTTTTAACTCCAAAGCAGAATCCTGCATTTTGAGCTAGTAATATTCTTCTCATTTTATCACCTTTATATTTATTTTACACTACCATTAATATAATTAGAAATTTTATTAACAACGCCATCTATATCTAATCCAGTAGTGTCAATTTCTATAGCATCATGGGCTTTAATTAGAGGATCAACTTCTCTATTAGAATCTATGTAATCTCTTTTTATTATATCACTTAAAATATCATCATACTTAACATCTAAACCATTATTTTTTAATTCCTCATAACGTCTATTAGCTCTTTCTTCAGGAGAAGCAGTTAAAAAGAATTTGAATTTTGCATCTTTTAAAACCACAGTGCCTATGTCTCTACCATCCATTATAACGTTATACTGTTTACTCATTTCTCTTTGAAGTTTAACTAGATTTTTTCTAACTTCAGGAATCTGAGCATAATTTGAAACATTATTACTTATAACAGGTGTAGTTAATAGTGATTGGATATTTTCACCGTTTAGGATTAAATTATCGTTTTCAAAATGCATTTCCATACTTTCCATTAAGGACATGAGTTTAGATATGTTATCAACAGATATATCTTGATTCATAGCTACAAGGGTTACAGCCCTATACATTGCTCCAGTATTTATATACATTAAATTATATCTTTTAGCTATGATTTTGGCTATGGTACTTTTTCCTGCTCCTGCTGGACCATCAATTGCAACTGAAATATTCAAAGTAATTCTCCTTTTCAATATTAGTATTCTAAGATATTATATCATAATAATGACAAAAATAAATTAATTTATTCTATATGGAATTTCCAGGTAAATAGCCTGTTGATAATGCAATTTGAACGTTATAACCTCCAGTAAAAGCATCTACGTCTACAACTTCTCCAGCAAAGGATAGATTTTGAATTAATTTAGATTTCATTGTAGAGGGGTCTATTTCTTTAGTATCAACTCCACCAGCCGTAACTATTGCTTCTTCAATAGGTCTTAGTCCTTTTACCTTCATTTTTAAACTCTGTAGTAAAGAAACTAAGGTTTTTCTTTCCTCTTTAGTTATAGAATTAACCTTTTTATCTTCATCGATTTTGGATAACTTTATAATTACTGGAATTAACTTTTTAGGTAATAAGTCATCTAGAGAATTTTTAAAATCTTTATTAAGATATTTTTGAAAATCTTTTTGTATTCTCTTATCTAGCTCCACTTCTGTTAGAGCTGGTTTAAGATTAATTGAGACCTCCATAGATTTTGACATATCTACATAACGAGATGCACTTAAAACTAATGGTCCAGATATTCCAAAGTGGGTAAATAGCATTTCGCCTTGATCCTTAAATACAGCTTTGTTATCTTTTAGAACTTTTAATTCTACATTTTTTAAGCTTAATCCCATTAATTCTTTAACCCAACTATCTATAGTTTCGATAGGAACAAGGGAAGGTTTGGGTTCTATAATGTTGTGCCCTAATTTTCTAGATAAAGAAAGACCTTTTCCAGTTGAACCTGTTAAAGGATAAGAAAGTCCACCAGTACAGAAAATGAAATGATCTCCGGATATTTTTTGATTATTATCTAAAATAATAGAATCAATCATATTGTTAGAAAAGTTTATATCCTTAACCTTACTAGATAATAAAATATTAACATTTGATTCTCTTAGAGCCGACTCTAATCCTTTAATAATATCAGAACTTTTATCTGATAGTGGAAACACCCTATCTCCTCTCTCAGTTTTTAATTTGATATTTTTGCTTTCAAAGAAATTAATGACATCTTCATTTGTATAACCATATAAAGCACTATAAAGAAAGTATGGATTTCCAGGTATGTAATTAAAAAATTCTGAAATATCCTTTTTATTTGTAACATTACATCTTCCTTTACCTGTTATAAAAAGCTTTTTGCCTAATCTATCATTTCCTTCAACTAATGTAACCTTGTGATGCTTTCCTGCTGAAATAGCTGCCATCATACCAGCTGGACCAGCACCGATTACTACTATATTTTTCAAAATAATCACCTCTATAAATAAAATCATGTTAATAATAAATGTTAAAATGTTATATTGTCAATAAATAATAAAATCAGCTTCACATAAATAAAGCTGATTTAAGTGCTACTCTTCTAAAATCTTTCCTCTATTGTAGGAATACACATTGTAGTCTTTCCATATTTCTTCTAAATCGTTAAAAGTATTTGTGATTTTATCTTTTTCTCTCATACCTACAGCTATAATAAGTGCATTTATAACAGATAAAGGCGCTACTAATGAATCTACGAAACTAGCCATATTACTTTGAGAAATTAAAGTTAAATCTGATTGCGTAGCTAAAGGAGATAGCAGTGAGTCTGTAATAGCTACAACTTTAGCTTTTCTTGAGTGAGCAAAAGATAAAGCGTCTATAGTTTTAGCTGCATATCTTGGGAATCCAATTCCTATTACTAAATCACCCTCACCAACATTAATCATCTGTTCAAATATATCTGAAATTCCATAACCTACAACTTTAACATTGTCTAAAATTACATTTAAGTAGAATCCTAAAAATTCAGCTAAGGCAGTGGAACTTCTTAAACCTATTATGTAAATTCTTTTTGCCATAAAAATAGATCTAACAACATCTTCAAAGGTTTTGTGATTTATTTTTTCTAAGGTAGCTCTTATGTTTTCTATATCTGCCTTTAGAACACCTTTTAAAGCGTTTTCTTCAGAAATATAGTCATTTGATAACTCTAATCTTTGAACAGTAGTTAATTTATTTTTAATTAATTCTTGTAATTCTTTTTGAAGTTTTGGATATCCTGAAAATCCAAGTTCATTTGCAAATCTAACCACAGTAGATTCAGAAACTCCAACAGAAGTTCCAAGTCTTGCAGCTGTCATAAAGGCTGCTTTATCATAATATTTTAGAATATATTCAGCAATTAATTTTTGTCCTTTGCTCATTCTAGAAAATTTTATTTGAATGATTCTCATCAAATCTTGATTTTCTTCATTAGGTTTTTGAAAATAATCCATATTGTTTTACTCCCATCATTTTTGCAATTATTAATTAATATAAATTCATTTTATCATTTATTTACAATTCCTACAACAAAGAAATAACAATTTTATTTCTTTTCTATAATTAACAATAACGGCGGGTTATTATCTCTATTAACATACTCTAATTTCATAATGCCGTATTTATTTTTAGGCAAGGTTTCTAAATAATTTAAAATGCAAGTTTTTTCTAGAAGCCCTTCATAATGTCCATAATAAACGGCAATTGTCATTATTCCACCTGATTTTAGCAAATTAAGTCCTTTTTTAATTGAGTTTAAAGTTGTCTCAGAAACTGTAGTTATGTTTTTATCTCCTCCAGGCAAATAACCTAAATTATAAATAATACAGTCAACATTTTCATTAACATAAAAATCTAATTTATCGTGAGAATCTAATATTAACTCAACATTTTCATATCCTTTAGATTTGTAGTTCTCTATAGAAATTTCTTGTATATCAAAAGCCACTACTCTTTTGAAAATATCTTTCAAAAAATCACAATCATGACCATTTCCCAAAGTACAGTCAATAGCTATTTCTTTATTTTGAGTGTATTTTAATATAATATCATGAGATATAGAACTTATGTCTTTAACTAAATTAAACATACTTCCTCCTATTTCTTAGAGCGTTTTTATATAATCTACTTCTTGAGTAGATAACTCTCTCCATTTACCTACTTCAAGTTTATCAAGTTTTATGTTTCCAATTGAGATTCTTTTTAATTCTATAACCTCATGATTAAAAGCTGAACACATCTTTCTAATCTGTCTATTTTTACCTTCCATTATGCTTATCTTTACTTTGCTATACTTATTATCAGAAGATATAACTGAAATTTTACAAGGTGCGGTTATATAACCTCCTATATCAACGCCAGATTTAAATTTTTCTAATTCTGAATTAGTAAAAGAGCCTACAACTTTTGCGATATAAGTTTTATAGAGATTTTTTCTTGGATGTATGATGTTATTATATAAGTCACCATCATTTGTTAGTAAAAGTAACCCTGATGAATCAAAATCCAGTCTTCCTATAGGGTAAATTCTCTCTTTAACATCTATTAAATCTATAACAGTTTTTCTATTCTTTTCATCTTTTACAGAAGTTATTATTCCAGTAGGTTTATTTAACATTATATATCTTTTAATTTCCTCAAGTTTAATTAAGTTACCGTTATAATAAACCTTATCTGTATTTATATCTATTTTTGTACCTAATTCAAGTATCGTTACTCCATTTACGTTCACCTTGCCAGCTAAAATAAATTCTTCACATTTTCGTCTTGATGCAACGCCGCACCTAGCCATATATTTTTGTAATCTTTCTTCCATATTCATCACCTAACTTTGTATTCTCTTAATAAATTATATTAAGTAAAAATAAATAAAGCAAATTTATTGTTTATTGGAATTTCCTGGGAAATTATTCTTGAAGCGATATATTGTTTTTTGATATACTATGGAATAAATATAAATTATAGGTGGTAAAACTATGGATAAATTATTATTTGGAATATCTGGAATACCTTTAGGTAATGGAGAGAAGTTTAATTATGCAAGTGGAATAGAATATCTTAATAGTATTGGATTAGATGCAATGGAATTTCCCTTTGTAAGATCCGTTAATGTTACTAATAAAAATAGAGAGAACATAATTAAAATGAAAGAAAAATATAATTTCTATCTGTCTGCTCATGGTTCCTACTACGTTAATTTAAATGCAGATGAAGAGGAAAAAATCTATAAATCTAAGGAGAGAATAATAAAAGGTGCAGAAGCTTTAGCTTCAGTTGGAGGTAGAAGCTTAGTTTTCCATGCTGGTTATTATCTTAAAACTTCCAAAGAAGACACATTAGATAAGATAAAAAATGAACTTAAAACATTGCCTAAAGATTTAGTTACATATAGGTTAGAGACTACAGGAAAGGCATCACAGTTTGGTGATATAAAAGAGCTTGTAGACATAGCAAAAGCTGTTTCTAGCTGCAATATATGTATTGATTTTTCACATATTCATGCTAGAGGTGTTGGCTTGTTAAAGGAATATAAAGATTTTGCAGAAATCCTTGAATATGTAGGTGAAGAATTAGGAAGAGATGCTTTAGAAGATTTGCACATTCATTTATCAGGAATAAATTATACAGATAAGGGAGAAAGAAATCATCTTCCATTAGCTGAAAGTGATTTTAATATAAAAGCTTGTCTAAAGGCATTCGTTGATTATAATGTTAAAGGCTGCATAATATGTGAAAGTCCTATATTAGAAAATGACGCTTTATATATGAAAAACTTATATAACTCATTATAATATTAAAAACTCCCTGCATTAAGGCAAGGAGTTTTTAATATTAAAAGTTGAAAAAACGACCTCTTCCAAGTACTAATAACCAAATAAGCATTGGATTATTGAAGAAACAATTGGTACCAAAAATTGAGTTATAAGGGTAACCGCATCCAAATCCTTGTGAACACCCAGAATTGTATGCACATGGCGGATTACATATACCCTGATTTCTTGTGGTACAGCAGTCTCTAGTGGTTGTAGAACAACAGCCACATCTTCTTCTTGACATGTTAATCACTCCAATCTCTTTTGTATAATATATGTTATTCACTAATACCATAAAATGTTAATAA
Source organism: Clostridium sp. YIM B02506 (assembly GCF_022324845.1). Lineage (NCBI taxonomy): Bacteria > Bacillati > Bacillota > Clostridia > Eubacteriales > Clostridiaceae > Clostridium > Clostridium sp. YIM B02506. The sequence continues at coordinate 95,081 of NZ_JAKGTG010000013.1, forward strand.
GAATAAAACTTTGTCAACTTAATGAAGAATAAGAGAAAATTTGCCACAGTATATTTTTGGAGTATAATATAATTTGGAGGTGATAATTTATGCAGAGAAATAGACTTGTGGCTCCTAGAAATGTAGTTAATACAAAACAATTATACATTTTTTATATATTAAAAAAACTATCTAAAGGTGAAGAGGTTTTTGGTAACAAGATTTTAGAGGATTTTAGAAACAAATTTGAAAACGCATCACTCCCCTATCCCGTTTCTTCATCAACTGTATATGACACTCTTTATGATTTAGAAGAACGTGGCTATGTTAATTCGAAGTGGCTTGGCGATGAGTTTTTAAACAAAAGAAGTAAAAAAATATACACTATAACTGATTCAGGGATTGATTATTATAAAAACAACATAAGTGATTATGTTGATAACTTAAAGAAGACCAAAGGTATATTAGATATAATGATAGGTATGCTTTTATAAATATTTAAACAAGTTTTTTAAAATTTCATATAAAAATATGGAATTTTGGTGTAGAATAAAATTATTTAAAAAACTAACAAATCCTAAAGGGGGTAATTTATATGACAAAAGTTGATATTGATTGGAGTAACTTGGGGTTCTCATATTTAAAAACAGATTTTCGTTTTATTTCTAATTGGAAAGATGGAAAGTGGGATGAGGGTAATCTTGTAGAAGATAATATGCTAAAAGTTAGCGAAGCTTCTACAGCCCTTCACTATGGACAGCAATGTTTTGAGGGATTAAAAGCTTATAGGACTAAAGATGGAGAAATTCAATTGTTTAGACCAGATCAAAATGCTTTAAGATTAAATAGAAGCTGTAGAAGGTTATTAATGCCTGAAGTACCTGTAGAAACTTTTATAGACGCTTGTATGCAGGTTGTTAAAGCTAATGAGGCATACGTTCCTCCTTATGGAACTGGAGCAACTTTGTATTTGAGACCTTTTGTAATAGGTGTTGGAGACAATATAGGAGTTAAAGCAGCTCCAGAATACATATTCTGTGTATTTTGTTTACCTGTTGGTCCATATTTTAAAGGTGGTATGACACCAGTTAATTTTATGGTATCGGATTATGATAGAGCTGCTCCTTATGGAACTGGCGGTGCAAAAGTTGGTGGTAATTATGCGTCAAGCCTATATCCACATGAAGTTGCAGCAAAAAAAGGTTATGCAGATTGTATATATTTAGATCCTGCAACTCATACAAAAATTGAAGAAGTTGGATCAGCAAACTTTTTTGGAATAACTAAAGATGATAAATTTGTTACTCCAGTTTCACCGTCTATTCTGCCAAGTATAACTAAATATTCATTACTACATGTAGCTAAAGAATATTTAGAACTTGAAACTGAGGAGAGAGATGTATTAATAGATAATTTGGATGAGTTTAAAGAAGCTGGTGCATGTGGAACAGCTGCTGTAATTACCCCTATAGGAGGAATTGATTATAATGATAAACTTCATGTTTTTTATAGTGAAACTGAAGTAGGACCTGTTACTAAAAAGCTTTATGAGACATTATGTGGTATACAGGTAGGAGATATTGAAGCTCCAGAGGGCTGGATATATAAAGTTAAATAGATGACTTTAAGATTGTCACAAATTTGATTAGTATTTTTAATTAAATTTGTGACAATTATTTTTATTATGTTATATTTAAGTAATGTGTGCTATAATAAGTTCTCGAGAAGATGAAAATTATTTATTTGAGGTGCATAATGATTATTATTGTAAGTTTTTTAGTTGCATTTTTGTGTGGTTCTATACCGACAGGATATCTTATTATCAAAAGAATTTATGGTATAGATATAAGGACAAAAGGCAGTGGAAATATAGGCTCAACAAATGTAAAAAGAATTGCAGGAACTAAGATATCACTAATAACTCAAGTTATAGATATACTAAAAGGACTTCTTCCAGTTCTAATTAGTATTTTAATATGGACAAAATTTAATTTATCTATAAATAAAGAAGTATATATTTCAGTGGTAGCATTAGCAAGTATATTAGGTCACGATTTTACTCCCTTTCTTTCATTTAATGGAGGAAAAGGTGTAAATACTACACTTGGTGCATTTGTATTAATAGCCCCTATTCCAGTAATGACAGGAGCTATATTTCATATAGTTTTAAAGAAAGTTACAGATATAGTAGCTATTAGATCTATAATATTAGGAGTAATAATTCCACTAACTTGTGTAATAATGAGATTACCTTTACCAATAATAGTCACAACTACTATTTCAGGAATCATATTAATTTATAGGCATAAGGGCAATATAAAACAGTTATTTAATTAGGAAAATGTAAAAGCAGCACAATTGTGCTGCTTTTTAATTTACAAACCTAATAATTTTCTCCATGTATTTGGACCAACTATTCCATCAGCAGATAATCCATTAGATCTTTGGAAACTTATAACTGACTGCATAGTTTGAGGACCAAATATACCATCTGCTGCAACGCCTAATTTCTGTTGTATCCACTTAGTTATATTACCTCGAGCCCCTTGACTAACCATAGGAGCAGCTGCTAACGTCTTAGGGCCAGCAATTCCATCAACTACTAATCCAGAATTAAACTGTGTATTTATTTCTTGCTGAAGGGTTCTTACATTGCTATTACCGCTATTTGGTGGACTAGGAGGAGTAACCGGCATTGATGGTTCAGGAGTGATGTTTGAATTTGTTCCAGTTAGTCCTTTTACTATGGCTCTAGCTATGCTATCAGCATTGTATCTGTCAGCATCAGCTCTATTATCAACGAAACAGCATTCAACTAATATAGCAGGAGCTACCGTATTTCTTAAAACATAGAGATTTTGGCTTGTTTTTACTCCTCTATTTGGGTAATTTATTTCTGCTAGACTATTTACAACATTTCTTGCGTATTGTTCTGCAGTACTTCCGGTTCTGTAAATCCATACTTCAGAACCAGTTCCTCCACCTGCATTTAGATGAATCTCAACATATAAATCAACATTTTCTGAATTTGCTTTATTAACTCTATAAGATAGGCTTTGCCCAACTGAGCTAGCATTATCAATTCTACAAAATACAACAGTATGACCTTGAGCTAAGAGATAGTTTTGAACTAATTCTCCTATTTGTCTAGTACATATGCTTTCGATTAGATATCCGACAGCACCATAATCAGCACCTGACAAGGTATGTCCTACAGCTATTGCATATTTCATTTATGCATACCCCCTTTTAAAATAGTACTTAATATATTCTATTATTAAGTACTATTTTTGGAGACTGTTTTCGACAACATAAAAGTTTAATTTAGACTAATTTTTGATTAAATACGTTATCTAAACTTACCTTTTTAACTCTATTTTCTATTTCTTTAATATCTATAGAATATAGATTAAGGTCTTTCATTCTTTTAAAGTAATCTGATCCAGCAAAAGTATATCTCGATTTCCTACCTTCTCTTGTTTGAGATTTTTCATTTGCAAAGGATATAATATCGCCTATGGATAATGAGGCAGGGAGAGTTAATAAAGGTATGCCTAAACAAAATCTTACTGCATTATGTCCAGCTAAGCTTCCAGTTGAAATAGCCTCAGTATGTCCAACAAATAAACCTGATTTTTCGCCTGCACAGAATAAATTATCAACTCCTATTACTTTCATATCATTTGTTCTAGGAGCAACGGATAGATATCTAATAGAATTACCTTGAGATCCAGCCAATGGATCTACATATCTTGCTTTTTCTAATCCAGGTATTTTTCTTAATTTGTCAAGTGGATAGTATGAGGTCATTAGCTTCGCGTGTCCTGTATCTAACATTACAAGATTTTCTGCAAACTCTTTAAGTGCATATTGTTGACAAACTTTAGCTTCAAGTTTATCATAATTAACGTCTTCTGACGGAACTTGAAGGACTGCTACTCCCGTTGTCTCTAGCTGATTCTTTAACTCTTCTGATAAGCTGTCTTTAGCAACTTCACAGGAGCCAGAAAAAGCTCCAAGCTTATCATCATTTCTTTCACCAGAAAAATCTTTAACTCCAGCCCTTTCACTAATTGATATTCTAGGTCCGTAAGATGGACACCTTAATATACACATTGCACAGCCATTTCCGTATCTTTGACAGTTTCCCATTGGACCCGTAGAACCAGTGGTTTCAACGATTACGTCACCTTCTATATAATCTCCATTAGATAGACGAACTCCTTTAATTATTTTTTCATTTTGTTCTATATCAGTAACCCTAGTAATTAGGTGAAGTTTAATATCCATATCAGTTAATAATTTTCTAACATCGGGTTCAATGGATGTAACATCATAAAGTGAAGCATGTTCATGGCCAGGAAATTTTATATTTTTATGATTTGAATTTTTATCGCATAAATGTATAAGCTCAGGTGCACCTAATGCAATAAGTTCCTCAGCAGCAGTAAACCTACCGTTGTTTCGCATTATTCCACCTATATTTCCTAATCCTAATAACAAATCTGTCTTTTCAAAAACATGAACCTCTGCTCCAGCCTTTTTAGCTGTAATAGCAGCTGCGCAGCCAGTCCAGTTTAAATTACAACATAAAAAATAGAACTGTAACAACTCAATTAGATTAAAGTTGTTGCAGTTCTATTTCAATATTCAAATTTATACTTGTAATTATAAAGGCTATTTCTCTGGAGTAATTAATATACTATTTAATGCCATCTCCCGAAAAGATCATTTCGCTAAGAGCCTGGAGATCACTACCAAGCGGCACCCAAACATCATCCTCTAAGGTTAGATAACACTCAATAGACATGCGAGATTCACTTAATAAAGTTCCATTTGCAAAACTTGAACTAACTCCTTTATAAACTGAATTCATAAGTTCTTCATCTGTCATTGATGGGTTTACTGAATATAGCTCTTTAGTTTTTTCAATTCCTGCAGTTAATATTTTATTACGATCAAACACTTTGGTTTTAATTTCAACTACTGCAGTATCTTCTGTTGATGACACTGGTAATACTTCATAGTCTAATTTAGATAATCCAGTCATAAAATCTTTAATGAAACTATTTTTGACTTCTTCTGGTATGGAGGCTTCATCGCTATTTGATTTAAAAAAGTTCTTTAAAAATATTTTTTCTATTCCACCTGTGAGGTATTCTGAATCTTCATCATTTAAACCTATTTTATCTATGTTAGTCATGTCATTTTTAAATATCATATCTAGATAGATTTTAGTTGTCTCTTCTGGAGTCGCTTTAGGTTTAGTAGGCTCTGTTTTTGAGCATGAAACAATAGCAATAGTAACCATCAACAATGCTATTATACAAATCATTTTTCTTAGTTTTTTCATTAATATGTCCCCCTTGAAATTACACTGTTCTATGCAATTAATATATAGTTATTTTAGTAGGTCTACATCCATTGTAAATATTATCATAGAGTATTAAGAGGGACAAGTATATAAAGCGTGAATATTTTGATAATTTTAATAAATAAAAAACCACAACAAAGGGAACTAACCCTTAGTTGTGGAAATAATATTATATATTATTGAATTTTGATATTAAATGTCTTTTTAAAATCCCTAAATTGAAGCTTTTCCTAAATTACTTATTTGTATTTATTGAAGCATTTTTGATTTTTAAATATTGTCCATCTTGAACAGTTATATATTTTTCTGCTTGTAAGTTATCATTAGTTATTATACTTTGTAAACCTCCAAGACTATCTTTGTCAACTTCAATATATCCCATATTTGAATCTGGAACAACTTTATATTCTCCTGCTGGTATATGAACGCCTACCTTATACATACCAGATTTATAAATGCCATCTTCTGGTTTAAGAGAAGGCGCTTTATCAAATGCATACATATCAGCACTCTTTAGATTTACATACTGTCCATCTTTTACTGTTATAATAGTATTCCCTTGTACGTTGTCATTCATTACTATACTATCAAGTGTACCAGAACTATCCTTTGTAACTTCTACATATCCTAATCCTTTTGAAGAAATAACTATGTATTCTCCTGCTGGCATATCTTGACCGACCTTGTAATTTCCTGCTTTTATTTTGTTTTCATCTTCCTTTTTAGTTTCTGGTTTTGAATTTGATTCAGTTGTTATTTTTGAACCATCATTTTTCTCTTTGTCACTCTTATCTCCTAACAAGGAGCCTAAAGCACCTATAATTACTAATAATCCTATTCCTATTAGTAGAGTTTTAAGACATCCTCCTGCATTCTTTTGTCCACATTTAGGGCAGGTCTTTGCATTTTTGGATATTTCCTCTCCACAAGCTTTGCATTTCTTTAATTTTGTCATTACTATCTTCCCCTTTTAATATTATTATGTAAAATTATTATTCAATTTAGAGTATAATATGAGAAAAATAGACAAGCAATATATTCGACAAAGGTATGTATAAAATTACAAATTGTACAGTGAAAATATAAATGTATAAGCAAAAGATATAATAATATAATAAGTTGGTTTATAGAGTACATTGAGAGTATCCATAATTTAAACAAGGCAATTAACGTGAGGTGAGAAGATGCGGCATGATATTTATTATTAGTATTTCTTTTTACATTTATTACTTTATATATTACTTTTGAATTGTTATTTGGGTTAATTTTATTTGAAAGTTTAACTACATAAAAAAAGCCACAACCAAGTAAATTAATACTTAGTTGCGGTTTAATTGTAAATTTATAGCACCTAGTAGAAAAACTGTTTTATAAGGCAGTATACAAATCCTCTACAGGAAAAATAGTTTCCATAAGATTCTGGACATCACTATTTAGAGGCACCCAAACATCATCTTCTAAAGTTAAATAGAATTCAATAGATATAGGAGTTGCACTTAAAGTTCCATTTGCTAAATCTGAACCAATTTTTTTTAAGACTAACTCCGTAAGTTGTTGATCTGTCATTGATTGATTGGCTAAGTACTCTTCTTTAGCGAAATTTACACTATTAGCGCCTATCTTTTTAAAGTCAAATGCTTTAACTTTAATTTCAACTCTTGCATTATCTTTCTCTGAAGAAATTGGTGCAACTTCATATTCTACTTTGGATAAGCAAGTTATAAAATCTTTAACAAAGTTGTTTTTAGTTTCTTCTGAAATTGGAATATCTTTATCATTTGAATCTGAAACGCCCGCTAAAAATGCTTTTTCTATTTCAGCTCTAATTTGGTCTGAATCGTCAGCACTTAACTTTAATTTATCTATATTAGAAGCATCATTTTTTAGTAACACATCTAAATAGATTTTAGCCGTTTCCTCTGGCGTAGCTTTAGGTGTAATTGTTTTCTCTTTTGAGCATGAAGTAACAGCAAAAGTAACCATCAATAAAGCTATTGCAATACTCATTTTTTTTAGTTTTCTCATTAATATTTCCCCCTTGAAATTACACTGTTATATGTAATTAAGATATCGTTATTTTATTAATCTTATATCCATTGTAAATATTATCATAGAGCAGTAAGAGGGACAAGTATATAAAGTATGAATATTTTGATAACTTTAACAAATAAAAAACCACAACAAAGGGAATTCATCCTTAGTTGTGGCTAAGATTACATTATTTAATTACTTATCAGTGCTCCGGTGCTTTCGTAAATATTTTAATCAATACTAGACCTGCTATTGTTTAATGAACTTTCACCAATATATTTATTTGCTAATTCTATATCACTTTTTAATTTTGCATAAGATAATGCTTCAGAAGAGTCCTCAATTAATGACAATTTCCATTGACCATCAGTTAGTATAATTGTCCATACATTTTCTAATTCTTTTTTTTGTTTATCTCCTTCAACCACTTTTCCAGTATCTTTATTTATAAGATAATCTGTAAGAACAACAGTAACATTTAATGCTATTCTTGAGCCTTCACCATCACCGTTTTCCTTTTCTCTATACTCAATATGTAGTGGCTTTACTGAACGAATTTTATGAAGTTTACATATATTTTGTAAACCATCTTCTTCCCAATTTTCTAGAACAGTTATTTTTTGATTCTGCCAATACCATGAAGTCATCCATTCTTTTGCAACTTCTATATCAGTTTTTTTCCAAGCTGAATAAACATGTGTGATAATAGCATGAGATCTTTCATTTAGAATACTCCAAGAAAAATTATTATTTAGTCTACTCAACTGATAAAGTATTTTTTGAGATCTAGATATACTAATACGTTTTTTTATAGCTGAATATATCAGATAAGGTAACAATAATATTGTTATTATACCAAAAAATAATTTTCCAAGTGGACTTCTTGCAACCTCTTTAGCTATGATTCCTCCAGGCGAAGCATATACAGTAGTTGTAATGAACATACTCATTAAAAAAATAGATAATAACATAGTATAAATTTTTCTTTTCATAATGTCCCCCTAATATTTACTTTATAATTATATATTACCATATATCTAAATCTATTAAAATAAAAAACCATAACTAGGGGAATATACTATCCTTTGTGGCAATAATCTTTTAATCTGCATATATTATATTAGATCTCTGTTTAGTGGTTATTTTGACATTGTTTATAGCTACGAATAAATTATTTATTTTAGTTAGTAGATATTATCTCTTGCTCCTGCATCTTAATTGATGCAGGAGCTTTATATTACTTTTTTAATATATCAATAAAACTATCAAATCCAGCTTTCCTTAATTTATCCATTTGTACCTCTGCATTGGTTCTGTCTTTATATGATCCTGTAACTACTCTATAAAAGATTTCTCCATTTTCTGAATTTTGTGGTTGTGTAGGTGTTATGGTTGGTTCTTGAATTGATTTATTTAATATACCTTCTGCTATTAATTTTCCTATTGCATCAAATCCTTTTTCACTATAGATTCTTACATCCTCTGTAGCCTCTGTAAAACAGGTTTCTACAATAACTGCTGGCATATTAGTAGCTCTGAGTTCATATAACTTCGAGTTTACTTTCACACCTCTATTTTTAAGCCCTGTTGTGCCTAACTTATCAACAATTCTTTTAGCTAATGGCTCTGCTTGTCCTCCTGTTCCGTATATCCAAGTTTCTGTTCCTATAGCACCATTATATGAATCGTAGGCTTTGTTAAAATGGATACTTATAAAATATTCTGCACCCCACTCATTAGATCTATTTACTCCGTAGGCTAAGTCACTATTTACGTCACAATTCCCTGGTGTTACATCTAAAACTTCGTGACCTTCTTGCCTTAAATATTTTATTACTGAATCTTTTACTTTTCTATCCTCTGTAGTTTCATCTATAATTCCTCTTGCTCCTGTTGCTTGGAAGTTATGTCCTCCACGTACTGCTATTTTCATAGTTGATCATCCTTTCTTTATTTAAAATTTAAAGGAGTCATAAAACTCCTCTTACTCATTCTTAGCTTGTCTTGCTGTTGATTGTCCAAAATAGAAAGCTATTACTAAACTAAATACTGTTAAAAATTGCTCTGCTGTAACTTGACCTTTGAAACTTAGTATACAGAATACTGTAGTGAGTAATAATGCAATAAGTTTCTTAACTTGTAATAAACCTTTTAATTCTTTCATTTGTCATCTCTCCTTTATCTTTTAAAAATATGGTCCTTAACTTCTTTTACATCTGATTTAATATCCTCAATTATGCTAAACTTCTCTGTCAGCTTATCAAGTAGATCTTGATATCTCTTTTCTCTATCCCCCGTAGTTTTTAATACATATAAAAACAGGAAAACAAAAAGGGCATAACCAAGCCCTTGACTAATTGCTGCTTTCATTAAGTCATCCATTTTACACCTCACTTTATTATTTTTAAATATAAAAAGAGAGCTGATTACTCAACTCTCATGCGTTAAAAAATACTAACTATTTATAATTTAAACTAATTTAAATTATAACAATATAGTAGGTTCCTTAATGTTGTATCTATACAATCATACTCTGATTTCTAAAAAAAATTATTGCTTCATCATCATTTATAATTATTGGATTTTCTAGTGTTCCTTTGTTAATACTTCTTATACTAGTAGTGAAATCAAATTTAGTGTTTTTAAATGTAATATTGCTAATTATTGATTCCCAAAACTCCACACCATTAAAAATACATTGTTCAAATGTTATGTTTTTAATTATACTACCAGAAAATACATCATCTAATTTACAGTTATTAAAAAATGAGTTTTCAAAAAGAGATTCATTTGAACTTAATTTTAGCAATGTACAGTTATTAAAAGTTGAATTTGATATCTTACAGGAATCTATTTCAACTTTACCAAAATTAACATCATTAAAACTAATATTATTAAATTCACATCCGTATAATTTTGCCCCACCAAAATTTTTATTATTAAAGGTCATATTATCAAATTTTGAGTCTGTAATATAAACATCTAAAAAATTTAATTGGGTTAAGTCATTATCTGAAAAATCTATTTCATCTAAGATTAATCTTTTACCTTCAACAGTATTTTTAATTATTGAATTTATGTATAGATTATGGTTGTTTATTAATAAATCTAAGTCTATTTGTTTAATTTTTTTCATATTTATCACTCCGGCCACCAGATAATTTTATTTTCTAATCCTGATTCTTTTATAGCTCCTTCAAGCTCTTTTATATGATCAACTGTTAAGTTACTTTTATCAATTATAACTATATCATTACCATTTTTCTGAAACTCTTTCATTATATTTTTCATAGCATTTTCAACTTTAAATGCACCTTTTCTAGGTGAAGTTATAGGTGTTCCATCTGCTCCCATTGGATAAGATTCAAAACTCTTTACATCAATTTTCTTCCCAGTTACTGTATCTATAAATTCAGCTTTTGGATCTGAACTTCGTTCAATTTTTCCTAACTTTCCTTTTTGCTCTAGATCAAGACCAATAACTGCTTCTTTTTTAGAGCCTTCTGTTACTGCTTTTTTAGCTGGATCATATTCTAAACTTTCTAATTCTGACTGAGTTCTTCCGCCTGTATAAGATTTTGATGATTGTTTTCCTTTAATATATTTATATCCTGTATAAGCTCCGTAAGCTCCTACTACTACTTGATCCGCCTTAGTCCAAAAGCTTGCATTATCAAAGCACATTCTATCTATATCAGTTATTGTTAATTTAGATAAATCAACGCCTTCTTTATATAAATTAGTAAGTTTATAAACAAGATATGAATTGTGACTTAAAGTTGCTGCATCAAGCCTTTCATATGCTGCACTTCCATAATACCATACTAGAAAATACTTTTGTCCTTCATTTGCTGCATTTTCATACATAGGTGCATTTGGATTTAATTCTATTAATTGTCCTAAAGTAGGATTATCTGACATGCTATATGGTGAATCTATCATTTCTAAATAACTATCTTTTTCAGTTGAATTTTTACTTCCTAGATTATCAAAGGCATCTTGTCCTTCTTTCAGTAATGAAGTTACTCTTCCGAATATATAATTACCTAAACTTATCATAGCATTTTTTATTTTATCAAATAAACTTGTTTTAGTACTATAACTATTTCCTATAGCTTTTATACTTTTAGCGCATCTCGAATCTACTTCTTTAAATCTTCTTATAGTATAATCTATGTTGCTACACATCTTATCTATTTTAGTTTTTCTTTTTGATGCTTCACTATATATACTTGATAAACTATCTTCTGTTACTCTTAGTCTTCCTCTATCTACCTGTATTTGTACTCTTGCTGTACCTACATTTCTTTGAGAAGTTTCAAGCATCTGTTGAGATCTCTTTAGATTGCTTTTCATCTTATTCATCTCATTATAGGATATTCCTATAACATTACTATTTCCCATGTTAAGAGTTGCCAATCTGTCCCCTCCCTCTGTACCATATATAAGCATTTTGTTAACTTATTTACAATTATTATACATAATCTTACTAATGGAGACAAGTTTTACTTTTATTAATTAAATACTATAATAAATTTAATTATAGTATTAATTCTAATTGAATATACTCTTTAAATCCTGTCAATAATCAAGATAACATTCCCCCATAAAGAATGTTATTTCTATAAGGAAGGTTCCTATGATTGCTAAACACTATCTTTAATTTAATAGTATTTTACCTTCCTTATAGAAACGTTTTATAATTATCTCCTAATTGAATAGATATAAAAAGAAGGTATATAGTAGTAATCTGACACCTGTGTCAAGGACAATATAAAAAAGAGTGTTAAGCACATAAAAGATGATTTCTGTATTGAA
>NZ_JAKGTG010000014.1:0-107121 GCF_022324845.1 Clostridium sp. YIM B02506
AATTCTTCTTTTCTTGAATTCTTCTTTTCTTGAATTCTTCTTTTCTTGAATTCTTCTTTTCTTGAATTCTTCTATAAAAATACAGACGGCTCCTGCCGAGCCGCTGTATTTTTATAGGGATTTGTTTTTATCTATAATTTATTTCTTTAACTTCATTGATATCTTTCATTTATTTAAAATTTTAGGTTTTAAAATATAAAAGGTATTGCTTAAAATAATTCTTTAAAATTATTTTGCAATACCTTTTTCTTAAAATTTATTTAATACTATGATGTTGCTGGTACTTCAGATTTTTTTGTTTTAATCTGTACAGTTTCGCCTTTTTTAGCTTTAGTTTTACTTAAATTTTCAACAATATCACCATTTTTATTATCAGTAGTTGGGTTTATACCTTTTGATTCCATATAATCAGCTGCTTCTTGAACAGTTTTTCCAATAAGGAATCCTAGTTCAATGTCAGGATTATCATCTTTATATCTTCCTATAGTAAGAGTTATAGTAGAGCCTGCATCCGCAGTATTACCTTCTTTTACACTAGAATCTATAACTTTTCCATCCTTATTCTTATCTGTGGTTTCAGCTTCCTTAGAATCTCCATTTAACCCTACAGCATTAAGTGCACTTATTGCATCCTGTTTTGATAAGCCTAATAACTTCGGAACCGTAACAGGTTTCTTTCCTTGACTTACATATAAAGTAACTTTTGTATCTTCTGTTATCTCCGTATCTCCCTTTGGATCTTGTTTTATTACTTTACCTTTTTCTACACTGTCAGAATATTCTCTATTAACTGCAACTTCTAAACCCGCATTACCTAAAAAGGCAATTGCTTGATTTTCGTCTAATCCAGTTACATCTTGAAGTTTTTTCTTTGTTTCTTTACCACTTACATAAACTCTTATAGTTTCACCTTTTTTAACAGTATCACCTTCATTTTTGTTAGCTTTAACTACTGTTCCTGCTGGTTCAGTACTTTTTTCTTCTCCAGCTACTAGCATTTCAAGTCCCATATCTTTAAGAGTTTTTTCAGCATCATCTTGTTTTAGCCCTATTACCTTAGGCATTTTAAGATCTTCAGCCTTTTTATTATTTGTTGTAAGAAAATATGTTGTAATAGCTGCTCCAGCTAAAATAAGCACAGCTACAAGGGCTAATATAATTCCTAACTTAGTTTTATTTTTCTTTTTCTTTGAGTCATCCTCTTCCTCGTCCCAGTCATCTTCATCTTCTTCCCAATCATCATTACTTTTAGAAGTTGAGTTTTTTACAGCCGCAACATTTGCTGGGTTAACTGATGGCATGACTCTTGTAAAATCATCCTCTGTAACAGGTACTGTACCTATTATAGCATTAGGATCATTTTTTATTTTGTCTAAATCTACTATCATTTCTTTGGCAGATTGGTATCTTTTTATCTGTTCTTTTTCCATCGCCTTTAATATAAGCTTATTTAAAGACTCAGGTACTGCTGAGTTTATATTCTTAGGAGGTACAACCTCTTCTTGTATATGCTTTAAGGCCACAGAAACAGGTGAATCAGCATCAAATGGAACTCTTCCAGTTACCATTTCATATATAACCACACCTAAAGAATATAAATCAGTTCTGCTATCTATATAGTTCCCCTTAGCTTGTTCTGGAGAAAAGTAATGAGCTGACCCTATTACATTTGATGTATTAGTAATAGTTGAAGAGTTAGTTGATTTTGCTATTCCAAAATCAGTAACTTTTAAACTTCCTTCTTCAGTAACTAATATATTTTGAGGTTTAATATCTCTATGAATGATGTTATTTTTATGTGCACAATCTAAAGCTTTAGCTATTTGAGTAGAAAAATTCAAAGCTAAATCATATGGAATTCTACCTTTTTCTCTTATTAGTTCTTTTAAGGTTTTCCCCTTAACATATTCCATTACTATATAATTATAATCATCTTGAGAACCTACATCTAAAACATTAACTATATAAGGGTCATTTAAGTTAGCAATTGCTGTTGCTTCCTTTTTAAATTTATCTACTATATCCTCATTGTCTATAAACTCATGCTTTAATATCTTTACTGCAATAAAACGATTTAGCTTTTTATCTCTAGCTTTATAAACTAAAGACATTCCACCCTCTCCTATTTTCTCTTGCAGTTCATATCTGTCTCCTAATATAATATTCTCCATATTATAACTCTCCTCCAAACACTAAAACTGTAATATTATCTCTGCCTTCTCTCTCATTTGCTAGTGTAACTAGCTGTTTAGCCGCCTCTTCATTATCATAGTTATTTAGAATATCTTCTATCTCATCATTAGTTACTTCATTTAATAATCCATCTGAGCACAGTAAATACTTGTTCTTCATTACCTTAGGTAATTTAAAGATATCTACCATAACCTCTTCATAAGCTCCAACTGCCCTTGTTATTATATTCTTCCTTGGGTGAGTTGATGCCTCTTCTTCTGTTATACTTCCACTATCAAGGAGTTCTTGTACTAGCGAGTGATCCTTTGTAACCTTAATAAGCTTATGATCTTCTAGCATAAAGCAAGCACTATCACCAACATTAGCTACGTATAAATTTGATTCTGTTATTAAACATGCTGCTATAGTTGTTCCCATACCTTTAAACTCTTCATCTTTATTTGAAACGCTAAAGACTTTTTTGTTTGATGCTTTAATTGCATTTTCTAATATACAATCTTCTTTAAAGGTATCCCAATTATCCTTAATATACTCCAAAATGATTTCAGTAGCTAGCTTACTTGCTATTTCGCCAGCATTATGTCCACCCATGCCGTCTGCTACTATAAAAAGTTTATACTCGTCTGTTTCATGGTAGTCAGCATAGTCTTCATTGACTGGTCGCCTTTTCCCGACATCGCTAATTAATCCAATCATGAGAATTCCCCCTCATTTTAATTACTAATCTCCAGATAACTTCTTCGTAATTGACCGCATGCAGCATTTATATCAGCTCCCATCTCTCTCCTTACAGTAGCCTCTACACCATATTTCCTTAAAGTTTTCTCAAATATGTCTATGTCTTCTTTTGTTGATTTTCTGTACTCTTTTTCTTTAATCTCATTTACAGGAATAAGATTAACATGACAAAGTTTTCCCTTTAACAAGTTTCCTAAAGCTTTTGCATCTTCTTTGGAGTCATTGATTCCTTTAACTAAAGAATACTCAAAGGTTATTCTTCTGTTAGTCTTTTTTATGTAATATTCACAAGCTTCCATAATCTCACTTATGGAATACTTATTTGCTATAGGCATTATCTCTTTTCTTTTTTCATCTGAAAATGCATGTAAAGAAATCGCCAAAGTAACATTTAATCCTTTATCTGCAAGTTCATATATTTTAGGTACTATCCCACAAGTGGAAAGAGTTATATGTCTTTGCCCAATATTTAGCCCATATTCAGCATTAACTATTTCTAGAAACTTCATAACATTATCATAATTGTCTAAAGGTTCGCCACTTCCCATTAGTACTATGTTAGAAATTCTTTCTTTCATTAGATTTTGAGCTAGTAAAACCTGTCCAAGCATTTCTCCTGGTGTAAGGTTTCTTATTCTTCCATCTATTGTTGATGCACAAAATTTACATCCCATTCTACAACCTACTTGTGTTGAAATACATATGGTGTTTCCATGGTTATATTTCATAATAACACATTCAATAAGATTGTTATCTTTTAGTGAAACTAAAAGCTTTTTTGTACCATCGCTTGAAGATGTATATTCTTCAACTACTTTAGGTAGAGATAAATCAAAACTCTCTTTTAACTTACTTTTCAATGGACTTGGGATGTTTTTCATATGTTCAAAATCATAAACCTCTTTATATATCCATTGAAATATTTGTTTTGCTCTAAAAGAATTTTCTCCTATTTTAACTAATTCCTCTTTAAACTCTTCTAGATTAAAATCTAATAGGTATTTCATTTTTACACCTACCTTTTCTTAAGCTTAGCCATATAGAATCCATCCATGAATTCATTAGGTAATATTGTTAAAGTTCCATCTTCATTATAAATAAAATTAGGTAAATTCCCAATAAATATCTTTTCAACTTCACAGTTTTCATGTTTTCTTAAGAATTCTTTAACATTATATTCATTTTCTTCTTTATTTAATGTACATGTGGAATAAACCATTACTCCACCAGACTTTAAGTAACTCCAAGCATTTTCCATTATATCTATCTGGATATCTCTTATATCTTTTAAGTCTTTTATTGTTTTTTGATATTTAATTTCTGGTTTTTTTCTAATAATTCCAAGCCCTGAGCAAGGAACATCTAATAGTATTCTATCTGCTGTATTAACTAAGTCCTCATTTAACTTAGTAGCATCCTGCTGTCTAGCATCAATTATACTTATTCCTAATCTCTTAGCATTTTCTCTAATTAAGGAAAGCTTATTTTTATGAATATCAAAGGATAAAACCTTTCCTTTATTATTTAATAGTTCTGCGATATGGGTAGACTTCCCCCCTGGTGCAGCGCATAAATCCATAACTGTCATATTTTCTTCTAAATCTAGAAGTGGAGATACAAGCATTGCACTTTCATCTTGAACTATTAACTTTCCTTCTTTAAAAAATTCATTATTTTCTATAGAACTACCTCGATCTATTGATATAGCTTCTGGTGATGCATACCCTTCACTTACCTTGTAGCCCTTTTCTTTTAGACTATCAAAAACTTCTTGATAATCCCCTTTTAAATTATTAACTCTAACGGTTAACTTAGGTGTCATATTAAGCCCTATTAGGATTTCTTCTGCTTTTTCATTTCCAAATTGACTTATAAAGAAATCTACCATCCATAAAGGAAATGAGTATTTAAAGGCAAGTTTTGAGTTCAATTTCTTAAACTCTGGCTCTTTATCTAGGTTTCTTATAAAATTCCTAAGCACTCCGTTTACAAACTTAGAGGTAGAAAGAGAAAATTTCTTTGCTATTCCTACTGCTTCATTAACTGCCGCATATTCTGGAACTTTATCTAAGTATTTTAGCTGATAGATAGAAGATCTTAAAATATTTATAACTCTTCTATCTATCTTATTAACATCTTTTACATACAAGGATATTATGCTGTCTATTGATTCTTTATACTTAATTGTTCCATAAACAATTTCTGTAATAAAGCCTCTATCTTTTTGTTCTAGTGAAGCATCCTTGAAAGCATTATTCAAAGCTAAGTTTGAATATGCTCCTTTATTTAGCACTTCATCTAATACCTTTAGTGCAATTTTTCTACTATTCATTTTTACCTCAATCATCCGATCTATTTGCTATATATAAAAGTCTTACTAGTTGCATAATAGCTGTAGCTGCTGCTGCAACATAAGTCATAGCTGCTGCTTTTAAAACTTTTCTTGCCCCATTAACTTCATCACCTATTAATATACCTCTAGTATCTAATAAAGTTATAGCTCTTTTAGAAGCATCAAACTCTACAGGTAGAGTTACTAATTGAAATATTACTACTCCAAGGAAAAATATTATTCCTAAGTATATTAAATTAGTCATAGAGAAGAAAATCCCTATAAGTATTAATATCCAAGAAAAGTAGTTACCAAAGTTAGCAACTGGAACAATAGCATTTCTAAATAATAGTGGAGCGTACTTTTCGTTATGTTGAATAGCATGCCCTACTTCATGAGCTGCAACACCTATAGATGCTACAGATGTGTTTCCATAAACATCTCCTGATAATCTTAACACTCTAGCTCTAGGGTCATAATGATCGGATAAAGAGCCTGGAACCTGCTCTATTCTTACATCAAAAAGCCCAGCAGCATCTAATAAACTTCTAGCAACGTCAGCACCAGTTAGCCCGTTAAAGCTTCTTACCCTTTTATACTTTTGAAATGTTGATGTTACCATTCCTTGTGCCCAAAGAGAAAGTATTATTGCTGGTAACAAAATAATCATTGTTGGATCAAACCAATACATAAATATCACCTCTTATTTTCCTATTATAATATTTTTCTCAATCTCATTTCCATTTAAATATTGACTTATGTCTAGTGGCTTTCCATTAGGGAATTGAACTCTTTTTATAAGAAGTATTCCTTTTCCACAAGAAACCTTTATTCCATCTTTAGTTACATCTATTATCTTACCTATATCTTCTGTAGTTTTATCTTCATCTATTACTTCACTTTTAAAGATTTTCATATTTTGTTCATTATAAGTTGTATATGCTATAGGCCATGGATTTAGTCCTCTAATCATGTTATGAATTTCTAAAGCAGTTTTATTCCAATCTATTTTAGCAATTTCCTTATTTAACATAGATGCATAGGAACTTAAACTACCATCTTGCTTCATAGGAATAATTTCATTATTAGTATAACCTTTAATTGTATCTAATAATAGTCCTGCTCCTCTATCCATTAAAATATCATGAAGTTCACCAGATGTCATATAAGGTGTTATTTCAACCTCATCTTTTAACAACATATCTCCTGTATCTAATCCCACATCCATAAGCATTGTTGTATTTCCTGAAGTTTTTTCTCCATTTATAACTGCCCAGTTTATAGGAGCAGCACCTCTAAACTTAGGTAATATAGATGCATGAAGATTTATACAAGCATATTTAGGTATATCTAGTATTTCCTTTGTTAATATCTGACCATAAGCTACTACAATTATGTAGTCTGGAGCAATATCTTTAAGTGCTTTTATATGTTCTTCATTATTTTTTATTTTCTCTGGTTGATATACTTTAATAGAATGTTTTAAAGCCTCTTCTTTAACTGGGGAAAAGGAAAGTTTTTTTCCCCTTCCTTTTGGTTTATCAGGTTGAGTGAAAACTGCCTCAACCTGATGATTTTCTATTAAAGCTTTTAGAGAAGGCACCGCAAAGTCTGGTGTTCCCATAAAAACTATTTTCATCTATTTCCCTCCTACTTACTTTTAATTTTATCTGTAAATAATATACCATCTAAATGGTCATTTTCATGGCATATAGCACGTGCTAACAGCCCTTCTGCTTCTAAAGTGAATTCCTCACCTTTTTCATTTAGAGCTTTAACTTTTATTTTTTCTGGTCTCTCAACTTCATCCTGCTCATTTGGAATAGATAAACATCCTTCAATATCACATACAGCACCTTCTGTACTTAATATTTCTGGATTTATAAAAACTAATGGACCTTCTCCTATATCTATAACAAACAACCTTTTTAGTATACCTACTTGCGGTGCTGCTAGCCCAATTCCATTTGCAGCATACATGGTTTCAAACATATCTTTAATTAATGTAGTTATTCTATTATTAACTTCATCAATTTTTCTACTTTTTTTTCTTAATAGTTCATCTCCGACTATCCTTATGATTCTTTTAGCCATAATTTCCTCCTATATTAAACTGTTTGGGTTTATATCAATAGATACTCTTATTTCATTATATACATTAGAGTAGATTTCATAAACCCTATCTTTGATAAATTTACATGTTTCCTCAGGCAAATCACCTTTTAATACTATCTGCCATCTATAGTTCTCTTTTATTTTTGATATTATAGAAGAACAAGGCCCAAGCATTTCTAAATCATATTCTTCTAGAGTTTTATTAAGATGATTCCCAAGTTCTTTCATGAAGTTTTTTAATAGCTCCTCATTTTTTGATGAACAATGGATAAGAAATATCTTTCCAAAAGGAGGGTAATTAAAATCTTTCCTCATTACTATTTCTTCCTTAAACAAGGCTTCATAGTCATTATTCATTGAGTGAATAATTGAATAATGTTCAGGAGTATAAGTCTGTACTATAACTTCCCCTTCTTTATCTCCTCTACCCGCTCGTCCTCCCACTTGAGTTATAAGCTGAAAAGTTCTTTCAGCCGATCTATAATCAGGAAGGTTTAAGGACATATCAGCGGCTATTACACCAACTAAAGTAACATTAGGAAAATCTAAACCTTTTGTTATCATCTGAGTTCCTATTAAAATGTCTGCTTCTCCATTTTTAAAGGAATTATATATCTTTTCATAAGAATTTTTATTTCTAGTAGTGTCAACATCCATCCTCAAAACTCTTGATTTAGGGAAAAGCCTCTTTATTTCACCTTCAATCTTTTCAGTGCCTGCGCCAAAATATTTAATATACTTACTACCGCATTTAGGGCAGTTATTATCTATCTTTTTAGCAGTTCCACAGTAATGACATATTAGGTATCCATTATTATGATAGGTCATAGATATGTCACAATGATGACATTTATACACATACCCGCATTGCCTACAAGACACGAAAGTCGAATGTCCTCTTCTATTTAAAAAAATAATACTTTGATTTTTATCCTTAAGATTTAAAGATATTTTTTCATATAATTCCCTAGAAAACATGCTTTTATTATTGTTTTTAAGTTCCTGTCTCATATCTATAATCTTCATCTTAGGCATTTTTTTACTTGCAACTCTATTTTTAAGTTCAATTAATTTATATTTGTCAGTTAAACCATAATAATAACTTTCTACAGAAGGTGTTGCAGATGCAAAAACTACCTTACATTCACTTATCTCACTAAGATATTCAGCTACTTCTCTTGTATGATATTTAGGGTTCTGTTCGGATTTATACGTTCCCTCATGTTCTTCATCAACAACAATAAGTCCTAAATTTTTAAAAGGAAGAAATATTGCACTTCTTGCTCCTACAACTAGTTTAACTTTTCCTTCAGATACCCTGTGCCACTCATCAAATCTTTCTCCTTGAGATAATTTGGAGTGAAATACTGCTACCGAATTCCCAAATCTTCCTTTAAATCTTTCTATCATTTGAGGGGTCAATGAAATTTCTGGAACCAATATCAAGGTGCTTTTTTCTTCTTCAAGCATCTTTTTAGCTAATCTCATATATACTTCTGTTTTTCCGCTTCCAGTTACCCCTTTTAGTAAAAATAACTTTTCTTTTGAAAAAACTATATTATTAAATGCATTTTGCTGCTCTTCATTTAACTCAAAAGTATCATAAAAGTCATATTCTCTATTATCTAATCTATTGACTTTTTCATCTAATTTAATAAGATATTCTTCAGATATCAGTTTATTAATCATATACGAAGAGTAATTAAAGTCATTTATTAACTGACTTTTCATATACTTCCCATTATTTATTTTTATAAAATCTACTATTTTTATGTATTCATCTTTAGATTCTAATTTGCCATCAAGTTCTTTATTAAAGCATATAACTTCTTTCTTTTTTTCTTTTACCCCTCTCATTATTCCTGTAGGGATAAGAAGCCTTATACTTTCTATTTTTTTACATAGATATCTATTAACCAGAAATTCAAATAGTAGAAGACTTTCGTTTTTTAGTATAGGTTCTTTATCTAAAATATTTATTAAAGACTTAATATTATTAAATCCACTTTCATTATTCTCCTGAATACCTATAACAAAACCTTCATAAAACCTATTTCCCATGCCAAAAGGAACTAGAACTCTATGTCCTAGCTTTATATCATTAACAAACTTTTCTGGAATTTTATATGTAAATAACTTATCTACACTAACTGCATCATTATTTATAACAACTTGAGCAAACAACTTCATCACCCTTTATAAAAAAACTCCCTATGGTTACATAGAGAGCTTAAATATTTACTAACCCTTAATTTTTATAATTTCATCAAATAGTTTCTTTGCTACTTCCAGTTTAGTCATCTTATCAAGTACAGTTTTCTCTCCTGTTTTTGAAATAAATATAACTTTATTATCATCAGATCCAAATCCAGTTTCTTTAGCTGTAATATCATTTCCAACTATTAAATCTAGATTTTTTTTTATTAATTTTCTTGTAGCATTTTCTTCTAAGTTATTACTTTCAGCTGCAAAGCCTACTAATATTTGCGAAGTTTTCTTTTCACCTAGAATACTAAGTATATCACTATCTCTAGTAAATTCCAAGTTTAAATTCCCTTCACCTTTTTTAATTTTCTGCTCTGAATAGGTTAAAGTTTTATAATCTGCAACAGCTGCTGACTTAATAACTATGTCAGTTTTATCAAAATATTTTAAAACTTCATTTTTCATTTCTTCATTAGTAGAAATCTTTATAGTCTTTACTCCATATGGCGGCTTTATATTAGTAGGTCCAGAAATTAAAGTAACTTCTGCGCCTCTATTTCTTGCTTCCTCAGCTATAGCATAACCCATTTTTCCAGTACTTCTATTTGTAATAAATCTTACTGGATCTATTGGTGATATAGTTGGTCCAGCTGTTATTAACACCTTTTTACCTTCTAAATCGCTAGTTTTATATAAAGTTTTTAAAACAAACTCATAAATATCTTCAACATCTGCAAGTTTTCCAGATCCCACATCCCCGCAAGCAAGCCTACCGGAAGCAGGTTCAATAAATTCATATCCAAAACTTTTTAGTTTTTCAATATTATTTTGCACAATAGGATTTTCATACATATTTGTATTCATAGCAGGCGCAAAAACTACTGGTGCTTTTGTGGCCATAATTGTAGTTGATAACATATCATCTGCAATTCCATTTGCTACCTTTCCTATTATATTTGCTGTAGCAGGTAATACAAGCATTAGATCTGCTTTTTTAGCTAAAGATATATGTTGAATTTCCCAAGCCTTAGGCTCATCAAACATATCTGTAGTAACCATATTTTGACTTAAAGATTGAAAACTTAGTGGGGTTACAAATTTTTGTGCTGATTCAGTCATTATTACTCTAACTTCAATATCTTTTTTTCTTAACCTAGATATTACTTCAAGGGCCTTATATACTGCTACCCCTCCTGAAACTCCAATAACCACACATTTATTATTCATTTTTATTTATAACCTTCTTTTATTTGTTCAAAACTTATTGTACCTTCATTAACTTCGTTAATAGCAATAGTTAGTGATTTTTTAGAATCAACCTTAATAGTTGGTTCTTGACCGTCTATTAATTGTCTAGCTCTTTTTGAAGTAACAATAACAAGTGAATATCTATTATCTACCTTTTTCAATAAATCTACTATTGATGGATTAATCATAGAGTTGCTCATGGATTACGCCCTCCTTAGAATCTAATATATTTTCTTTTATTCTGTCTACTCTACATTTTTCAGCAGTAAGTATTGCTTCAATCTTTTTAACTGCTTCTTCTACTTGGTCATTAACTACTGCATAATTATATTTTGATACATAATTAATCTCTTGATACGCAGATTTAAATCTAGTCATAAGAGATTCTGTAGTTTCACTACCTCTTTTTATTATTCTTTGTTTTAATTCTTCCATAGATGGAGGAAGAATAAACACAAAAATACCTTCTTTTGAGTTTTCTTTTACTTTAAGTGCTCCTTGAATATCAATTTCTAATATAACATTTTTACCACTTAAAAGCATTTCTTCAACTTTAGATTTTGGAGTACCATAAAAGTTACCATAAACTTCAGCATACTCTAAAAAATCATCAGCTTCAATTTTTTTCATAAATTCAGATCTATCTATAAAGTAATAATTAACTCCATCTATTTCTCCATCTCTAGGATTACGTGTAGTTGCAGAAACAGATATGTATAAATCATCATTTTTATCTAATAATTCCTTACATATAGTACCTTTTCCAGCTCCTGACGGTCCAGAAATTACTATTAACAAACCTCTAGTAACCTCTGTCATTATTCATCAACCTCATCTACAACCTCATCCTTAGCTGATAATCTATGAGCCACTGTTTCTGGTTGTACAGCTGATAATATAACGTGATCTGAATCAGTAATTATAACTGCTCTCGTTCTTCTTCCGTATGTAGCATCTATTAACATACCCCTATCTCTTGCCTCTTGTATGATTCTTTTGATTGGGGCAGATTCTGGGCTAACTATAGCAACTAATCTATTAGCAGAAACTATGTTTCCAAACCCAATATTAATTAATTTAATACTCATTTCTTTCCTCCTAGTTACTCAATGTTTTGAGTCTGCTCTCTTATTTTCTCTATTATATTTTTTATATTAATAACTATGTTAGTTATTTCAATATCAGATGATTTTGAAGCTATAGTATTTGCTTCTCTATTCATTTCTTGAATTATGAAGTCTAGTTTTCTTCCAATAGGTTCACTTAAATCAAATGTTTCAACCACTTGATTTATGTGGGAATATAGTCTAGTTATTTCCTCATCAATAGATGCCTTGTCAGCAAAGATAGCTATTTCCATCGCTATTCTACTATCGTCAATATCAACTATGTTCTTTAGCTCTTTAAGTCTATCTTGCAATTTTATCTTATAACTTTCAACAATAGTACCTGATTTATCTTCTACTCTCTTAACTAGTTCTTTTATTTCTCTAGTTTTTAAGATAATATCTTCCTTTAGCTTAGCTCCTTCTTTTTCCCTCATATCTACCATCATAGTAACAGCATCATGAAGTAGAGGTTCAAGACATCTCCATAGTTCTTCTATGTTTTCTTCTTTTTCTTCAACCATTATAACATCTGGAAATCTAGCAATTAATGAAACAGATATATCATTTTTTACATCGTATCTATTTTCTATCTCTAATAAGGATTTAAAATAGCTATCAGCTAAACTTTCATTAAATTTAGTAACTTGATCTCCTTTATGATAATTTTTTAAATTTACGAATAAATCAATTTTACCTCTATTTAAACTCTGAGATAATATTCTTCTTATTCTATCTTCAAAACTTATCATAGACTTAGGCATCCTGATATTTATATCTAAATATCTGTGATTTACACTTTTCATTTCTAGAGTAAATATTTTATCGCTACCTTCAGCGCTAGTGGATCTACCAAATCCAGTCATGCTTCTTGCCATTTTTTATCCCCCTTAAGAGTTTGTTTATTAAGCTATATAAAGATAATATACCCTTATGACACCTTAGGTCAATGGTTTGTTAACAGAAAGTTTACAATTAAATTCGTAAAAAATTGACCATCACAAAATGTAATGGCCAATCAAATAACTTACTAAGTATTATACTGCAGTAAAATAATGAAGTGTTAATTTTATTACAAATATTATAGCAAGTACTATCATAACTGGTGAAACTTTTTTCTTATCTTCTTTTTTAGAAAATAAATTCACTAAAACATTTATAAATACATAAGCTAAAACACCTATAGTTAAACCATCACCTATGCTGTAAGTCATTGGCATTAAAGCAATAGTTAAAAATGCTGGTATTCCTTCTGATAAGTCATCAAACTCTATTTCCTTAACTGCTCCCATCATTAAAAATCCAACATAAATTAGTGCTGGCGCAGTAGCAGCAGATGGTATAGCTATAAATAATGGTGAGAAGAACATAGCAATTAAGAATAATACTCCTGTTACTATAGAAGTATATCCAGTTCTTCCGCCTTCACTGATTCCAGTTGAGCTTTCAACATATGTTGTTACTGTAGATGTACCAACTAAAGCTCCTGCTGTAGTACCTATAGCATCCACTAATAAAGCTCTTCCTGCATTAGGTAAGTTTCCATCTTTATCCAACATCTTAGCTCTTGATGCAACACCAACTAAAGTTCCAACTGTATCAAAAAAGTCTACAAATAAAAATGTAAATACTATAACAACAAAGTTTAAAATGTTGTTTGGATTCATCATGTAGCCAAAGTCAACTTTACCAGCTATTGGTGCAATTGATTCAAACTTAAAGATACCTTGTGGCAAGAATATGTTAAATGCAGCGGCACCTTCTGGATTAATTAATGCATATCCCCATGCAACCACTGTAGAAACTACTATTCCTAGAAGCATTGCTCCTTTAATATTTTTCTTTTGTATAATAACGATAGCTAATAATCCTATACAGGTAACAACAACTGAAGGTGTTGTAAAACTTCCCATTCCAACTAATGTAGAGTCATTTTTCACAACAATGCCACTACCAGTAAAACCTATAAATGCTATAAATAATCCAATACCAGCAGTAACTGCATGTTTTAGATTAGTTGGTATACCATTTACAACTGCTTCTCTTACTTTAAATAAAGATAAAAATATAAAAATAATTCCTTCAACAAAAACGGCTGTTAATGCTATTTCCCAAGATATTCCCATTGTAATACATACTGAAAAAGCAAAATAAGCATTTAACCCCATACCTGGTGCTAAAGCAAAAGGTAAATTTGCATATAATCCCATAAAAATAGTTGTTACACCAGCAGTTAAACAAGTTGCTGTAACTAATGCTCCTACAGGCATTCCTGTTGCACTTAAAATAGATGGGTTAACAGCTATTATGTAAGCCATTGTTAAAAATGTTGTAATTCCAGCTATTATTTCTTTTTTGAAATCAACATTCTTATTTGTAAAAATAGGAAGAAACTTTTCCTTTAAAGTCAATTTTTCCATTATTAATCCCCTTTTCTTAATATATTGTGTTTCCACACATAATATGACAAATTAGTCTATTTAATTTGTGTGAGAAACAAAATCAACGAATATTATTATATATCAATTAGTTTAAATTAGTCAATACTCAAATTTTAGCCACTTCGCTTAAGCTTAATATTCGCACTTTTTAATTAATGTCGAATTATATATAGACAAATTAAGTTTTTATTATGAAATTTTAAAATTAATCTTTTGAAAAAAATAAAAAGACTACTAAGTTAATTCTTGCAGTCTCTCAAAATCATTTTAGACAATTAATGTTTGTTATAATATGTATACACTCATCCTTTGGCACAGGTTTACTAAAATAATACCCTTGCCCAAAATCACATTGATTATTCTTCAAAAAATCTAACTGTTCTTTTGTCTCTATTCCCTCAGCTACAATTTTTAACTTTAAATCCTTTATAAGATTTATTACAGACTCTACAACTATTTTATCTTGATCACTTGAAAAAATATTATTTATAAACTCTTTATCAAGCTTTACCATATTCATAGGTAACTTTTTTAGATATGTTAATGAGGAATATCCTGTCCCAAAATCATCAAGAGATAATTGTAATCCCATAGACCTCATTTTTCTAAGTACTTTTATAGCTTCTTCTAAATTAGTCATTATTGCCGTTTCTGTAATCTCTAATTTTATACTTTTACTATCTATTTTATATAAATCTAGCAGCTCAGCTATATAATCTACTATATCATCATTTATTAGTAATTTTCCTGATATATTTATTCCTATAACTAAACCACTTACTCCATTTTCTCTCCACTCTTTTATTTGCTCAAAAGCTGACTTTAATACCCACCTACTTATTGGGTCTATATATCCTATCTCTTCAGATAAAGGTATAAAATTCATGGGAGATATAAAACCCTTATTCGGTTTATACCATCTTATTAAGGCTTCAAAACCATAAACGGTATTGTCTTCTAATCTTATTATAGGCTGATAATACAACATAAATTCATCCTTACCAATAGCATGTTTCATTTCATTAATTAAATTAATTTTTTCCAAAATTCTTTTTTCCATATCATGATTATAAAAAGTATATCCATTTTTACTTCTACGCTTTACTTCAAACATAGCTGTATTAGCATTTTTAAGAAGTTCATTAAAGTCACTTCCATGGTCTTTATAGATAGCTATTCCTACGCTATAGGAAATAAAAAACTCTTGACCCTCCAGTTTCCAAGGTCTTCTGAGTATATTTAAAAGCTCTTCTATTTTATAAACAACATCAACATTCTTTTCAATATTGGTAAAAAGAATTGTGAATTCATCTCCACCAAACCTAGATGCAAAATCCTCTTCTTTAACTTGATATTTCAATATATTTGATATATATATTATAAGCTTATCTCCTAAGGTGTATCCTAAAGTATTATTTATGTTTTTAAAATCATCAATATCTATATATACCAAAGCAAACTTGTTGTTTTTTATATTTTTATTATCTATTAACTCATTAACTGTAAGTTTAAAAAAAGCACTATTAGGTAGATTACTTAAGGTATCATAATAAGCTAATTTATCTAATTTTCTATTACTATTATTCAGTTCAACAAAAGCTTTCTCTAATAACAATATTTTTTTAGCAATTAAAATATAAATTACGCACATAGTAATTAAGACATATATCCACCCTTTATATGTTTGTATTGCCCAATAAACTCTATTATCTTTTGCCAGTTTTTCTAATAAGAAGTCTGATGTTTTAATCCAGAATACTCCTAATATTAAATAAACTAATGCTATTTTCAAGGCTTCTTTTCTTGGGTTTATTCCAGCTCCTAAGTCTTTATATTTTTTTACTTTTCTTAAGTTAAATGAATTTTTAAACATTTCGTCACCTATTCAGAATTAAATCTTTACGTTATGAACCAAATTATTATATTTATTTAACGCTTCATTTAAAAGATTACTAGCATAAATTACTTCTTCATCTATTAAATTATTTTCCTTTATCTCTATTAAATGCTCAAGTCTTTCTCTTAATATATCTATATGAATAGATATAATTTCTTCTTTTTTCACTTTAAACACCTCCTAAATATAATTTTATCCATAATTGAATTAAATACTCACATATATTAAATTATAAAAAAATAGACTAAAAGTACTTTTTTTATAGTACTCTTAGTCTATTTATATAGGTAAATGTTTTCATTAGGATGCTGAATTTATTAAACTTGCATTTAATTTTTCTTGTAATAAATCTTTAGCTACAATAATTAGTTTTATATCTTCTCCTTCTTTAAAAATAAAATCAAATCCCAAATCTCTTATATTATTTCTTAATTCTTTAAATTCTTTACTTGGATACTTATCAAGTATTTTTAATCTATATGTTAACACCTTTCTCTTTAAATGTTCTACTATATCAACCATATAAAACGTAATGTTCATTTTTAAATTAATATTTTCATGAAACACATTATATATACTTATTTTATCTATTATGTTTTGTAATACTTCCATAATATTATTACTATCATATAATTCTATAAATATTTTCTTAAGTTCAGAATAACATAAAGGATTATGAGAGTATTTATTGTTCATAAAAACAACCTCTAAATTTTCTTTACTCTCTTCATAATAACTACTTAATCCAGAATTGCAAAATATTTTCTCCCAAATCCCTGCTGTAGGTACCAGTATATCCCCTGTTGATAATATATCAGCTATTTTTGAAATTGCTATTGTACTTAGATTATCCATAAATAACACCTCCAAAATTAATTAGTTTATTCACCTTAACAAGTTAATTATACCATATTATGTATATAAAAAAATAGCCCCTAAGGGCTAAGAAGGTATCTTTATTTTACCATATTAATTTTAGTATAAAATCCAGTATATGCTAGCCATAGCCTCATCCGTTGTTCTATAGTTATCAATTTATCAAGCTCTTCACTTATAATTAAAACTCTATAATCATTAATCCCAAATATCTCTATAGCTTTATTTAGTTCAAATCTTTTTTTTTCTATTAAAAGAAGTATTCTTCCCATGTTTTCCTCCTAAGTTTTTACTATAAACTTATTTATAGGTTTAATACTTATATACATTCTCACTACTATATTATTCATCTCTTTAATATTTGAACATTATTTATGTCAATTATAATAATATTTTTATAAAGAACTAAAATTCCATAGTTTAAGGGAGGATATCCTCCCCAATTATTCATCTTTTTTAAATTGTTTAACCAATTGATTAGCATAAACAGCTGCACCAACTACTAATATCCCTTGTACAAATCCTTGTACACTAAATCCTATTAAAGCAATTGCACCAGCTATTCCTATTGGCAATAATATCAAAGGTATATATTTATCTTGTATCTTTTCAGTTCCCTTAAATATCATTCCTAAGACATATAATGCAGGCACTAAAATAAGTGCATTATCTGTAATTAAACTTACAAAATCCATATTAGACTCACCCCTTACATCTTAAAGTGAAAAGTTTATAATAAGGTATATTCTTTAGTAAAAAAATTTCCTTAATAATTATATATTCAAGTTTAATTAATTTGTTGCTTAAAATTGAACTCAATTCTATATTTAACATATTAAATATATACTAATACTATAAGCCTTATTATTAGTTAGAGGAGTGTCTATAATTGGAAGATAAAGATTTACTTGAATTGCTAGATAAGATCTATTCTGAATTAGATTTTGGTTATAAAACAATTAGTGAAGATATAGATAATTTAAAAGATGATCAGTCTAATAATACTAAATTATTAAAAAATTTGGATCCAAAAATAAAACAACTTATTAAAGTAAAAGAAAAATTTAAAAAGCAATTAGATGAGTTAAATGATAAAATTGAGGCTCTTTCAAATCCCTCAAAAAGCAAAAAAAAATAGTATAAATTTATATATTTCGACTAAACTATAGATGTATCATCTTCCTAAAAGTAATTTTACTAATTGGCATGTATTTCGTTTCAAAGCATTGGTATCCTCTCGATACGCAAATATATAAATTACCCCTTTTGTAGAGTCATATTTGTTGAAGCTTAGGCTTCTTCAAATATGACTTTCTATAATAAAAAAGTCTAACAACTTAATATCTTATATAATATAATTTTTATAATATCCTGTTTCATTAAGAATAGAGTATACATTATTTTTATCAACTAATATTGGATTAGTTAGTATTGAAGGAACATTTATCTTTCCATTATTAACTGACTTATACGTGATTTTCTGTTCACCTTTTATTAATTTAATTGCGGCATTTATAGCAACCCAGGCTAATTCATTAGTATCTTTAAGTACTGTCATGGATTGAGTACCTTCAATAATCCTCCTAATTGCAGAAATGTCTGCATCCTGACCAGTTACAGCAACTTTTCCAGCCAAATTTTCTTCATCCAAGGCCCCTATTACAGCTCCTGCTATTGCATCGTTCGGAGCCAAGACAGCATCAATATTATTTTCATATTGAATTAAAGAATTTTTTACAATATTATAAGCGTAATCAGGACTCCATCTTTCTACCTTTTCTTGAGTGATAATTTTTATATTCCCTGTATAAACTAAGGGCATAATATACTCCATTGCCCCTTCTATAAAAACCTCTCCATTTGGTTCCCCTAATAAAATAATGTAGTTACCTCTAGGTACTTTTCCTATAAGATATTTACCTTGGAGTTCTCCTACTCTCATAAGGTTAAAGGAAACAAATAAATCTATATCACTATTCATTGCAAGTATATCATACGATATTACCTTAATACCTCTCTTTTTAGCCTTCTCAATGGCCTCTGGTTCTCCTTCTCCATTTATTGGACATATAATTAATACGTCCACCTCTTCTAATATTAATTTGTTAATTGCTTCAATTTGCTTATCCATTTCAAAATCGTTATACTCAAATATCAAACTTAGATCTCTTATCTTTCCTTCTTTCTCCATAGCAGATTTATCTCTTTTCCATCTTTCTTCTCGCTGATTAGGTAAAATAATACCAACACGTTCATTATCTCTATTTTCTTTTTTATTCATAAAATTACATTCTCTTAATTGTTCTATACCTAATTCTCTTAAATCTATATATTTAAATGAACCATTTAAGGTTTTTGAAATGAAACTTTTCATATTATTCCCCTGTTAATTATTATATATATAATTAAAATATTCTTTTAAGCCTTTTTAAGATACTTTTTATTTTTTCTTCACAACAAATTGACCACAAAACATATCTCTAAAAAAAGTTTATAAAATATAAAAAGACATCAAACCCTTTATTCATTCAGGTTTTGATGTCTTTTAGTTTTCTTAAAATATTAAAAAATCTATTAAATATTTAGCTTTTATATTTACCACCAAAAAGAGCTCCAGGTATTTTGTCCACATATTGCATCTACAGATAGCCCTCTACTACTTTGATAATTAATTAAGGCACTATGGGTTTTAGACCCAAAAACTCCATCCATTATTCCAACATCATACCCCTTCAATATCAATAGATGTTGTAATAAGTATACTGGAATCCCACTAGTTGTATAGTTATATCCTACATAGGTGCTTTTATAAACAGTATACCAAGTTCCTCTTAAATAAAATTCTATTCTATTTCCATTATCAAGAGCCCACGCATTATTAAGATATGTAGAGTTACTATTACTATACATCACTTCATTTAATTTATTTACAGAAGGGACATAAATAACGTCATCTAAATTAACCGTTTTACCTATTGATATACAGTTTTCTTCATGCATCTTACGAATATCTTCTGGTGCATTTATGTATGTATATTGAGTTAAATTCAGCCCAAGTTCAGAAGATTTTTCTGACTGATATTGTGAATCTAAAATGTTTTTATTGCTGTTTGTAGTTGTTGCAGCTAAAGCTGTTGTTCCTGATAAAATACTTAATACTAAAGTTATCGTACATGCTTTTTTTAAAATCATTGAACCACTCCTTATAAATATTAGTATACAAAATAAGTAATTCAATATTAATATTTAAATACCTTCTTTTTTCACTAAATATCATAATGTTTTTATTTCACATAGACTTATTAGTTTCATATATAAATAATGTGATTTATTTTATTGGAGGATAATATGGACACTAAAAAGTCCTTAAATCAAGATACAAAAGAAAACTTAGAATATATTGACTCACATACGCTTCCAGGACTAATGCATGAAACAGGATATCCTGAAGAGTATTATGAGCTTATGGGTAATTTTCTATTTATTAATCCAAACTATAAAAATATTCCTATTAAACAACCTATAGATCCCGAAGTTATATCTAATACTAATAGACCCTATAATTCTGAGTTCCCTAGACCTTATTATAATCAGTTCGGATATCCCTACAATCCTTACTATCCTCATTATTATCCATACTATACCTACCCTATATATGGATTTAATCCGCTACCTTTGTTCTTACTTGGGTCTATTATAAGGTAATTTAAAAAGGGTAGCTTAAACTACCTTTTTCAATTTAAGCTACCTGTGTATATAAAATTAAGAATACATCTTAAATGTTAATTAACTAATATTTCAAATAATTTTATCAAAAACACTTTCTTTTTATTAAGTTATTTTACCTTTTTGTCCACCTTATTTAAGTATTTATAGTTCTTTAAAACCTACACACTCTTTTGTATTTTTTAAATATGCAATCCTATATTCATGTCCTTGTTTGATTTTAGCTTTTATAAAGACTTTGGTTTCATAAATTTTAAGACCATTCACATATATTATATTACTACCCCTCCCATTTCTAACTTCATAAACAATACCAGTAGTGTACTCATAATCATTAGTTATTAATTTAAGTACATCTTTTACCCCTGCAATCATACCATCTTTTGTATAAAATATTAGCACACTAAAATACAATACAAACATAATTGAACAAAATATTGATTTACTTTTCAATTACAATTTATAACTATAAGTAGCTACTTAAGAACATATTTACCACCAGAGGATTTCTCTATTACACCATTAATTCCATTACTACTTTTAATAGAATATCGTTTTCCTTTAGAAAAGAAACCTGAAATATCCTCTAGCTCATAATCTTCACCAAAAATATTATTAGTTTTCAACTTACCTGTAAATGTTGTCTCTAATTCACCTAAATCTTCATCAATAAACCCATCTTCACTATAAAGGTGTGTTTTCCCACCAACATTTTTGAAATAAAATTCCATAATACCCCTCCATAATTAATATATTTCTTTTTTACTCTTTATGATAATTTACCATTCTTATTGTATTTTAACATGATATTCTTAGGACAAGAATATAGATTATAAATTAAAAGCCACAACTGTTGAACTCAATCCTAAAATTCTTTATTGAGTTTTCTAAATAAATATAATCATTTTACGTTTATGGTTAACAGCACTTTCATAGAATTAATTGTTGAATAAAAATACCGCATATTCTTTTTATTAAATAATGCGGTATCATATGCTATCGTTTTTAAGGATATGTATTAAACTGCTATTCCTACCACTATCCATCCTAAAGAAGAGGCGTAAGAAATATTATAAACTCTCCTAATCACAATCAACAGAAAACTATAACTTCTCTTTTGCTTATCTTAGCTTTCAATTTCACCTTACAATTCTATTGAGTTATACTTCGATTCTATATTTGTTGTTTTTTGCTAAAAAAAGCGATAGTATAAAAATCATTAATTGTACGGTAAAAATATTTATACGCTCTATTAATCCTAAAATAGGAATTGAGTTTGATATAACTATACCTGTGGAAGCTCCAGAAATTGTTATTATACATCCACATAGGATAATAAATGAACCCAATGTCCCCATATTTTCTATTTTTCTAAAGCCTATCCCAATAAAAAATGTTGAGCCAATAGTAGTTATTACAACAATTGCAGTTACTATAATATGCATTAGGTTTTGAAATGTCATTCCCGCATTTATATCATCAAGAGGAAATAAAGAGTATCCCAAAAATGATGATATTTCCATTATTATTAATAATACCATTCCTATTTTAGAAGGTATATTTACATACTTTTTTAAGCTTAAATATAAAGTAACAGCAAAAAATATTGCTAATACTCCATATATACCAGTAAAAAGCCTAAGAAGTTCAGCATTTGGAGCTCATTCTCCAGTTAAATCACTAATTGGCTGCTTTATAGAAGAATATTCACCCCATAAATTCGCCCCTAAAAATACATGTAAAATATATACCACGGAACTTAACATTCCACATATAGTTCCGATTTTTTGAACTAACTTTATTTTATAATTTGTTATGTTTAAGCACCCCTTCATTATATAGTTAGATTACTTAATTATACCCTATAATAAACAACAAAAATATATTTTCAAAACCTCATTATTCACTTCTCAAGGAACATTAAAAAAGAATTTCTTGCAACTTCTATCTAAAATTCCCTTGGTTAATTGCTCATATCTTAAAGTTGCTAGATACTTTATCTTTTTATCTTTTTACTGAATAATTAATTACCTTTCATATGCATGATGATAAACTTTATCTGCATAGCCATAGAAGTTAGCTGTATTTTCAGCCTGTTTACCCATATGGTTATTGAGATCAAATCAGCTTCTCTCTTACCTGTAGATGGATTAAACTTGTCTACTGCCATACTGTAGTTACAGCTATCTCATTACCTGGTGTAATCTTAAGAACCAATTTTTCTTATTTTGCTCCAATTTGCTGTATTTCTGGTTATATGGTTATCTGTATTTCTGGTTAACTGGTTATATGGTTATTAAACATAATATTTTACAAATTCTAATGAATGGCTTATATAGGGCATTCAAGCCTAATTCTATTAATTTCTAGTATAGGCATCTATTTTTCGCTTAAACTATTGATGTACCATCTTCCTAAAAGTTTTCTTACTAATGTGCTGATACTTAATTCCAAAGCGTTGGTATCCTCATTATATGCTAATATATAAATTACCCTTCTTAGAATCATATTTGAAGATTAACATCCTTCAGATATGATTCTTTTA
Source organism: Clostridium sp. YIM B02506 (assembly GCF_022324845.1). Lineage (NCBI taxonomy): Bacteria > Bacillati > Bacillota > Clostridia > Eubacteriales > Clostridiaceae > Clostridium > Clostridium sp. YIM B02506. Next base: position 23,423 of record NZ_JAKGTG010000014.1, read on the forward strand.
TGTTTTTAAGGTTTCTTCCAACTTATGAATATTTATATTTACTTATTCTCACAATAACCATGAAAGGTGGCTATGCATATGAGGAAATTTACTAGTACTTTTTTAATTATTTTGCTCTTATTTTTAACTCCATATAAAGCTAACGCAGTTCCAAATTCGAATACTTTTAAAGAAGGGGGTTATAAAGTATCTGATTTTAATTTTTCAGAAGACAATCTTCACTATATTCAAAATATATCTGAAAAGGGCTCTCTCTTATTGCAGATTTATGATAAAGATCAGATTGCACAACAAGCTATACGCCTACCTCCTAAATCACAAAAATTTAATTTAATATCATTAAAACCAGAGCACAGAATAGTGATTATAGGTGATGGAGAAGCCTATATATCTTAAAAGGTACTAATAAGCATCTTTAAAATTGCTTTAATATTTGCTATTTTAGAATCGTATTTGTTGAAGTAAATCTAGTCACAGTGTAAAATGATATAGTTTCTCCAACTAGTGTTACTGGCATTACCGATGCTACTGGTGTTGCTGAAAATAATAGATTACTTTATTGAGTATGTTAGATAGAAGTATGGAAAGGGGAATAAAAGATAAAGGTGTCCGTGACAGACACCCTATTTTCTTATGTACATATTTACTATCTTTTTTTAACCTGGTATTAATTCACTATCTCAAAAGTAAATACGACTGGATTTATCATATTTTCGATGAGTGGAGATACATCAACTGACTTAATCTTCAATTTTATTCCTAATGCCTTTTGATATTCATACAAGCGCCCACCTGCACATCTTTCAAAATATGTTTCAATGGATTTTGGAAACTGAAACGTTCCTTTTGGTGCATGCTTATAGTATCCATGATTACAAGCAAAATTGACTGTAATTGTATTATCCTCATTTAAAACAGCTGTTCTTCTAAATTTATTTGTAAATAATCTCAATCTCTCGCCAAGAGGTTTGTCAGCATGTTCAAGTGCGAATGCTTTTCTCTCTTTATCTTCCCCAGTACCCCTACAACTTCCATTTTGTTCACATAAGCGGAATCGCTGCTCTTTAGAGAGATGTTCTTCCATAGCTATCATAAACTTTTCTTCACATTCGTCTCCCTTATATGTTTGAACAATCTTCTCAAACAAAGGCACTATATCGACTGGAATTTCATTTTTACTCATTCTCATACTTTTCATCATACTTTTCATTTTCAGTACCACCCTCCCTTTAATACGCATTTTACAATAAAATTAGTATACCATATCCCCTATTTATTTTCTATACATTACATATTATCCAGTAAATGTTACTATATACTTTTTCTATCTTTTCAAACTGGTATGAGTTTAGGGGGATACTTGCTACTTTACTATTGCAGCAAGGTATTCATCCAAAGATAGTTAGTGAGCGTTTAGCCCATGCAAATATAAGTATGCCTTTAGATATTTACTCTCATGTTTTTCCTAATATGCAGCTTGAAGCTGTACGTAAACTTGAAGATATTTTTGACTAAATTTTTTACTTAGACCACAAATTGGCCACAAGCCCATATTTCCCACAAAAACATAAACCCTGCAAACTCTCATGTTTACAGGGTTTTAATCTTATTTTGGTCTGAGTAGCGGGACTTGAACCCGCGACCCCAAGACCCCCAGTCTTGTACGCTACCATCTGCGCTATACCCAGAAGTTAAATATAATTATATACCAAATTAGGTGTTCGCGCAATGTTCATAGTTTTAGCTATTTCTTTTTCTTTTTATCTGATGAAGTAGATTTGGAGCTGGTACCTGCTTTATTGTTTTTATTTGCCTTTGGTTTTTTAGTTGAGCCACTTTTACTTTTTCCTTTATCAGGCATAGTATTTCCTCCTTATTTTTAATTATCATATCCATATTTCTGAAGGCAATTTGTAACTGCAAATAAATTTAACCACATTACTTCTTAAATATTTATTTAGAAATATTGTGGTCAAATTTTAAACTATAGAATTATGCAGATTAATCCGCCATTACCTTCATTAATAATTTTTTGAAGTGTTTTTTGTATCTTTACTTGTACATCTTCTGGCATCTTATATAACTTGTTTTGAAGTCCTTCTTTTACTAATACTTCTAAAGACTTTCCAAACATATTACTCTGCCATAATTTTGATGGATCATTTTCAAATTGGTTAAGTAATGATTTCATTAATTCTTCTGTTTCTTTTTCAGTTCCCATAATAGGAGATATTTCAGTTTCTATATCTGCTTTTATTAAATGTAAACTAGGTGCACTTGCTTTTAGTTTTATTCCATATTTAGAACCATGTTTAACTATTTCAGGTTCTTCAAATTTCATTTCTGAAAGCTGAGGAGCTACTAATCCATAACCTGTATCTTTAACATCTTGTAATGCTATTGATACTTTGTCGTATTCAACTTTTGCATGGTGAAGGTCTTTTACTAAATCTATAAGGTGTGATTCAGATGCTATTTCTGTATCACATAGTTCGCTTAAAATTTTATAGAATATTCCATCCTTAGGCTTCATATTAATTCTAGCTGTACCATTTCCTAAATTCATTTCAGTAACTTCTGATTGTGCAAAGATATCTTCTCCAGAATTATTATTTAGGCATTCTTTTATATCTCTGACTTTAAATATGTTCTCACACATTGATTTTACTATGTTTATAAAATTAGATTTTAACCAATGAGAACCTTCTAATTTTTCTATCCACTCAGGCATATCTATGTTTATTTCTTTTACAGGGAACTCTTTAAGTACTTTTTTGAATAATTTTTGTATGGATCCTTCATCCATTTTTTGTACATCCATTATTTCAACTGATACATTATACTTTAATTCCATGCTTTTCTTTAATTCCATTGTTTCTGTAGCATTAGGATTATTTGTATTTAATATTACTATAAATGGTTTATTTATAGATTTTAATTCTCCTATAACCCTTTCTTCAGCCTCTACATAGTCTTCTCTTTGTATTCCTGTGATAGATCCATCTGTAGTTACTACAAGACCTATTGTTGAATGATCTGTTATAACCTTTCTTGTTCCTATCTCAGCAGCATCTTCAAAAGGAATCTCATAATCAAACCATGGTGTATTTACCATTTTAGGATTGTTTTCTTCTATATAGCCTAAAGCTCCTTTAACTATATATCCAACACAATCTACAAGTCTAACTTTTAGTTTCAATTCCTCCTCTAAGGATATTTCTACTGCTTCGTTAGGTACAAATTTAGGTTCAGTAGTATGGATTGTTTTTCCTGATCCGCTTTGTGGTAATTCATCCTTTGCTCTTTCTTTTTTATAAGAATTTTCTATGTTCGGTATTACCATAAGATCCATAAATCTTTTTATAAATGTTGATTTACCAGTTCTTACAGGTCCTACAACCCCAACATAAATATCTCCTTGGGTTCTTTCCGCTATATCTTTATAGATATTATAATCTTCCAAGATAATCCTCCTAATAATATTATTGACAATATATATATATTAGATAATTTATAAAAGTATACTGAAATTTTGGGATTTAGTTTATCTTTTTTAACCATCATTTACGAGTATTTCTAATAATATATATTTCTGAAATTCTACTTATTATAAGATATTTGTATCCTATCTAAAATATACGCTTGAAATCGTTACATAAGAAAAAATATATTTTCTTCATAAAATAAAAACGTTGCAAAATAATTTATTAATTACTTTACAACGTTTCTTTAATTAAAACTTTTCACTTTTTTTATCTCTTAACATCAACTCTTGAATTCCTCTTACAGGATCTTCTCCTTCAAAAAGAACATTATATAACAAGTCTGTTATAGGCATAGATACATGCAGATGTTCTTTCAAATCATAAAAGGCTTTGCAAGCTTTAACGCCCTCAACAACCATTCCAATTTCCTTTAATGTTTCATCTAGAGTCAGGCCTTTACCTATTAATATTCCAGCTCTTCTATTTCTAGAATGCATGGATGTGCAGGTAACTATTAAGTCTCCCATACCAGTAAGCCCATAAAAAGTTTCTTCTTTTCCACCTAGGCTTTTGCCTATTCTAGAAATCTCTTTCATACCTCTAGTAATCAATGCAGCTCTTGTATTATCTCCATATCCTATAGCATCAAGAATTCCTGCAGCAACAGCTATTATATTTTTAACTGCTCCTCCAACTTCAACACCAACTAAATCATCATTTGTATAAACTCTTAAGTCTGGTGTCATAAATAATTCTTGCACCTCTTCAGCTAACTTCATATCTTTGCTTGTCGATACTATAGTCGTAGGAATTCCTTGAGCTACCTCTTCTGCATGAGAAGGCCCTGATAGTATTATTGGCGAGTGATTTAAAGTTTCTTCTATAACTTCTGATAACCTTAAGTTACTATGTTCTTCTATTCCTTTTGCTAAGGAAACAATTAATTGGTCCTCTTTTAAAAGTGGTTTTATTCTCTCACACATTTCTCTAACAGCAAAAGAAGGTATAGTGAGAACTATATATTTAACACCTTCTAGTGCAGTTTCAAGGTCAGCTGTAGCTGTTACATTTTCAGGTATAATAATATCTTTTAAGTATTTTATATTTCTTCTATGTTCATTAATTTCTTTAGCTTGAACTTCATCTCTAAGCCAAAAGTTAACTTCATATCCCTTATTAGCTATTAATACCGCAAGGGCTGTTCCAAAACTACCCCCACCTAAAAAAGCAACTTTATTCATCCCTTATTCCTTTCTTTCCCTGTACTCAATATCTATACCAGTCCCTTTAAAGTCAAAACTTTCTCTAAGCTGATTTTCTAAATATCTCTCATAAGAAAAATGTGATGCATTTCTATCATTAACAAAGAATAAAAACTTTGGTGGTTTTGTAGCAACTTGAGTTGCATAAAATATTTTTAATCTTTTAAGTCCCACTACTGGAGGTTCTTTCATTAATACTGCTTTATTAATAACCTCATTTAATATTCCCGTAGATATTCTCTTAGAGTAGTTAGCATAACAATATTTAGCTACTTCTAATACTTTATGAACTCTTTGACCTGATAAAGCTGATATAAATAAGTAGTTAGCATATGGCATAAAGTTTAATTTTGCCATTAAATCTTTTTGATATAAATTCATAGTTTTATCATCTTTTTCTATAAGATCCCATTTATTAACTATTACCATAATAGCTTTGTTAAGTTCATGTGCATAACCAATGATTTTTTCATCTTGATCTGTTACACCCTCTTGAGCATCTACCATAAGTATACATACATCTGCACGCTCTACTGCTGCATAAGTTCTTATAACTGAGTATCTTTCTATTTCTTCTTTTACTTTACTCTTTCTTCTAAGCCCAGCTGTATCTATAAGTATAAATTTCCCATCTTCTGTTTCTAAGTAGCTATCTATAGCGTCTCTAGTAGTTCCTGGTATATCTGAAACTATTACTCTATCTTCACCTAAAAGTTTATTTATTAAAGAGGATTTTCCTACATTAGGTTTACCTATCATGGCAATTTTAATGTAATCTTCATCTTCGTCTTGATTTCCTAATTCTTTAAAGTGCTCTACTACTCTGTCAAGCATATCTCCTAAACCTAAACCTTGAGACGCTGATATAGTAATAGGATCACCTATTCCTAAATTATAGAACTCCCAAGCATTATCTTCTTCTTTAAGAGAATCTACTTTATTAACAACTAGAACTACTGGTTTTTTGCTTTTTCTAAGCATTTGCGAAACTTCATTATCTGCACCAGTTAATCCTTCTTTACCATCAACTATAAAAACTATAACATCTGCTGTTTCAATAGCAATTTGTGCCTGTCTTCTCATTTGCTTTACTATTATGTCTTGATTTTCAGGTTCTATACCACCAGTATCAATCATTGTAAAATTATAATTAAGCCACTCTGCTTCTGCATAAACTCTATCTCTAGTTACTCCTGGAGTATCTTGTACTATCGATATTCTTTTTCCTGCTAATTTATTAAATAGGGTTGATTTCCCAACATTAGGTCTACCAACTATAGCAACTATAGGCTTTCCCATCTTTTATTCCTCCTGTAAATGCGTATTAATCTTGTCAATTAAATCTTCACCAGTATAATCGACAACTATAACTTTTATATTTAATGCCTTTTCAATATCTATTATTTTCATATCATCAAGCATTATTTGTTCTTTTGAATTTGAAAGTTCATAACCTTTTCTAAACATATTACTAGATAAAATTAAATAGTCAGTTTTTATCTTGCCCTTTAATTGTTCTATAATATCTTTTCCAGTAAGAAGTCCTGCAACTGTAATAGTTTCTCCAAAGAAGTAATTCTTAATTTCATAAACGTCTAAAATTATATTAGGATTAGCTTCCTTAATAACTTCACTTGCCCATAAAAGTTCTTTATATGCAGATACTCCAGATGCAATTGTAAAACTCCCTTTATTTTTATTGCTTAAGTAATTAAGCGAATCTTTAATGTATTTTCTAAATAAGGTAATCATTCCAATTCCGTCTTCTAGCTGATCATATTCTCCATAAAAATCTTCACTTGGAAGATTCATCTCTGCTAAAACGTAAAATTCATCTGAAAGTCTAACAAAAGGAGCTCCTATCTCCTTTATATACTTTTGCTGAAGCTTCTTTAAATCCTCTATTTCTTTTTTAGCTGTATCCTTGTTAAAAATCTCAAGCTCTTTTAAGCCTTTTCTATGTTTTGTTATTCCTATTGGTACAGCTGCCACATTTTGAACTGAAGGATAAAGTTTATATAAGTCTTCAACTGTCCTTTTAAGTTCTTCTCCATTGTTAATTCCAGGCACTACAACTATTTGAGCATTAATCTCAATTTCCGCTTCTGCTAATCTTTTTAATCTATCATAAAGATTTCCAGCAAACCTATTGTTAAGCATCTGAACTCTTAACTTTGGATCAGTTGTATGTACGCTAACATTTATAGGACTTATTCTGTAGCTTATAATTCTATCTATATCTTCTTCCTTCATATTAGTGAGGGTTACAAAGTTTCCTTGTAAAAAAGATAATCTAGAATCATCATCTTTAAAATAAAGTGTATCTCTCATTCCTCCAGGAAGTTGATCTATAAAACAAAATATACATTTATTAGAGCAGCTTTTTGCTTTATCCATAATAGAGCTCTCAAAGTCCACACCTAAATCCTCTTGAATATCTTTGTCTGCTTCTAATATCCAAACTTCTCCATCGGATTTTTCTATTTCAACCTCTATATATTCATCATTCATTAAAAACTTATAATCTATGATATCTTTAACCGGAGTATCATTTATGGATACCAAATAATCTCCTACTTCAATGCCTAGTTCTTCTCCCAAACTATTAGGTTCAACACTAGTAATCTTATTTTTCATTTCTAGTCTCCTAAATTATTTACTTTCATTATGTAATATTAACTTAATTAATAACTTTAGTCAATAAAAAAGGAGCCTAGGCCCCCTTTTTAAAGCTATTCATTTAAATCTACATATTTCCCAGTTTTAAGATATATAGTCCATTCACATATGTTTGTAACATGGTCTGCAATTCTCTCTAAGTATTTACATACAAATAAAAATTGTGCTGACTGTTGTATCGCATTATGGTCTTTACTCATTAATAGAAGTAGTTCTTCAAAAACAGCTTTATATAAGTCATCTACCTCATCATCCATCTTGCAAATTTCAAGTGCTCGTATATCATCTGATTCCACATAAGCATCTATAGATATTTTTATCATATTTTGAACTTTCTCAGCCATTTCACTAATGTGTTTAAGTTCCTTTATATATATTTCTTCTTTTAACTTCTTTGCAATCTTACATATATCTACTGCATGATCTGCCATTCTTTCTAAATCTGTAACTATCTTAGCAGTTGTAAATATATTTCTTAAATCTATAGCTAAAGGCTGCTCAGTTGCTATAAACTTTATACATGCATCTTCTATTTCTTTCTGCAAATCATCAACTAAATCATCTTTTTTTATTGTTTCGTTTGCTAACTTTATGTCTTTATTTTTTAATGCTTCCACTGAATTAAAAATTTGCTTTTCCACGATGCTGCCCATTTTTATAATTGCATCATGTAATTTTTGTAGTCTTAAATCTGATGAAGTTCTTGTCATAATTCTCGCTCCTTTTAAAGTATTTTATCCAAATCTTCCTGTAATATAATCCTCTGTCCTTTTATCTCTAGGTTTATAGAATATATTCTCTGTTAAATCATATTCTACCACTTCTCCATTTAAGAAAAAAGCTGTTTTATCTGCAATTCTACCTGCTTGTTGCATATTATGTGTTACTATTATTACTGTATATTTCTTTTTTAATTCATCCATAAGTTCTTCAACTTTACTAGTAGAAATAGGGTCAAGTGCAGAAGTTGGTTCATCCATTAATAACACTTCTGGCTCTACAGCTAAACTTCTTGCTATACATAGTCTTTGTTGTTGTCCACCTGATAGTCCTAAAGCACTTTTCTTTAATCTATCCTTAACTTCATTCCAAAGAGCAGCTCCTTGTAAACTTTTTTCTACAATTTCATCTAATTGACTTTTGTTCTTTATTCCATGTATTCTTGGGCCATATGCTATATTATCATAAATAGACATAGGGAAAGGATTTGGTTTTTGGAATACCATCCCTATTCTTTTTCTTAATAATATTTCATCATAATCGCTATATATGTTTTTTCCCTCAAAAAGTACTTCCCCTTCAATTCTTACACCATCTATTAAATCATTCATTCTGTTTATAGTTCTTAAAAATGTTGATTTACCACATCCTGAAGGTCCTATAAGGGCTGTTACAGAATTATTGTCTATTTGAAGAGAAACCTCTTTTAAAGCTTGTGAAGTCCCATAAAATAAATTTAATTTTTTTGTTTCAATAATACTCATGTTTTCCTCCTACTTTCCACTATACGATTTATATAATGCATTTCCAATTAATCTAGCTATAATATTAAATAATAATACTGCAAGAATTAAAACTGCTGATGTACCACTAGCTATTTTAGCAGCATCTGGAACTATGCCTTCAGCATTAAGCTTCCATATATGTACTGCTAAAGTTTCTGCTGGTTTAAATAATGAAAATGGTGATACATTATTAGTAAGGCTTATATTAGAGAATCTAAGTCTTCCTGCACTAAGCCCTGCTGTATATAGAAATGCAGCTGCTTCACCAAATATTCTTCCTGAAGCTAAAATTATTCCTGTTAATATTTGTGGCATTGCAGAAGGTAATATTACCTTTTTTATCGTTTGCCATTTAGTAGCTCCTAATCCTAAGCTTGCTTCTTTTACTTTTTTAGATGATTCCTTTATAGCAGTTTCACTAACTCTAGCTAAAGCTGGTAAATTCAATATTGATACTGATAGAGCTCCTGCTAAAAGAGAATAACCCCATCCAAAATAGGTTACAAATATCAATAATCCAAATAAACCTATTACTATTGATGGTAAAGATGCCATTGTTTCTATTGATAATCTAACAAACCTAACAAATCTACCTTCCTTTGCGTATTCAGCTAAGAATATCCCTGCACCTATACCAAAAGGTACAGTTATTATTAAAGAAATTATTAACATATAAACTGAATTAAATAATTGTGGTCCTATTCCACCACCAGCCGCAGTGGTTTTAGGTGTGCCGAATAAAAACTTAAAGTTTAATGAAGATGCTCCTCTATAAATAACAACTGCGAAAAATGATACTAATAATAATACAACTAAAGAAGCTATTATATATAAAATAACGGTAGCTATTTTGTCTTGCGTTTTTGCACTCATCTCTCTTCACCTCTAGATCCTATTTTTCTTATTATTAATATAAATACAAAACTTATAATTAATAGTATAAGTGCAAGTGTCCATAAAGCATTGTTCCATGTTGATCCACCTGCTGTATTAGCCATATCCATAGTTATAATACTTGTTAGAGTTGCCATAGATTCTGTTAAATTAAATGGAAGTCTTGCAGTATTTCCTATAACCATCTGAACTGCTAATGCTTCTCCAAAGGCTCTTGCAATACCTAAAACAACACCTGTTAATATACCATTTTTACCCGCTGGTAATATTACTTTTATTATTGTTTGCCATCTTGTTGCCCCTAATCCATAAGAAGCCTCTAAATATTCCCTTGGTACAGTTTTAATAGCATCTGATGAAAGTGAAGCTATTGTAGGTAATATCATTACACTAAGTACTAAAATACCTGCAAGCAAACTAAATCCAAGTCCACCGAAAGAATTTTTTATTAGAGGTATAAGAACTGTTATACCCATCCATCCATAAACAACCGATGGTATTCCAACAAATAGTTCTAAAACTGGTTGAAGTACAGTTTTTCCTATTTTAGATGATATTAAATTCATAAATATAGCTAAAGCTATAGCTATAGGTGCGCTAATTATGACTGCTCCAACAGATATAAATGTTGACCCTAATATAAATACTAAAGCACCATATTGTGGAACATCTCCACTAGGATTCCATCTTGTTCCAAATAAAAATCCACTTAAACTCTCTCCATCTTTTATAAAAGTTTGAACTCCTTTGGAGGCTATAAATATCATGATGGATAGAGTAATTATAATTATCATTACTCCACAGAAATATGCATATCCTCTTCCAGCATATTCATTTTTAATTTTCTTTAATACATTTTTTGAGTCTTCCATTTTTGTACTTTCCCCCTCACTGAATTTAGGACTGGCGCATTTGCCAGTCCTTGGAGAATTAAGATTATTATTTAACCTTCATTTCAGCTCCACTGATATATCCTTGCTTTTCAACAATTTTCTTATTTGCATCACTTGTTATATAATCAATAAATGCTTTTGAGATTTCATTTGGTTCACCTTTTGTATACATATGTCCCCATGCCCAGAATGGATATTTACCTGTTGTTATGTTAGCAACTGTTGCTTCAGTACCATCAATTTTAACTGCTGATAGCTTGCTTTTAGCTTCATCACTATTTAAGTAAGCTAACCCTACATAACTTATTGCTCCATCTGAGTTTTCCATAGCTTTAACTACTGCGCCATTACTTTCTTGAGTTACACCTATTTGGTCATTTTCTAATTCTTTCTTTCCATCAAGAATTGTTTTGATGAATGTAGCTCTAGTTCCTGATGAACTTGGTCTATGAACTATAATTATTTCTTTATCTGGTCCTCCAACTTCTTTCCAGTTTTTAGCCTTACCAGAGAATATATCTTGAATTTGTTGTTTTGTTAAATTAGTTACATTAAGGTTTTTGTTTACAACAACTGCAAAACCTTGTGCTACAACTTTATGATCTATTAACTCTTTTGCTTTAGCAGCATCTAATTTTTCTTCTGCAAACACATCAGAATTTCCTACATCTACTGAACCTTCTGATACTTGAGTTAATCCTTGACCTGATCCACCAGCTTGAGCATTAATTGTAACATCTGGATTTTCATCTTGGAATGGTTCTGCTGAAGCTTCTATTAATGGTAATAAAGCAGATGATCCTGATAATGTTATACTTCCACTTAACTCTTTTTTATCTGGAGCAGCATTATCAGTTCCTTTTGAACAACCTGCAAAAGCTCCTAATCCTATTGTTAATGATAATCCTAAAATAGCTAACTTTATACCTCTTCTTTTCATCTTTTAACCTCCAAAGATTCTTTCATGTTTATTTCTTTCTATGCATTTATTATTCCTTACAAATAATATAATAAACATTAAAAGTTAACCTGTTATTAGTTTGATGTTAAGTAATATTAGATAATTGTTAAGAAAAGTTAACAATTGAATAATTTCTTGAAATTCTTATATTAAATAAAATAAGATGCATCAAAGGTTATAAACTTCCCTTGAGGCATCCTATTTTTATATATGTTTTATTTTCACTATGAAATTACTTCCTTTACCTAAGACACTATTAACAGTAATATCTCCATTAAAATTCTTAACTATATGTTTAACTATAGCCAATCCAAGACCTGTTCCACCCTTTGCCCTGCTTCTAGCTTTATCTACCCTATAGAAACGTTCAAAGATTCTAGGTATTTCAGATTCCGGAATACCACAACCAGTATCTTCAACCTCTATTACTAGTTTACTGTCCAAATTATAGCTTCTAAAAGTAACTTTATCTCCTTCTTCAGAATACTTAATCGCATTCTCTATAAGATTAATTAACATTTGTTTAAACCCATCTCTACTTCCGTAAAGATATTTAGTGTTATTATTTTCAAACTCCAATTTAATTTTTTTATCCTCTATTAAATTATTCATAAGAATAAAAACATCATCAATAACATCATTAGGGAAAAATTCTTCCTTAAATACATCTCCCTTTTGTTCAATATTAGAAAGGGTTAATATATCATTAATAAGTCTTGTAAGCCTCTCTGCCTCATCATTAATTATATTTAAGAAACGTTCCCTATTCTCATCATCTTTTACATATTTAAGAGTTTCTGCAAAACCTTTTATTGAAGTTAATGGAGTTTTAAGTTCATGGGATACATTTGCTACAAATTGAGACCTTATATTCTCAAGCCTTCTTATATCAGTAATATCTTGTAAAACTGCAACTGTTCCTATATAATCAAGACCGTTTATAATATCAGCAGTTCTTATTCTAAGAATACTTTCTTTCGGCCAAATTATTTTAATTTCATGAACACGTACATCTTTTTTTTCAAATAATAGATCTAACTCAAAGTCACGTATGTGATCCATAAGTGGTTCCCCTATTATATCCTTTTTTATTCCAAATATCTTTTTAGAATAATGGTTCATCATTATGACATTATGTTTTCTGTCTACAGCTATCACACCACTATCCATACTTTGTAATATAGCTTCTAATCGATTCTGTTTATCTAAAACTTCATTTATCTTTCCTTGTAATTGATCTGCCATATTATTAAATGTTTTTCCTAATGTACCTAGTTCATCATTTGATAATATCTTTACTCTTCTGTTTAATTCCCCTCTAGCAATTCTAGAAGTGATAAACTCCATTTCCCTAACAGGCTCTAATATAACCCTAATTAATTTTAAAGATATTATAATAGAAATAGAAATAACAATCGCCAATATAATTAAATAATATTTTAAAAGTCCATCTTTAAATACTTTAGTGTTCTCTATAGCAATAGAGGTTCTTATAATACTCCCATCATTTAATTTTGTAGCATAATACACTAATGTTTTCTTTAATGTAGTTGAGTATCTTACAGCGGAACCTTCTCCCTTTTCTTCTGCTTCTTTAACTTCCTCCCTGTTATTATGGTTTTCAAGTGTGGATTTATCTACATTTGTATCATAAATTACAGTTCCGTCAGGCAATATATATGTGATTCTTACTTGCTTTGCCTCTTCATCAGCCTTAACTAGTTCCTTTAGATTTTCAATTTTGCTTAAATCTGAATATTTTATTAAATCATTATAGAATTTTAAAGTTTCCTTAGAACTGTCGATATATCTATAATTTACTATGGCTATAAATGAAGAGCTTATTACAATTAATGCAAATAAGATTGCTATAATTACAGTTATTAATATCTTCTTTTTCATATTTAATCTCCATTAAAAAATCTATAGCCTATTCCTCTAATTGTTTCTATTAACTTAGGATTTTTATCATCTATCTCAATTTTTTTTCTTAGATGTCTTATATGAACATCTACAGTTCTTGTTTCACCAATATATTCATATCCCCATATTTTGTCTAGTAAAGTTTCTCTTGTTAAAACTCTACCTCTATTTTTTATAAGTATTTCTAACAATTCAAACTCTTTTAATGTTAAATCTACTTTTTCTCCATCTTTTACCACTTCATGCTTATTAAAATCTACTGATATATTAGAAAAATTGAAAGCTCTTTCTGAAGTTGGAGTAGTATTAATTCTTCTTAAAACAGCCTTAACTCTTGCAAGAAGTTCTCTTACTGAAAATGGCTTTGTTATATAGTCATCAGCACCTAATTCAAGACCTAATATTTTATCTAACTCTTCGCTTTTGGCAGTGGTCATAATTATAGGTATATTTTGAGCATTAGGATCTTTTCTTATTTCCTTACACACATCATACCCATCTAACCCAGGTAGCATTAAATCTAATAATACTAGATTAGGTAAATCATTTTTAACCTTTTTTAATGCATCTATACCATTCGTAGATGTAGTGACCTTATATCCAGCATTCTCTAAATTGAATTTTAATAACTCCAATATATGTTCTTCATCATCTACAATAAGAATCTTTTCATTAGCCACAAAAATCCCTCCAATTAATTATCTTTTAACTATAAACGAATAACATCTTCCAGCTTCATTTCCATCTCTTCTATAGGAATGTAATTTATTATTCGTATCGCAACAAGTACATAATTTAATAGTCTGTATATTTTCTTCTTTTATCCTATTATTCCTCAATGTCTTTAATATTACTTTCTCTAATGAAAGATTTCTTCCCTCAAAAAGATTTTCTCCCTTAAAAGATTCCTTATTATTAAACTTATCTCTTAATTCTTCACTAACCTCATAGCAGCATTGCCTAATATGGGGCCCTATAATAACTTTAATATCTTCTTCATTTGATTTATATTTATCTTTCATCATGCTTATTGCATTCTTAACTATTTCATCATAAGTTCCTCTCCATCCACTGTGAACTGCACTTATGACGCCCTTAACCTTATCATATAATATAACTGGCACACAGTCTGCATAAAAAACACCTACTCCCATATTCTTCAAAATTGTAATGAGACCATCTGCTTCTTCGCTACTAGTTTCTTCATTAACATTAGATACATTTATGATTTTATCTGAATGTATTTGGGTAAGATACTTTATAGAACTTAATTCAAATATATCTTTTAACTTCTCTATATTATTCCTGCCTTTTTCAAGCTTTCTGTTATAATTTTTATCTCCTATAGAAAAATATATTTCAAACTTATCATCAGAAAATGATATGAATTCTTCATTATTAATTTTTGTCATCAATTATCCTCCTCAAGTAATTTAATTTTAACATTTTATAGTTAATTTGAAACATTATAATTGCTTTTTTAACTTAATTATAACAAAAGGACTACCTTCTATTAGTAGTCCTTGTTTGTCATTAAGCTTTTAATTTCCTGTAAAAAAGTATTGATATCCTTAAATTGTCTGTATACAGATGCAAATCTAACATAGGATACTTCATCTATTACCTTAAGCCTTTCCATTATCATCTCACCAATATATTCTGACTTAACCTCAGAAATCATCTTATTACTAATAGCTTTTTCAACATCATTAGCTAAATCTTCAATTTGAGCTCTAGATACAGGTCGCTTTTGGCATGCTTTTATTAAACCGCTAACTATTTTTTCCTTTGAGAAAATCTCGCGGTTCATATCCTTTTTAATTACCAAAATAGGTATATCTTCAACCTTTTCATAAGTTGTGTATCTTTTCCCACAGCTAAGACATTCTCTTCTTCTTCGAATAGCTGTAAAATCCTCTGTAGAACGAGAATCAACAACCTTACTTTCTTCATAAGAACAATATGGACATCTCACTAACTTCACGCCCTTCTTTTCTAATGTAATTATATTATACAGTCAATATACGATTTTTTCTAGAGTATTTCATCCATAAATGTATTTAACTTAACTAAAATAACATCATCACCTATTTTTATTATATCTTTCCATGGTACTTCTATAAATTCCACTTTACCAAACCAAGATCCTTTTTGAACTGGAATAAGTATTGACTCTATGGTACTACTTTCACAATCTATTTTAAAATCTCTAGCAAATCCTATTTTAGCTCCACGCTCAATATCAATAACTTCCATAGCTCGAATAGAGTTTATTGAATGTAATTCCTCATCCATTGTTCTCCCCCCTATAACTTTTACTGTATTACATAATATTCTTTAATTAAAAATATATGCACATAAAAAATATTTCTGCACAATAAAAAATATTTCTGCACACGTTAAATTAATACAATGCCACTAATTCCTATAAACAATGAAAAATAAGAGCTCAATTGAGCTCTTAGACATACTTTCGCATATGTTTTAATGCTGTTTTTTCTAGTCTACTGACTTGTGCTTGAGAAATACCTATTTCATCTGCGACTTCCATTTGTGTTCTTCCATTAAAAAATCTTAATGTTAATATTAATTTCTCTCTTTCGTTTAATTTCTTCATGGCTTCTTTAATCGATATATTTTCTAACCAACTATCATCTCCATTTTTGCTATCACTAATCTGATCCATTACAAAAATAGCATCTCCACCATCATGGTAAATAGGCTCAAACAATGATACTGGATCTTGTATTGCATCTAATGCAAATACTACCTCTTCTCTTGGTAGATCTAACTCCTTTGCAATTTGAGATATAGTTGGTTCTTTATTATCTTCATTAATTAATCTATCTCTCACTAATAGAGCTCTATATGCAATATCTCTTAAAGATCTGCTTACTCTAATTGAATTATTATCTCTTAAATATCTTCTGATTTCTCCTATAATCATTGGAACAGCATAGGTAGAAAATTTTACATTTTGTGATAAATCAAAATTGTCAATAGCTTTCATTAATCCTATGCAACCCACCTGAAAAAGGTCATCAACATTTTCACCACGGTTGTTAAATCTTTGTATAACACTCAATACAAGCCTTAAGTTTCCTTTTATGAATATCTCTCTAGCACTATCATCTCCAGCTTTCATTTTGAGTAAAAGCTCCTTCATTTCCTTGCCTTTTAGTACAGGAAGCTTTGAAGTATTTACTCCACAGATTTCAACCTTATTAATTATCAAAATGATCAACCCCTTAGGAAGTAATAACTGATTGCATTTAGAGTATATCCCTAAGAAGTAAATTTTATACTGATAATAATTTAAATCATTTTATTCATTTCTTTTTTTAATCTACTTATTATCTTTTTTTCTAATCTTGAAATATATGATTGTGATATCCCAAGCATGTCGGCTACCTCTTTCTGTGTCTTTTCTCTAACCCCATATAATCCAAATCTTAATTTAACTATTTCCTTTTCTCTTTCATTTAAACTTTTAAGAACCATAAACAAAAGTTGTTTGTCCACTTCATCTTCTATTAGGTTATATACTATATCATTTTCTGTGCCTAATATATCTGATAATAATAATTCATTTCCATCCCAATCTATGTTAAGTGGCTCATAAAAAGAAATTTCGGCTTTTACCTTTGAATTTCTTCTTAAATACATCAAAATTTCATTTTCTATACACCTTGATGCATAAGTAGCAAGTTTTATCTTTTTCTCAGGATTAAAAGTATTAACAGCCTTTATCAATCCAATAGTACCAACTGAAATTAAATCTTCAACACCTACCCCCGTATTTTCAAACTTTCTAGCTATATAAACAACTAATCTTAGATTTCTTTCAATCAATGTACTTCTTATTCTTTCGTCTCCAGACATAAGATTTTCTACAAGTTCTTCTTCTTCTTCTTTTGATAGTGGTGGTGGTAAAGCATCGCTTCCACCAATATAATAAACCCTCTTTTTAAATAACTTTAATTTGATTACAAGCTTATTAAGTAATAAAAGTATTTTCATCATAACGTCACAACTCCCTTATACTATTCCTCTAGATAACAATGCATTATAAGCTCCTTCTCCGCTTAATATATTTTCTGTTAAACAGACAATAACATCTCTAATCAACTTACTTTTTTCATTTTCAATTACTACATCTTTAACTTTGAAACCCTTTAGCTTTCCACCATCACCATTGATAGTTTTTATATTTATATATATAGCCTCTTTTTCATTAAAATCGGCATATTTACATATATCGCTTTCAACTACAATCACAGGCAAATCTGTAATTGGTTCTCTCAATTCATTTCCTGTATCTAAAAAACCTTTAGCATAAAATTCTTTACTATGGTACTTTATTGTCAAATTGTATATATAATTCTCCACAAACATCTTATCTCTGATTGTATTAACAATTCTTTCAACTAATATAAATATAGTTAATATAGACATTATTAAATATTTTATTGGATAATTATTTATTGTAAGTCCATCTTCTAAGCTATATCCATTACCCATTAAAGAAAATCCAAAGGATACTCCACTTAATATAAATGATGTTAATATTAACACTAATGTTCCCTTAAGTATCTCTTTAACATTTCTACACCTCATAGCTATATAAACCATAATAACAGCTACTATTATTCTAAATGGTAAGGCGGCTAAAATACTCACTTCAGGAAATATCATAACTAAAGTGTAAAAAGCTCCAACCATTGCTGCTATAATTTCCATTCTTCGTTTTCGCTTGGCTCTTAATAACTTCATCATTATTACTATTAAAAATAAATTAATCACAAAATTCTCTATTAAAAATATATCTAAATTTATCTCCATCAATTCCACCTCACAAGTAAATTATAAAACTATTAATATCAGAATTTTGTCATTTTAAACATTATAATTTCAATTATTTTACACCTCTTTTTTACAATAAATTACATTGCATAGTTAAAAAAACAGCTATGCGGTTTATAAAACCTCATAGCTGTTTATCATAAATTTTATTATTTTCTTCTATTTCTTAAAAAAGTAGGTATATTTATCTCTTCTGGATCAAAAGCCTGGCTTTCCACTACTTCTTCTTTCTCTCTTGTCATTGTAGTTGCTGCTACTTCTTCTTTAACTTCTTGTTTTTGAATTCTTCTTATTTCTTCTTCAAAACCTGTAGCAATAACAGTGATTCTTATTTCATCTTTTAATGTCTCATCAATCACAGCACCAAATATTATGTTAGCATCTGGGTCAGCAGCCTCTTGAACTATTTCTGCCGCTTCATTAATTTCTAAAAGACCTAAATCAGCTCCTCCAGTTACATTTAATAATACTCCAGTAGCTCCTACAATTGATGTCTCTAATAATGGTGATGATATAGCTTGCTTTGCTGCATCTTGAGCTCTATTATCGCCAGTACCAGTTCCAACCCCCATATGTGCTAAACCTTTGTCCAACATAACTGCTCTAACATCTGCAAAGTCAAGATTAACAAGTCCAGGTATAGTTATTAAATCAGATATACCTTGTACACCTTGTCTTAATACATCATCTGCAAATTTAAAAGATTCAAGTAAAGTAGTTTTTTTATCAACCATTGACAATAATCTTTCATTAGGAATTGTAACTAATGTATCTACTTTTTCTTTAAGATTCTCTATACCCATTTCTGCGTGTTTCATTCTTCTTCTTCCTTCAAAAGGAAATGGCTTAGTAACTACTCCAACAGTCAATATACCTAAAGATTTAGCTATTTCAGCTACTACAGGGGCAGCTCCAGTTCCAGTTCCCCCACCCATACCAGCAGTTATAAACACCATATCAGCGCCTTTAATAGCCTCTTCGATTTCTTCTCTACTTTCTTCAGCAGCTTTTTTCCCAATCTCTGGGTTAGCTCCTGCTCCTAAACCTTTAGTTAATTTTTCTCCTACTTGTATTTTCTGATTAGCATGTGAAAGCATAAGTGCTTGCTTATCAGTATTTATAGCAATAAATTCAACATTTCTTAATCCTTCAACAATCATTCTATTAACGGCGTTACTACCTCCGCCACCACAGCCAACAACCTTTATATTGGCAAAATCATGCATATCTACTTCAAAGTCTAACAAAGTAATTCCTCCTTTAGAAAATTTCCTTTAGTAAAATTTTATTTTAGTTAATTCGTTATTAATAGTTCATTTGTTTACTACTTTCCTTAGTTAAAATATTCTCAATTGTAAAAATCCTATACATTAATTTTAAATCATCATATACATCCTTTACAAGTGGTAAGGATGAATTTGTTGAAGAAATTTGTAAATAAGTCTCATTTGGAGATAAAATTAACAATTTTCCTACAAATATTATAAACATTTCTTAGTATTTTCAAAATAAATTAAGATATCACCAAAAATAACTATATTATTTATTTTATCATACTATTTTCGTTTTTTTAACTGAAATATTATGATTTTAAGGATTTATTAAATTATTTTATAAAAATTATCAATAATTTCCCTATGAATATTCTGGTTATATTCCCTCTCATTATATTATCGTAAATAAAATGATTTGTTTTATAACCAAATTAAAATATTTATTCTCATTTCAGAAAGAAATTAGAACTATTAAGTATATTCAACAAAACTTTAATTTTTCCTCTATGTAAATTATACCAAAAACAAAAAAACATACAGTTTCCTGTATGTTAATTCACCTTCTCTAACTCAGTTATATCTATATTTCTAGTGTGAGCTGTATGAGACCATTCTTTTTTATTTTTATCTATCATACCTTGAATAGATATTGGTACCCATGTTAAAGAATATATAGGATTTAAAATATAATATAGTAGTATTTTAAAGCTTAACTTTCTTTCTAAAACCAATATTATAGGATTATATAAAAATTGTAGTATTATTAGTCCAGTCGCTCCAACCTTTGTAATATTAGCATTAAAATTATTAAGAGTACTTAGAACTCCCGATATAAGCTCTGGGGCATTAACAACTTGATTATACATATTTAAAACCAAAGCTATTCCAAGCAAAACTATAATTATCGGTTGTATACTATAAAGTGCACAATCTAAAACCACAACATTAAGCTCTTTTATTCCCTTTTTCAATAACTTAAAGAAATATCTACTAGATACATCTGCAAATCCTTGCATCCATCTTTTTCTTTGAGCCCAAGACTGCCCTAATGTTAAAGGTTTTTCATCATAGATGATAGCATCATGTGCCCATCCAACCTTATATCCATTCAGTACAAGCTTACAAGTAAACTCTAAGTCTTCTGTTAAACAAGTAGCTCCCCATCCTAATTCTCTAAGTATATCTGTTTTTATACAAAAACCTGTACCTCCTAATTGGCTTGATAATCCGATATTTGCTCTGGCCAATTGGAATATTCTATTAGATAACCAAAAAGATATTGAGTAGTTAGCTGTAATCCATGTATCATTAGGATTTTTAGAATCTAAATATCCTTGAACAACTTTATATCCATCTAAAAATTTGTTGTTAATTTCACTTAAAAAGTTCTTGCTTACCAAATTGTCGGCATCAAAAACTGCAACTGAATCATATTGCTTCTTCATGGAAAACAATTTATTAAACATCCACTCTAAAGCATATCCTTTTCCTCTTTTCTCTGCATCCATTCTTTCAAAAACTTGTGCACCACATTGTCTAGCAATTCTAGCTGTATTATCAGTGCAATTGTCTGCTATAACGAAAATATCATATAATTCTTTAGGGTAATCTAACCTATTTAAACTATCTATTATACCGCTAATAACTTTCTCTTCATTATGAGCCGCAACAACTAATGCAAAACTTGTTGTGGGTTTCTTTTTCTTCTTTGATTTAACCTTAATAAGTCCAAAAAATGAAAGAAATAAAAAGTACATTGATATTACAAATACTACGTTTGAATAAATAACTGAGATATAGTCTAGTATACCTTTTATATATTGCATCAAAAGTTCCCCCCTAATTCATACCCATTTTAGCATAAAACAACTTATAATACTACTTATTGTTCGCCTTAATATGTTAATTTATTGCTAATTATTTAATTTTTTTGGGTCTATATCAAATATATTTAAAAACTAATTTGTAAGATGAATCTGATATCTTACAAATTAGTTTTATCTAAAGCAACATAATTCTTTTAATAGTCTCTCTATCAACGGCATAACTTAAAGCTGTCTCTTGACTAATAATTCCTTTTCTATATAACTCAGCTAAAGCCATATCCATAGTCTTCATTCCATATTTGCTTCCAGTTTGTATTGATGATTCAATTTGATGGGTTTTTCCTTCTCTTATTATATTTTGAATTCCTGGGGTAGTGATCATAACTTCTAATGCTGCTACTCTACTTTGTTTATCAGCTGTTGGTACCAATTGTTGCGAAACAATTCCTTGTAAAACTGCTGACAATTGAATTCTTATTTGTTGTTGCTGGTGCGGAGGGAAAACATCTACTATTCTATCTATAGTCTTTGCAGCTCCAATAGTATGTAGTGTTGAAAAGACTAAATGCCCTGTTTCAGCAGCTGTTATTGCTATAGCTATAGTTTCAAGATCTCTCATCTCTCCAACTAGAATAACATCAGGGTCCTCTCTTAATATAGCTCTTAAAGCATTTTGATAACTATTTGAATCTTTTCCTATTTCTCTTTGATTAATTATACACTTATCATGTTTATGTAAAAATTCTATAGGATCTTCTAAAGTTATTACATGAGCTTCTCTATTATGATTTATTTCATTAAGCATGGCAGCCAAAGTAGTAGATTTACCGCTTCCAGTTGGCCCTGTAACTAGAACTAATCCTCTCTTTTTCTCTGTTAACTCTTTTAATACAGGTGGATGACTAAGCTCTTGAAGTGTAGGTATCTTTAATGCAATAACTCTAAGTGCTAATGCATCTGAATTTCTTTGTTTAAATACATTCACTCTAAATCTACCTAAGCCAGCAATTGAATAAGATGTATCATATTCACCCACTTGACTATATTCTGAAAATTTTTCTTCTAGTATTTCTTTTGCAAATTTTTCGGTGTCTACAGGAGTTAGATTAGAACTTCCTATTTTAATTAATCCACCATTAACTCTAATTACAGGTGGAATTCCTACTGTAAGATGCAAATCTGATGCCCCTAACTCTAATGTTTTACTTAACAGTTCAACTAAAACGTACATTAATTTCCTCCAATCTAAGGTGTAATAAAAAATATCAATAATAACTAATTATACCATTAATAAACTAAATTCTATACTAAAATTTAAATTCCTTTTTTTCATAAAAAATTATAGTTAATGACCAGAGTTAACCTCTGGTCATTAACTATATCTTATTAAAGTTCATCTCTTTATTTAGCTTTTTTAAAGCTTTCTTTTCTATTCTTGATACATAAGATCTAGATATACCTAAAATTACAGCTATTTCTCTTTGAGTTTTAACCTTTCCATCTATTAATCCATATCTCATCTCTAAGATTTCTCTTTCCCTTGTACTTAAAAACTTACTCATTTTATTATAGAGACTTCTCACTTGTAGATTATTTTCAACTATTTCAACTACAGAATCACTTTCACTGCTCAATACATCCATTAAACATATCTCGTTACCTTCTTTATCTATTCCTATAGGATCTTGTAAATATACTTCACTTTTATTTTTTTTATTATTTCTAAAAAGCATAAGTATTTCATTTTCGATACATCTAGCTGCATAAGTAGCTAATCTAGTACCTTTTGAAGAGTCAAAAGACTCTATGGCTTTAATTAAGCCTACAGTTCCTATAGAGATTAAATCATCTACATCCTTGTTCTGCATTGAATACTTTTTTACTATATGTGCTACTAATCTTAAGTTTCTTTCGATAAGTATACTTTTCGCTGATACATCTCCTTCATGGAATTTTTTTAAATACAATTCCTCATCAGCTTCTGAAAGTGGCTTTGGAAATGTATTATTATTGTTATTTATATACCCAGTCAATAAAGGTAAGTTACATATTATATCTATAAGGTTACTAATCATAAACACAGATGTGCCTCCTAATAATGCTTATTAATATAATATGAAATAATGATCCAATGTTGCATGTATCATTAAATTTATTTTAAAAGTTCTAAAACAATATCTTTAAAAACAGGGGCTGCTGTGTTTCCACCTACTAAATCTTCTCCTTGTTTGTTTTTCCCATTAATGTCTGGAACAAAAACTATCATAGTGTAATTTTTATTTCCTTTTTTGAAATATCCTCCAAACCATCCATGGGTAGTTCCATTGCTTCCAGTAGCAGAACCAGTTTTTCCTCCGATTTCAACATTTTTTATATATGCTGTTGTACCAGTTCCTTTACTAACAACATCTCTCATATTACTTTTTATTAAGTTTGCTGTTTCCTTTGATATAACTGTAGTCTTTTTATAATTAAAGGTATCTACAACATTATCTTTATTATCCACAAACCCTTCTATTACACTTGGCTCAACATATACACCATTATTTACAATAGTATTTATGGCACCTGCCATCTGTATTGGCGTTACTGTCATAGATTGACCTATTGCTATATTTCTTAAACTAGCCTCTTCTAAAGGTTTTTGTCCAGTAACCTCTTTTGTTAAACCAAGTACTTTAGAATACAGTCCCTGCTTCTCAGCCATCTCCATTAACTTGTCATAACCAACCTTTTGAGCTACATGGTAAAAAGTATCATTACAAGATATCTCAAGGGCTTTTCTAACGGTTAGAGTACCATGAGAATAAGGTTTTCCATCTTTTTGACATATTTGTCCTGTACAGGTAAAGGTTGAATCCAAAGTTACTGCTTTATTCTCTAAAGCTGCCTCTTCTACTATTAATTTAAATGTTGAAGCAGGTTCAAACCCTAAGCCTTCAGCTCCAATTAAGATGTTTGGCATAGAGTCATCTTTTTGAGCTAATGCCTTAATTTTTCCTGTCTCACTATCCATAAGTATAACCCCTATATTACTTAAATTAGAAAACTGCTCTTTATTTAATATATCTTTTATTTTTTCATTCATATCAAGGTCTATGGTTAATTTAATATTTTTATTTTCTGGATTTACTCCTAATACTCCAGCCTTGTAAGTTCCATCTTTTTCAATCTCAAATTTTCCTTGAGGAGGATCGTTAGATTTTATCTCTTTTAGAAGCTTTTCCTCAAGTGAGTCTTCCTCGTAATTATTTTTTTCATTTATATTGCTTAAAATATCTCCAATTCCCCAGGCGTAGTTTCTTTCTATTTCATCATATACATATGTATATATTCCCTTAACACCCTGAATCTTATTAACTTTTTCATAAGCCTCTTGATTAACAACAAAATAACTTTTTCCACCTTTTTTCAGAACCTCATCATAGGCAAAGTTATCTACCTGTGACTTCATAATAAAGTTAAAGGCTAAAAGCCCCTCAATGTTTTCTTCAAAATTATTTAAAGAAAAAGGTTTAGAATCTATTACAACAACATATTTTTTCTTGTAGCTTCTTAAGTCCTTGCCATTAGTATCTAAAAGCATGTAATTTGTTTCTGACAAATTTTCTACTTGAGTATTAGCTACAGCTCCCTTGGTACTTTGAGGACTATATTTTGTAACAACATCATATGTTCTGTATGATAAAACTAATAAAATTAGCGAAAATACTATAATCATGGCTCTTAGTCTTTTTGAATATTTTTTTCTTAACAAAAAAAACACCTCCCCAGCTAAATTTTTGACTCTAGAGAGATGTTTTATTCAATTAATTTTGTAAAATTTGAGTTATTTTAGAAACCATGATATCTATTGCAACCTTATTCTGTCCACCTTCTGGTATTATAATGTCAGCATACCTTTTAGTAGGCTCTGTAAATTGAAGATGCATTGGTTTAACTACTGATAGGTATTGATCAATAACAGACTCAACAGTTCTTCCTCTTTCTTTAATATCTCTAACCATTCTTCTGATTATTCTAACATCAGCATCAGTATCAACATAAATCTTTATATCTAATAGATCTCTTATTCTTTCATCTTCAAGAACTAATATTCCTTCTATTATTATGATTTCTTTTGAATCAACCTTTATAGTTTCACTTTTTCTATTATGATTTGAAAAATCGTATATAGGCTTATCTATGCTTTTACATTCTAGTAATTGCTTAAGATGTTCAACTAATAAATCATTATCAAAAGCTTTTGGATGATCATAATTAGTTTTAACTCTTTCTTCCATACTTAAATGTGACTGATCTTTGTAATAAGAATCTTGTTCAATCATACCTATACGATTTTCAGAAAAGTTATTATATATTTCTTTTGCTATAGTGCTTTTGCCTGAGCCAGTTCCCCCAGTAATTCCAATAAGAATAGGTTTATTCATAATATCCCCCTCTAGTTATCTTTTCCTTTAATAAGCATATCTTTAACTTTTAAAGGAGCATCTACTTTAATTGAGAATATCATTTGAGCCCTTGGTGCAACTTCAATCTTTTCACCTTTTCCATCATGCATATCGGATAATACTATCTCATAGTTTTCTCCAACAGGGCCTAATACCTCTACCTTATCTCCTTCAAATACTCTGTTTCTTTGCTCTATCGTAGCTATTTTATTTACTTCATCATATTCTTTAACCACACCAACTATATCGTAATCTCTTACATAGGATGATGTGTCATATACTTGTTTATTAGGTTCATTAAAATAAAATCCTGTATGATAACTTCTATGTGATACCTTTAATAAATTATCTACCCAAGACTGCTTAAGTTCATATCCTTCTGGATTCGCTAAATATGCATCTATTGCCTGTCTATAAGACTTAACTATAGCTGCTACATAGTAGGAGCTTTTCATTCTTCCTTCTATTTTAAATGAATATATTCCACTTTCCATCAGTTCTGGAATATGTTCAATCATACATAGATCTTTAGAATTCATTATGTAACTTCCCTTATCATCTTCAATTATAGGGAAGTATTCTCCTGGTCTTTTCTCTTCAACTAAATAATACTTATATCTGCAAGGCTGCGCACAAGCCCCTCTATTAGAATCTCTTCCTGTCATGTAATTAGACATTACACATCTTCCAGAATAGCTCATACACATAGAACCATGAATAAATGCTTCTATCTCACATTCTTCAGGAAGGTTTTCTCTTACATCATTAATTTCTTTCATAGTAAGCTCTCTTGCAAGAACTATTCTTTTAACCCCTTGATCATACCAAAATTTAGCTGATCTCCAGTTAGTATTATTAGCTTGAGTACTTAAGTGTATCTCTAGCTCAGGAACAACTTCTCTAGCAGTAGCTATTATACCAGGGTCTGCTACTATTATAGCATCTACTTCAAGAGAATATATTTCTTTTAGATAATCCTCTAAACCATATAAATCTCCATTATGAGGAATTACGTTTAAAGTCATATAGACTTTTTTCCCTCTTTTATGAGCATATTCTACCCCTTCTTTTATTTGTTCATTTGTAAAATTATCAGCAAAAGCTCTTAAATTAAGCTTATTCCCACCTAAATAAACTGCATCAGCACCGTAATCTATGGCTGTTTTCAACTTCTCTAAACTACCTGCTGGTGCTAGTAGTTCTGGTATCCTCATAACCCTACCTCCTTTTAGTTATAGCTATCCCATCACCCATTGGTATAACAGAGGTGATTAAGCTTTCATCTTTTGATACTAAGTCTAAATATGTTTTCATTCTTTTTACTATAGTTATTTTTCTTCTTTGAAGTAAATCTCTAGAAGCAACCATTCCTCTAAAAAGTACATTATCTGCAATAATAATTCCATCTTGTTTAAGAAGTCTTAAACAGTGAGGTAAAAAATGATTATAATGTCCTTTTCCAGCATCCATAAAAATCATATCATACTCTTCATCTAAGCTTTCTAAAATTTCTAAACAGTCACCTTTTAGAATTTTTATATTATCCTCTAAAGAAAATCTTTTAATATTCTCTTCTGCCATAGTTATCATCTCTTCGCTTCTTTCTATGGTAGTTATATGAGCAAGCTTTCCACTTGCCTCATACATCATTATTGCAGAATATCCTATAGCTGTACCTAACTCTAAAATTTTTAAAGGCTTTTGAAAACTTACCATGAACTCTAAAAACTTTGCAGTTTCTTTTTGAACTATTGGAACTTTATTTTCTTTTGCATAATCTTCGAGTTCCTTTAAGATTCCAATATTTTCAGGAATAAGTCCTCTTATATAGCTTTCCATATAATCATAAGTAATTCCGCTCATTTTCCCTCCAACCTTTAAAGGTAAATTTACTCTTAATATAATTAAAAGCCCTAAGGCTATTAATTATTTTTTATTTCTTGATGTTGTTCTTTTTCTTTCTCCGCTATTTAAAACTCTTTTTCTCATTCTTATGTTTTCAGGAGTAACCTCTACTAATTCATCGCTATTGATGAACTCTAAAGATTGTTCAAGAGACATCGCTCTAGGAGTTGTTAATTTTAAAGCATCATCTGAACCTGAAGATCTAGTATTTGTTAATTGCTTTCTCTTACATACATTAACATCTAAATCATCAGCTCTTGAAGATTCTCCAACTATCATTCCTTCATATACATCAACTCCAGCACCTATAAATAAGGTACCTCTTTCTTGAGCATTGTATAATCCATAAGTTATAGCTTCACCTGATTCAAAAGCAACTATTGATCCTCTGCTTCTTCCTGGAATTTCACCCTTAAATGGCTCATATCCGTGGAATACGTGGTTCATTATACCATTACCTTTAGTATCAGTTAAGAATTCATTTCTAAATCCTATAAGTCCTCTAGCTGGGATATTAAATTCTAATCTTGTATAACCATTTTGAGCAGATGTCATATTAACCATTTCTGCTTTTCTTGGTCCTAATTTTTCCATAACAGGTCCCATAAATTCTTCTGGAACATCTATAGTTAAATATTCTATTGGCTCAAGCTTCTTACCATTTTCAATTTTAAATATAACATTAGCTTTAGAAACTTGTAGCTCATATCCTTCTCTTCTCATAGTTTCGATTAATATTGATAAGTGAAGTTCTCCTCTACCAGATACTTCGAAACAGTCTGGAGTAATTTCTACAACTTTTAAACTTACGTTTGTTTCAAGTTCTTTAAATAATCTGTCTCTTAAATGTCTTGAAGTTATAAAGTCTCCTTCTTTACCTGCAAATGGTGAGTCATTAACCATAAAGTTCATGCTTAAAGTAGGCTCGTCTATATCAACAAATGGTAGTGCTTCTGGATTAGCAGAATCTGCTATAGTTTCACCTATATTAGCATCACCAATACCTGAAACAGCGATTATATCTCCAATTGAAGCAGTATCAGCATCCACTCTTTTAAGTCCTTCATAGGTATAGATATTAGAAGCTTTAAAGTTAGTTGTACTTCCATCTTTTCTAACTATTGATAAGTTTTGGTTTTTCTTTATAGTTCCACGAACTATTTTACCAATAGCTATTTTACCTACATACTCACTAGTATCTAATGTAGTTATAAGCATTTGAAGTGGTTCTTCTGGATATCCTTTAGGAGCATCTACTCTTTCAACTATAGTATTAAATAAAGGTTCCATGTTACTTGATTCTTCATCTATCTCAAGTTTTGCTATACCTTCTCTTGCTGATGCATAAACTATAGGGAAATCTAATTGCTCATCTTCAGCACCAAGTTCTAAGAATAAGTCAAAAACTTCGTCTATAACTTCTTCTGGTCTAGCATTAGGTTTATCAATTTTGTTTATTACAACTATAGGTTTTAATCCAAGTTCAAGTGCTTTTCTTAAAACGAATTTAGTTTGTGGCATTGGACCTTCATAAGAATCTACTACAAGCAGAACAGAGTCTACCATTTTAAGAACACGTTCAACTTCTCCACCAAAGTCAGCATGGCCTGGTGTATCTATAATGTTGATCTTTATACCATTATGTATAACAGCAGTATTTTTAGAAAGAATTGTTATTCCTCTTTCTTTTTCTAGGTCATTAGAGTCCATTACTCTTTCTTCTACTCTTTCGTTAGTTCTGAATATATTACTTTGTTTTAATAGTGCGTCTACCAATGTTGTCTTACCATGGTCAACATGGGCAATAATTGCTATATTTCTTATATCTTCTCTTACAGTTAAGTTCATTATTTATTCCTCCAAACAATTTGCAAAATAAAATTGGATACTTACGTATCCAATTTCATGTCTATACTACATTCTAATCTTATAGTGAGAAAAAGTCAAACTTTATTCTTGAGAAGGTGCAATAATATTTACACCTATTGCCTCATTTAAAGTTTTTAAAATACCATCCCACATAACAGCGAAGCTAGCTTCAGATGAAATGTAATTTGAAACTTCTGGATTTAAAGTCATAATAGTTCCAAAGTTTCTCATTTCTTCTTGAGTCTCTGCTGAAACAGTTCCAGTTTGCACTTGCTCACTATATGCTTTAAATTGAATCTTTCTAAAATCTTCAACCATCTTTTTAGCTTCTGGGTTACCATTTATTTTTTCTGTAGCCTCTCTATAGGCCACAACTTGAGAATCTTCTTTTAAGGCTTTAGCTAATTCATTTACCTTATCATTAATGTTTGCCATAAATTTCTCCTAAATCTATATTTCCATTATTATAGGAAGAATCATAGGTCTTCTCTTAGTTTTTTCATATAAGAAATTTCTTAATTCATCCTTAATATTTGTTTTCATTGTAGCCCAATCAGTTATCTTTTTCTCTTCACAGTTTCTTAGTACCTTTTTAACTATCTCTCTAGCATCATCCATAAGTCTTTCAGATTCTCTAACATATACAAATCCTCTAGAAATTATATCAGGACCAGCTATAACAGTACTAGATTCTTTTTCAATAGTAACTACAACAGTAAGTATTCCATCTTGTGATAGATGTTTTCTGTCTCTTAAAACAATATTTCCAACATCTCCAACACCAAGTCCATCAACAAAAATTTGTCCTGAAGTTACTGTTCCATTTTTTCTTATAGAATCTCTTGTAACCTCTATAACTTCCCCATTTTCAGGAATATGGATATTCTTCTCAGGAAGTCCTAACTTCATAGCTAGTTCTCCATGTTGTTTTAAGTGTCTAAACTCTCCATGCACAGGTATGAAGTTTCTTGGTTTAACTAAAGTATGCATAAGTTTAAGTTCTTCTTGGAAAGCATGACCTGATACGTGAACATCAGCTAACGCTTCATAAATAACATCTGCACCTTTTTTAAATAAAAGATTTATAACTCTAGAAACCAACTTTTCATTACCTGGAATTGGTGAAGCTGATATTATAACAGTATCCCCTTCAATAACATTAAGTTTCTTATGATCAGAACTTGCCATTCTAGCAAGAGCTGACATAGGCTCACCTTGGCTGCCTGTAGTTATTACAACAACCTTATCATTAGGATACTTATTAATATCGTCAACGCTTATTAATACATCCTTATTAAATTCTATATATCCAAGCTCTACAGCAACTTGAACAACATTCTCCATACTTCTACCTGAAACAGCTACTTTTCTGCCATATATTTGAGCCGCAGTTATAATTTGCTGTATTCTGTGAACATTGGATGCAAATGTTGCAACTATTATTCTGCCTTTAGCTTTTCCAAAAAAATTAATAAAGTTCTCACCAACCACTCTTTCAGACAAGGTATAACCTGGTCTTTCAACATTAGTAGAGTCAGCAAGCATTACAAGTACTCCTTTTCTTCCAAGCTCAGCTAGTCTTGAAAAATCAGTTGGTTCATTATCAATAGGAGTATAGTCTATCTTAAAATCACCAGTGTGAAGTACTGCTCCAATAGGGGTGTGAATTGCTATTGCACATGCATCTGCAATGGAGTGATTTATCTTTATAAACTCCACAGACACAGCATTAAGTTTCACAACCTCTCTTGGTTTTACTCTTATAAGTTCAACTGAACTTAATAAACCGTGCTCTTTTAATTTTGTTTCAACTAACCCTAAGGTAAGTTTAGTTCCATACACAGGAACATTTAATTGCTTTAAGACATAAGGTAATGCTCCTATATGATCTTCATGACCATGAGTTAAGAATATTCCTCTAACCTTATCAGCGTTCTTCTGTAGGTATGATACATCTGGAATTACAACGTCTATTCCAAACATATCTTCATCTGGAAACTTCATTCCGCAATCTATTACTACGATATCATCTTTAAATTCAATAGCAGTAATGTTTTTCCCGATCTCACTAATTCCCCCAAGAGGAATTATTTTAACCTTTGCTTTTTCTCTTTTCATATTTCCCCTCCTTCTTATAGGTGTCTACAAAGGATGTCATCTCAATCGAGAGGATACCTTTATTTATTTGTCTCTACATTTATCACAAACTCCAAAAAACTTAACTGAGTGATCCGTTATCGCAAAGTTATAAGAATTTTGAATCTTTTGTTCAATTTCATCTAATAAATCGTCTTCCACTTCTATAACCCCACCACAAACGTTACATACTAAGTGGTGATGTCTATGATTTTCGCCCTCATGAGCTAATTCGAATCTAGCACAACCATCATCTAAATCCAATTTATATATTATACCTAAATCTTCAAGTAAAAGTATGGTTCTATAAACCGTAGCTAGCCCGATCTCTGGACAATCTCTCTTTACCTCATCATAAATTTCCTCAGCAGTTAAATGCTTACCCTCATTTTTGATTATAGAGTTTACAATCGCTCTTCTTTGAGGTGTCAGCTTATACCCTTTTTTCTTAAAATCTTCCTTTAAAGAATTTACTTCTTCCTCATTTAAATATGGCATAAAATTACCCTCTCTTCTATAAATTACTCACTAAATAACGTTTCATAAGCTTCTGCAACCATCTCAAATTCATTTTCGTCTTCTATGCTTACAAGAACCTCGTTTCCATCTTCATCTTTAACAATTTTTAACGCAACAGCTTCTTCTTCATCCCCATCTGAAGGAATAACTATTACATATTCATTTTCTTCAATATCAAGTTTTGTCACAACATCAAATTCTTTTTCTTCTCCGTCCTCATCTAATAAGGTAATTTTATCAACTTCGTTTTCCATAAAAACACTCCTTTAAATATTTTAAAATTATATATTAAGCCTTAACCCTATCTAGATTTTCTATCTAAATAGCCCTGTAAGATAAAGGTTGCAGCTATTTTATCCACTATTTTTTTTCTTTTTTCTCTTGATAAGTCCGCTTCTAACATAGCTCTATGAGCAGCCACAGTTGTAAGTCTTTCATCCCAATACACAATTTCAGGATTAAAAGCAGCCTTTAACTTTTCGCAAAATTTATATGTTCTCTCTCCTGCTTCTCCTATAGTTCCATTCATATTTTTTGGTAGTCCTATCACTATAGTTTGTACAGAATACTCATCATATATCCTTTTTATTTCTTCGATATCGCTATTAAAATTCTTCCTTTTTACAGTAGTAATTCCTTGTGCAGTAAACCCTAAAGGATCGCTTACAGCAACTCCTATAGTTTTAGTGCCTAAATCTAAACCTAAAATACGCATTATATATACTCCTCAATTAACACTCAATTAACAATAAAGAGCACCCGAAGGCACTCTTTACTCTATTCCTAGATAGGATTTTATTACTTCTTCTAGAATCTCATCTCTTTCTAGTTTTCTCACTAGAGCTCTAGCTCCATTGTAGTTAGTAATATATGTTGGATCTCCGGAAATCAAGTAGCCTACTAATTGATTCACAGGATTATATCCTTTCTCAATAAGTGAATCATAAACTTCTGTCAGCATTGCCTTTGTTAAATCTTTTTTATCTCTATTTCTATCAAACATCATAGTATTTTGTATATTGTCGTTCATAATTCGCTGCTAAAAGGCAGCTTCACCATCCCTTCGCACAATATTACATTAACATATTAATAAATATACCCATTATCTAAGTTTATTATAACTTAATATATTAAAAATGTACACTATTTTACCAAATTTTCAATCACTTCATATGATTTGGCAATAGCTTCATTAACTTTTAGCGGATCTTTACCACCAGCCTGCGCCATATCTGGTCTTCCACCACCGCCACCGCCAGCTACAGTAGCAACTTCTTTAATGATTTTACCACAGTGTACTCCTTTTGGTAATGCATTTTTAGTAGCCATAGATACAAAGTTAACCTTATCTCCTAAAACGCTACCTAAAACAACTACACCAAGGTCTAATTTATTTCTTACCTTATCAGCAAGATCTCTTAAAGAATTCGCATCAACATCTGAAACTACATAAGCAACAACTTCTACCTCGTTTATTACTTTTTTAGCTCCTAATATTTCATCTTCAATTCCAGAAACTAATTTACTCTTTAGCTCTTGAATTTCTTTGTCCTTTTCCTTAAGCTCTTGAGTTGTTGTATTAATTTTTTTAATTACTTCTTTTTCGCTGCATTTTAATATTCCACAAGCTTCTTTTAATAGATTTTGTTTTTCTTCCATATATCTTAAAGCATTAAATCCAGTTAAAGCCTCTATTCTTCTTACTCCAGCTGCAACACCAGCTTCAGAAACTATTTTAAATAATCCAATCTCTCCTGAATTTCTAACATGGGTTCCTCCACATAGTTCCTTTGAGAATTCCCCAACAGAAACCACTCTAACCTTATCACCATATTTATCATCAAATAAAGCCATAGCTCCAGAAGATTTTGCTTCATCCATAGTCATAACATCAGTATCAACATCAAATACTTCCATTATTTTTTCATTAACTAAATCCTCAACCTTGTCAAGCTCTTCTCTAGTTAATCCTTGGAAGTGTGTAAAGTCAAATCTTAATCTTTCAGCATCAACATAAGATCCAGATTGAGATACATGCTCTCCTAGTATTTCTCTTAAAGCTTCATGAAGCATATGAGTTGCAGTATGATTTTTACCTATGCTGCTTCTTCTTACTCTATCTACCTTAAGTGTTACTTCTTCATTAACTGAAACTTCACCTTGAACTACAGTAACATAGTGGATTGTCTTTCCAGAAACATTTTTCTTAGTGTCATAAACTTCTGCCTTAAAATTATCATTATAAATAACACCAGTGTCTCCTACTTGACCTCCCATTTCAGCATAAAATGGAGTGTTAGAAGTAACTATATAACCTTTATCTCCTTCAGATAACTTTTCTTTTAAATCACTACTATCAGCTAATGCAACCACTTCTGATTTAAGTTCAAGTTTTGAATATCCTAAGAATTCAGTTTCTATATAAGCATCTAATTTATTGATAGGTTTATCATCAGTACCCATGTAAGTACTTTCCCCTCTTGCTTCTCTAGCAGATGTTCTTTGATGCTCCATAGACTTATTAAAACCTTCTAAATCTAAAGATAAACCTTTTTCCTCTAATATTTCCATAGTAAGTTCTAGTGGGAATCCAAAAGTATCATATAATTTGAAAGCTTTTTCTCCAACTAATACAGTTTCAGAAGCCTTCTCCATTTCTTCTATATAAGACTTTAATATATCCATACCAGAATCTATAGTTTCATTAAATCTTTGCTCTTCTAATAAAATGATTTTCTTTATATAATCTTTCTTTTCAACTAAATTAGAATAAGCTTTTCCATAGTTCTCAATAACAACATCAACTATATCTATAAGGAAGATATCCTTAGCTCCTAACAATCTTCCATGTCTTGCAGCTCTTCTTAATAATCTTCTTAAAACATAACCTCTTCCTTCATTTGAAGGTAAAACTCCATCAGAAATTAAGATAGCAACACTCTTAAGATGGTCAGTAATTATTCTTAAAGATATATCTTTGTTAGGGTCCTCACCGTATTTTGAATTTGTAACCTCACATACCTTGTTAAGTATGCTTCTTACTGTATCTATTTCAAAAATATTATTTACCCCTTGCATTATTGTAGCTATTCTTTCAAGACCCATTCCAGTATCTATATTAGGTTTTGCAAGTTTGTTGTAAACTCCTTGTTCATCCTTATCAAATTGAGTAAACACAAGGTTCCAGAACTCAACTATTCTATCATCATCAGCAGCCTTTAGGAATTCTTCAACAGTCTGAACCTTACCTTCTCCTCTGTCAAAGTGAATTTCTGTACAAGGTCCACAAGGTCCAACTCCAATTTCCCAGAAGTTATCATCCTTACCTAATCTAAAAATTCTACTTGGATCTACATCTGTTTTTGAAGTCCAAATATCAAAAGCTTCGTCATCTTCTAAATATATAGTTACATAAAGCTTATCTTTAGGAATTTGTAAAGTTTCAGTTATAAATTCCCAAGCCCATGGAATAATCTCTTCCTTAAAATAATCTCCAAAAGAAAAGTTTCCAAGCATCTCAAAGAAAGTACCA
This sequence comes from Clostridium sp. YIM B02506, assembly GCF_022324845.1. NCBI lineage: Bacteria > Bacillati > Bacillota > Clostridia > Eubacteriales > Clostridiaceae > Clostridium > Clostridium sp. YIM B02506. The sequence continues at coordinate 59,400 of NZ_JAKGTG010000014.1, forward strand.
TGTCTTGAAGTTTTTCCTACGTTTTCAATATCACCAGTTCTTATACACTTTTGACAGGTTGTTACTCTGTTTTTAGGTGGCTCTTGAAGTCCTGTAAAATAAGGCTTTAATGGCGCCATACCTGCATTAATTAATAATAAACTCTTATCATTTTTAGGTACAAGAGAAAAACTCTCAAGCCTTAAATGTTCTTTACCTTCAAAAAAACTTAAATATGCTTCTCTAAGCTCATTTGCTCCCATGAATTTCATATATTTTACCTCCAACAATAAAAAAAATTAAAATAAAAAGCCCTTCATCCCTAAACAAGGGACGAAAGACATAACTTCCGCGGTACCACCCTAATTATGCTATAATAATAGCATCACTCAAGAAAATCAGCTCCAAGACAGCTTCAATTTAATATGTAAGAAGTTTTCACCAAATCCACTTCCTCTCTAGATACATTAATTAAATCTACTCATTCTCTTCACAGCCAAACACAAATATATATTTGAATTATAGGATACGCCAATAACTTTGTCAATATTTATCACCTTTAGTCATAACTAATATCTCTAAAATAAATAATAATTTATATCCTCATATATAACCTTAATCATAACACCTATAGGAACGGCCAAAACCATCCCAAATATTCCTCCTAATTTTTCACCTATTAAAAGCAATAATATAATGCAAATAGGATGCATACTAATAGATTCTCCTGTAACCTTAGGAGCTATAAGATCCCCTTCTAACTGTTGTATTACAAAATATAATATCGCAACTGCAATAGCCTTAGATGGAGAAGTTAAAAAAGCTATTAAAAGAGCTGGAACTAGCCCTATTATAGGGCCAAAGTAAGGAATTATATTAAATATTCCATTTAAAATAGAGAGCCATAAAGGAAATTTAATCCCTATTACAAGTAAACCTATAAAGGTTAAAACTATTATAATAAGTGACAATAGAAGCTGAGAAAATATATATTTACCTAAAAGTTTATCAATATCCTTACCAATAAGTTTAACAACACTTCTTTTTTCAGTTGGAAGAACCAATAAAAGCTTGCTGCCAAGAGTTTTCCCATCCGCTAGAAAATAATAAGTTACAACAGGAATTATAGCCAAGGATATCATATTCTCCCACAAAGCTATAAGGGTATCAAAAAATCTATAAGAAGTATCAATAAGCCAAACATTTAATTTTTCGCTAGTCTGCTCATAAATCACATCCACAACACCTATATTATAACTTCTAAGTTTATTAAGAACAGAGTCTATTAATTCAGTAAATCCATTTAAAATATTTTCTATATCCAAAGTTTCCTTAAATAATGTTGGTATTAATAAAGCAAAGGTTAAAACTACAGTCCCTAATATAGCAACTACTAATAAAGCAGAAACTAATCTCTCGTTAAACTTAAATTTACTTACTATAGAATTTTTAACAGGTTTTAAACTATAGGCTATAATAAAGGATGTAAAAACCACACCTACTATCTCTCTTATAATAGAGCTTTTGTTTATTATGAATATAATAGCTAATAATAAAAGTAATATTCCAATTCTTTTGCCCCACTTCATCACATAACTTCTATTCATTAGACATCACCAAATTGTGTGGAAGAGACTTAAAGGATATCCTTTGATCCTCATAATATAATATTTCTTTTTCACCAAGTATGCTATTATTTATAAGCAAAACTCTTTTCCCCTTATATATTTTATCAAAAATCCCTGAGGCAACAATCATACCCTTAATTGAATAATTCAATAAATTAATAAGAACATCCTCAACTACACCTAAAATATTTCCCTCGTTACTTATTACCTCCATGTCCTTAATATCTAAAAAAGCTATGCCTTCTTCAGAGGTTGTTTTAGCTGTTACTATAACCTCATTTAAAGATAAAATATCCTCAACAGCTATAAACTGCTTTTTCTTAAATAAACTAAAAGCCGAAATCTTAAAACCCTTAACTATTCCCTTATAAAAATCTATATATATATCTGTTACAGTTCCTATTTTCTTTCCCCCAACATCAAAAACCATCATTCCTACAAAATCTTTCCTACGTTTCAAAAAATCGCCTCCCATAGAAAATTATATATTTAGTATTTCTAAAAATTGATAAAATATAACATTTATTTATGAAGTTTCATTAGATTCTTTATGCCTATTTTCCTAAATAATAAAAAAACTCTGCCATAAACTTTTATCTGTTTATAGCAGAGTGATACTATAGATATTATTATTTCCAGACAACTTTAGATTCTTCAATATCTCTCAATATTATTTTCATCAGTAAATCTTTTTATAAACTCATAAGTTTTAGGAGCTTTTATATTTAAAATAGACTTTCCATCTTTGGAATATAACTTTATGATATTTTTTGTATTTGCATGGAAAGATAAAGTTTCCCCACTCGTAAGTTCAATAACAAAACTATAATTTAGAGTAACTATGTCTCCACTTACACTCTTTTTTCTCATTTTACTTACTTCATCCATTATCATCTCTTTATCTGAATCACTAACTTTAATAGAATAATATCCATTTTTATCAGAATACTTGCAATATATATCCTTAACATTTCCCCTTGAAATTTTATAATTAGGTTTTGTGTTAATATAATAAAACAGAAGCGCTAAACCCATTATAATGACCATAAAAGTCCACTTTTTCTTATTCATAAATATCCCCTTTTTAATATTATTACAATACACGAATAACTATAGCTATAACAACTCCAACAACAAGAGTAATCAACCCTGCCCCTACTGCTGACAAAAACTTTTGATATGGGCGTTTCCCGTATTCTTGATTCTTTTCAATTTCATCCATACTTTTACCTTCTTCAAAGTAAAGAATCTCTCTATAAGTCTGAATGTCAAAATTCTTTTTTAGTTTTTCTACTCTAAGGGCATAGTACATAGTTATAATAAAAATCACTCCATATATTCCTAAACCAACGAAATTCCAAAGCATTGCTAATGGAACTGGAGTTAAAATCAAAACTACCATGAGGATAGTAAAAATACTCCCCTCACTTTTAAATCTTTTAATGTCTTCTTCCTTTACCTTTTCTTTCATTTTTTCAAGATCTCCTTTGATTAAATTGTCAAGAGAGACATCAAAAAGAGAACCTAGTAATAATAAACTTCTAAGATCAGGATAACTCTTACTATTTTCCCAACTTGAAATTGTTTGTCGAGATACAAAAATCTTTTCAGCTAATTCATCCTGAGAAATCCCAATCTCATTTCTATATTTTTTTATTTGTTTTCCAATCTCCATAAAAGGTCCTCCTGCAACTTCAGTCTAAGATCTTAAATAAATTATCACAATCAAAAGTGCTTTACACTGGCTTATTTTCACATGTCAAAAGTATTTTACATACCTGCAATTGCCCTAATTATAGCATTTATAAACATACTTATTAACCTTTTATCTATTAATAACTATTCAATATTTCTTGTAATTTTTCTATGATTACTTCTGATGAACTATTTATAAATACACCATAATCTATATCATAAACTAAAATAAATTCTTCATTTATAAACTTACATTTATAAATATCTTCTGAGGGACCTATTATTTTATTTCCAATATAAATAGCTGAATTGTTTTTTAAAATATTAAAAATCTCATCAAAAATTTCCTGTTCATCCATATCTCTATAATTAGTTATTACTAATTCATTATTCTTATTTTTTATAGCCCTCATCTATTTTCCCCCTCATAATAATTTATGTAGCAGTAAATCTGCACTTGGGAAAATTACTACATCCTTTAAAGCTCCCGTATTTGCCCTTTCTAGTGACTAAGTTTCCACCACATCTAGGGCATATATCATTACTAATTTTATTATTTTTCTCTTTCACATTATTATGTATAGCTTGTACATGAGTTTTTCTATTATCTTTACTATCAATATTTAGAGATAATAACTTATTATAAATATCCTCTTTATCTTTGTTAGAGATATTAGTATCGATATACTTCTCGATAGCTTTAAGTAATTTTGTTGTATAAATAACTTCTGATTTTGTATTAACCTTCAAGTCAGCTTCTGTGGTAAAAGTAACTATAGGAATATACTTTATATCCTCATATGTACTCAAAATTTCTTTTAATCCCATTACATGTCCATAGTTTTGTTTTATAGGATTGTATAACTTCTCTTTTCTCTTATAAATTTGTTGTCTCCAATAATCATCATGCTCATTCCCAAGTATCCATCCTTTATAATTTTTAGTCTCAATTACAAAAATACCATAATTAGATACTACTACATGATCTATCTGTGTCGTTTTATTTCCTACTCTTATCATCAGATTATTTATAACTTTATAATTATTTGGATTTAACTTAGATAGTCTACTTGAAACAGCAGCTTCCCCTATAAATCCTTTAATCTTTGGCTTAAATGCGCCTAAAACTATAAAGAATAAAATTATTACTACTGCATACCAATTTTGTATTAGTATTTGAATTATTAAGTCCATATAAACCCTCCCATATATAGCAAAATTATCGTCCACTATATTTTACATCATTATTCCAGTTATGTGTATTAAATGGAGCAGACTTTTAGCTTTATAGCAAAAAATAAAGGAAGAATTTTTTCTTCCTGTCCTTTGACATTTAGTGAATATTAAACCTAGTGAATTATATTAAAGAATACAAAATAAGTTTTAATGTCACCAACACTTTAACCAAACATCTCCCCAAACTTCCTAATTCCCTCAACAAATTCATTTTTCCCACCTTGAGCCGGATGTCTTACCTTATAGCAATCAATGCCTATCTTATTAAGACTTTCCTCAGCTTTATTACCAATTGCAATTACCTTTTTTATCTCAAACATTTCTATCATTTGAAGAAGAGGCTTTTCACCTATTAAAAGTTCACTTTTTAATGGGGTTCTATTGCTTTCTTCATCATCTTTTTTGTGTGGATGAAAAGGAAAAGCGTTCCAAGATAATGCCTTTATGTCATACTGTAAAAGGGTATTCCATATAATTGTAGCCGTTGCTTCTTTAAGTAACTTTTCTTTTGGATAAGCTAGCCTATAACCTTTATCCATTCCAAACAAATCTAAACCATCCATATTATTTACAAGTAAATGTTCACTAGTAAAAGGCACTCCAGTAAGACGGCTGCCTCTATATCCAGGAGCTTCTCCCACAATCATAATTTTAGGCTTTAATTCATACATCTGCTTTAAATATATTAATAGATTATCCCTTCTTATAGAACTTTCCTTATATTCATATGAATACTGATTATATACATTTGGAGTAACCTCTATAGCCGCTAAATCTTCCACAAAACTTTTCAGCTTCTTTATCATTATAATCAATCCTTTTACACTAAAGATTTCTTTTTTAATTTTACCATACAAAATGCTATACCAGTTACAATACATTCTGTCAAAATAAAAGCAAACCATACTCCTGTAATATTCCAAATTCTACTTAATAAAATAACTAAAGGAACTATAATAACACATCCTCGTGATACAGAAATTATAAAAGCATCCCTTGTACGCTCTGTAGCACTTAAATACATAGCCATGATTATATTAACACCCACAAAGAAAAATCCTATAAAATATATTCTAAGTCCTGATTTTGCAATTTGAGCTATTTCGAGATTCTTCTCACTGTTAAAAATTCCAATAATATTATCAGAATTAAAAAACATAAATAAATACATAAATAATGCTAAGGAAATGGAAGTTATCAAAGCATAATTCTTCACTTTTCCAAGCAACTCATGATTTTTCAATCCATACCCTTTACTAATGAGAGGCTGCACACCTTGTGCTATTCCAGTAAAAACTGAAATTCCTACAAGAGCTATATTGGCAACAATCCCATATGCAGCAACTCCTAAATTTCCCCTAAGTCTTAAAATAACAAGATTAAAGGTAATAAGAACAACAGCAGAAGAAACCTCTACAATAAAAGTAGATAACCCTAAGCTAAATATATCACGAATATAAGAGAAATTTACCTTACTGTGGATAAACTGAAAATTATTTTTCTTCTTAATAAAATGAATTAATAGTACACCCATACTTATTATTGGTGCAAGACCTGTTGCAAAAGCAGCTCCAAACATTCCCATACCAAAAGGGAACATAAACACATAATCCAAAACAATATTAGAAAAACTCCCTAGAAGCATTGCAATCATTGATAAATTAGGATTATTATCATTACGTACAAAAGCAAGCACAATGTTATTTATAATGAAAAACGGTGCAAAACATAATATTGTACTCAAATATTCTTTTGTTAATGGTAATGTAGTCTCATCAGCACCTAAAACTAAGGCTAAGGGAGTTGACCCAAATATACCTATTAATGCAAATATAATTCCTATAATAACACCTAACTTCATGCAAGTAGTAAATATTATATTAGCTTTTATATCCTTGTTTCGTGATTTTAATATACTATATCTCGTAGCTCCTCCAATACCAATCATTAATCCCGCACCATGAATAACACTATAAATAGAAATAGAAAAATTAAGTGCTGCAATACCTGTAGCTCCTAATGCCTTAGCTACAAAAAAAGTATCTGCTAAAATGTAGCAAGAAAGCCCTATCATCCCCATGATGTTTAAACTAACATACTTAATAAAATTCTTTAAAATAGACTTTTCCATCTAATCCCCTCCAAAAAAATAAAAGGTGCCCTGATAACATTCCTTCTAAGACCTAACGGAATGCTTCAGAACACCTTAAAATCTTTACCCGGTGGCAAAGTTTAAATTCAATATAATTTTTTTCATTATAATATGAATTTAAACTAGTGTCAATTAAGATTCACTTGATTTATTCTTTTCTTTATTTCTATTTCTTACTGGTACAAACTCCGAAGTAGTATCATTGGGATCAATATAAACATAGTCTCCATTTTCACCTTTTTTAAGACCTAAAGATGCCATTTTCTTCTTAGTATTTTTATATTTTGTGCTCATCAAATTCACCTCTTAAATGTGTCTATATTATTCACCCTTTAATTTGCCCAACTTATTCTTTTATAATTAATAAAATTTTATTCTACGTAAAAATGCAGATGAGAGAATCCCACCTGCAAATATTATAAGCATACATTAACTTCTTATTTAAACATCCATCCTGAAATAACCATCATTTGAACTTCTGATGTTCCTTCATAAATTTCTGTTATTTTTGCATCACGCATCATTCTTTCTATTGGATAGTCGCTTGTGTATCCATAACCACCAAATAATTGTAAGCAGCGGTTTGTTACATCAGTAGCATTTCTTGATGCAACTAATTTTGCCATTGCAGCTAAATGTGTATATCTTTCATGATCATCTTTAGCACATGCAGCTTGATATACTAAAAGTTTTGCTGCTTCTGTACTTGCACGCATTTGAGCAAGTTCAAATTGTGTATTTTGGAACTGTGCGATAGGGCGTCCAAATTGAACACGTTCCTTAACATATTTTACAGTCTCTTCTATTGCACCTTCTGCAATACCAAGAGCTTGTGCAGCTATACCAATACGTCCTCCATCAAGAGTTGCCATTGCAATTCCAAAACCTTTACCTTCTTGTCCTAAAAGATTTTCCTTTGGAACTATACAGTTATCAAAGAATAACTCACATGTTGAAGATGCACGTATTCCCATCTTCATTTCATGACTTCCAACAGAGAAACCTGGGAAATCTTTTTCAACGATAAATGCTGAAATTCCCTTTGTTCCCTTACTCTTATCTGTCATAGCTAAAACAATATATATATCTGCATATCCTGCATTAGTAATAAAGATTTTACTTCCATTTAATACGTAATGGTCTCCTTCTAAAACAGCTGTTGTCTTTTGCATAGAAGCATCAGTTCCAGCAACAGGTTCTGTAAGTCCAAAGGCACCTAATTTTTCACCTGTAGCAAGTGGTTTTAAGTACTTTTCTTTTTGCTCATCTGTACCATATGCATAAATTGGTGATGCACAAAGACTTGTATGTGCTGAAACAATAACACCTGTTGTTGCACAACATTTAGATAATTCTTCAACACACTGTATATAACTTAAAGTATCAACTCCAGCTCCACCATATTCTTCAGGAAATGGAATTCCAAGCAGACCCATCTCAGCCATTTTTGCTACATTTTCTTCTGGAAAACGCATGCTTTCATCAATTTCTTTTGCTATTGGTTTAACCTCATTTTCTGCAAAGTCACGATACATTTCTTGTAATTGTTGATGATTTTCATCTTGTTTAAAATCCATATTAATTCCCTACCTCTCTTTTTTTATATGTGTATATCAATTGTGATTTATTAGTTTATACCATCTAATGTGTAACACACCTTGCCCGGATTCATGATGGAATTCGGATCAAACACTTTTTTAATACCCTTCATTAATTCCATGTTTAATTCTCCAACGCTGTCAACAAGATACTTAACCTTTCCACTACCAATTCCATGTTCTCCTGAAACAAGTCCTCCACATAAAGTTGCTTCATCATAGATAATCTTGAAGAATTTATCAACTCTTGCTTTAAACTCTGATTCTTCTAAGTCATTGCTACATTGATATATGTGAAGATTTCCATCCCCTGCATGTCCAAAGCTCTTAATAGTTAACCCACACTCTTCACCAGCTTTATTTACAAAAGCAAGATAAGAAGCTATTTTATTTACTGGAACTACAACGTCACATTCATCTAATAATTTTGTTTCTGCCATAATTGCTTCTAAGAAACTAGAACGCGCAGCCCAAGCATCCTTCATTTTTGCAGGTGTATCAGCTACAAGAACATCAATCGCTCCAGCTTCTAATACTATTTCACTTGCTTTTTCAATAAGATCATTTAATTCATCTTCATTGTTAGCATCTATAGTAACAAGTAAATAAGCATTTGCAGTTACACCATCAATTACTTGTGGAAATACGCTTTTTCCAACATATCTTTCACTAGATAAAACAATTTCTCTTTCCATAAATTCTAATGCTTGTGGATTTAGGTGTTCCATTTTGAATTTAGGAACAGCAGAAATACAATCATCTAAATTTTCAAAAGGAATAATTAAACTTGCAACTACCTTTGGTGCTGTCATGATTTTTAAAGTAAGCTCTGTAATAATTCCAAGAGTTCCTTCAGAACCAATCATTAAATTCAAAAGACTGTAACCTGAACTTGTTTTTGATACTGTAGCTCCAAAGTGAGTAATTTCTCCTGATGGAAGAACAACTGTCATTGCACGTACATAATCACGAGTTGCACCATATTTAACAGCTCTCATTCCACCAGCATTTGTTGAAACATTTCCACCTAGACAAGCTAGCTTTTCACCTGGATCTGGAGCATATAACAATCCTTTTTTAGCACAATCCTCTGCAAGATCATTTAATAAAACTCCTGCTTGTACATGAACAACAAAATTTTCCATGTCATAAGAAAGTATCTTGTTCATCTTTGTAATGTCAATTAAAACTCCCCCTAAAAGTGGAACTGCTCCACCAGCAAGACCTGTTCCTGCTCCTCTTGGAGTTACTGGTATTTTGTTTTCATTACATATCCTTACAACTTCAGAAACCTCTTCTGTAGAATGTGCCATAAAAACAACTTCAGGAGACTTTTTTCCATAGATAGGCATCTCATCATGAGAATAATCTTCATTGATATCACTATCTGTTAAAATATGCCCTGGAGCCACCGCCCTTAATTTTTCTACTATCTCTTCTGTTAACTTATTATATTCAGCCATATTACTCATTCCCTTCATATATATTTAGTGAAAAACTTAAATTTTTGCTCACAATTAAACCACTTAAAAGTTATTAAAGCCATAAGGTTCCTAAGAAACATACAATACCAGCTATAACTATATAGCAGATAAAATACTTAAATACAGTTCTTAAAATTTTACTTTCTGAGCCAGTTGCACCAATTGCACTTGCTCCGATTGCAATACTTTGAGGAGAAATCATCTTACCAATACCTGCTCCCATAGTATTTGCTGCTCCCATCCAAGCTCCAGAAAGTCCAAGGTTTTGTGCTGTCTCTACTTGTAATCCTCCAAATAAAACACTTGTTGATGTACCTGATCCTGTTACAAACCCACCAATAGATCCAATCAATGGAGAAATCAATGGATATGCTCCTCCTGTAACCACAACTAAAAGACTTGCAATATCAGAAATCATTCCACTATATGCCATTATTTTTGCTGTGGACATAACTGCACAGATTGTAGCAATCGTTTTCCAGTTTGCCTTTAAGGTACTAACTAATACATCAAATATCAAAGATAGTTTGGCCCCCTGAACAAAACCACCAATAACTGCAGCCACAAAGATAATAACCCCTGGAGTATTGATCCAGCTAAAATTCAATGTATTTGCACCTTGACCTGCATACACCTTTAAACTAGTTTTAAATACTGCAATTACGTCATGAATTGGCGGAAATAATGTTGATGTAGAAATTAACATCACAAATATTAAAATAAATGGACACCACGCTTGTACTGCTTTCCCAAAGGATAAACTTGTTTTTTCCTTTTCCTCACTAACTTTAATACAATACTCCTCTTGAGGTTTTTTGTTAAAGACCTTCGCTGCAATAATTGTAAATACCATAGAACATATTGAACCTACTATGTTTGGTAGTTCTGGTCCAACTGTTGTTGCCATAATATAAGCAGGCACTGTAAATGCTACTGCTGAAACTAAGGTAACAATAAATGAACCTTTTAAAGCCTTAATTCCACCACCTATGATACACACCATGATAAATGGAGTGATAAAACAAAGAAGCCCCTCAATTACTGCTGTATTTGCAGCTAAGTCAGTAGTTGAAACACCAGTTACTGCTGAAAATGTCACTAGTGGTATTCCAACTGATCCAAAGGCAGTTGGTGTGGTATTTGCAACTAAACATGCTATAACTGTTGCAAAAGGATTTAATCCAATAGCCGCCAGCATAGATGCAGGAATAGCAACCGCTGTACCAAACCCCGCCATACCTTCCATAAAATTACCGAATCCCCATCCAATAATTAATATCAAAACCCTTTTGTCTATAGAAACTTCTGCTAGCATTTGCTTTATGGAATCCATTGCGCCTGTACGTAAAATCAGATTATAAGTAAACAGTGCTGCAACAATAACCAAGCAAATTGGCCACAATGCATTAAGAATCCCTTCAAATACTCCTGTCACAGTATTAATTACACTCAGTTTCCAGAAAAAGATCGCCAAAAACATAGTAATACAAAGCGCTATAGAGCAAGCTTTATAGCCTGGCATCTTTAATTTACTGAGCGCAATTATAAGCCAAAGAATAGGTAATATTGCCATTAAGAATTTTAGAAATAACATTTTTCCATCTCCCTATTTAATTTTAAAATATTAACCCTATTTTTTAGTGCGACACCAAGTTCAATTTTTAGTGCACATTAAGCTCATTTTTTAGTGCGACAATTTCTTTTTTATATAAAACATCCCTACTTTTCTTTTAATTTTTTCATTTCTTCAATCATAACTGGAAGAATCTCATTTACATTTCCAACAATGCTTACATCTGCAATTTCAAATATTGGAGCCTCTTCATCTTTGTTAATAGCAACAATATAATTTGAGCTAGACATACCCGATGTATGTTGAGTTGCTCCAGAAATACCACATGCAATATAAAGTTTAGGTGATACTATTTTCCCTGATTGTCCAACTTGATGTGTACGAGGAATCCATCCATTTTCAATTGCTGGTCTTGTTGCACCTACTACACCACCAAGAACACGTGCTAATTCTTCAACAAGTTTGAAGTTTTCTTCACTTCCAAGTCCACGTCCACCAGAAACAATTACTTCAGCTTCTTCTAAATTAACAGATTCTGAAATTTCTTTTACCCTATCAATAATCTTTGCCTTAACAACATCAGCTTGAACTTCAATGGTTTTCTCTATAACCTCTGCTTTTGAAACAGCTTCAGGCTTTGGAAAACTTCCATTTCTAACTGTAACTACAGCTGTGCCATCTACCACAATATGTTCTAAAATAGTACCGCCATAAGCTGGTCTAGTATATATAACTTTTCCATCTTCTTTACTAATTCCTGTTACATCACTTACACAACCTAAACCAACACGTCCTGCAATACGTGGTGCAATATCCTTAGCCATTGCTGTATTTGCTAGTAAAACAATATCTGGATTCTGCTCTTTAACTATTTCTGATAATATCTCTGTCAAAGTATCGCAGTCAGAAGCTCCATCTACAAAAGTAACTGAAACTCCAAAATCAGCTACAGTTTCTGCAACATCTTTCTTATTTACCACAATAGCTGTACCTTCTGCATCTAATTCCTTAATAGCACTAATAAGCTCAATACTTCCGCCCAAAACTTTTTCTTTATCTGTTTCAATAAATAATAATGCTTTCATACCGTCTCTTCCCCCCTTAATTAAATTGCTTTATCTTTTTTCATTTGCTCAATAGTAGCACTAACTGCTAATATAGGGTCTTTTTCTTGAATCTTTATGCCAGCCTCTTTCTTAAGGGGTTCAACATATTGAATACAATGTACCTTTGACTTCTCTACATCTCCAATTTCAGCTGCACTATAAGTTTTGATAACTGCTTTACGGCTTGCCATCTTATTTTTAATAGTAGGATAACGTGGATCATAATCTGGTTTACTTACTGTAACAACAGCTGGAAAACCTAAAGAAACTAAATTATAACCTTCATCAGTTTCTTGGTGAATTTCCATCACATCATCCTTTAAATCGATTTCAATAGCGCTACTAAGATATCCTAAACTTAACTTTTCAGAAAGCATTGCTCCAACTTGTCCAGTAATTTCATCTGTAGATTCTTTTCCACATAGAATTAAATCAAACTTTTCACCTTTATCTTCTTCAATTTTATGAATAGCATCAGCTAAAACTCCAGCTGCTCCCATAGCATCTAAATCTGCATATAAATCATCTTTAACAAAAAAGGCTTCTTTAGCTCCCACTGCAAGACAGTTTCTTAACGTGTTTATAGAATCCTCTGCTCCAACCGTCAATACACTAACTGTTCCTCCATGAGTCTCAACAAAACGTGCAGCTAACTCCAATGCATATGTATCAAATGCATTTGCCACAAAACTGACTCCATTTAATTTAGGTTTTTTCTTGTCCTTGTCCAAATGAATTTCAACAGAATCATCCGGAACCTGTTTTACACATAATAGAATCCTCATACTATCCCTCTCCTTACCCTTTTCAGATTGTTAATTTTAAAAATCATTTTGTATTTAAATAATCAGAAATTGGTCTTACCAATTAATAAGTTAATTTTATCACAATATTCCAAAAATTTCAACGCATTATATAAATAATTAATTTTTGTATTTAATACATTAGTTGTCATATCTTTATAATTAATGAGTATAAAAAAGTCGCCAAGGCGATTATGAGCCGTCGACTTTTTTTGCGCATCTACCTGTAGAGACTTCTTCACAAGTCTCATCTAATCCTTCACGCATCTGCCTTTCCAAACGCATGTGAGGAAAAACTGGCAGGCGCTCAATTTTCTTGTTTTTTATTCTTTAGGAGTTCATGTCTAGTAAATGAATTTCATGAATCTGAAAAGAGCTTCTACTGTAATAATGTGTATAATTTCTAAAGAAAAAAAACAGGCGGATAATTACCACCTGCAAGATTTATTATTTTATTTGCTTTCAAAATATTTCTCTATATCTTCAACTTTTTCTAAATCAAAAATATCTGTAGCTATAGTTTCTATAATAGCTTCAGGTAATTTCTTTATTTTATTAATGTAAGCTTCAGGAATAGATTTAAATTTTTTTGCTAATTGCTTTATTAAAACCTCAGCTTTTCCTTCAGCCTTTCCTCTAATAAGTCCTTCTTCTTCACCCTTAGATTTTCCATCCTCATATATCATTTTTCCTATTTCGGTCATTGATATCACCTCCAGAAATTTTTTCTTGGATAATTCATCTCCAAACTTCTCAAATAATGCGTACAGAAGTGTTGTACATTTGCTTTTATCTTCGCTATTTTTAATCTTATCAGCTAGTTCTATACAATTAATAGTTTGCGTACTTTTGTCTCTTTTACTTTTCATTAACGGAATCATTGTAAGATTTACAATATCCTCATCAGTTAAATTTGAACCATTTAAGATTTTTTCTTTTAAATAATTTAATCTGTCATCACCATTTAAACTGCTCATGTAAAACGCTTCAACAGAGTATTTTACTGAACCAGCATTTACATATGTATTGGCATTTGCAATATCGGCTGAATATATAATTACTGTTTTAACTTTTCTTTTATTTTTGAAATATAAAGAAGCATCATAATAAAGAAACCTACTTAAATCATCTTTTTTATTTGTAGTTTGAAATTCGAAATGTAGATAAGTACCATCTTCTAAATAGAATAAATAATCCATCTGATTTGTTTTAATTTCAATATTTTTTAATTCAGTTTCAGCTGGAGCTATTACCTTATCTTCTATCCCAAAGAACTTAATTGCATGATCCTTAAAGTAATCCATAGCTTTTTTCATTATGGCATCTTCAACTTTATTATAGTCCATTTCACCCTCCTATTTCAATTAAGCAAAACAACTTAATTATAATTTTAATATTAGGTACCTAGATATTCAGAACATTTGTTCCCTTGATTATTATTGCCATTTAGAAGAACATATATTCCTATGCTTTATAAATAAATTTCTCTGATTTTTTATCTGCTCATTGATGGTAAATAAAAAACTCTGCCATAACCCTTTATAAGTTTATAGCAGAGCGATATTATAAAATATTATTATTTTCATCAGTAAATCTTTTTATGAACGCATAAGTTTTAGGAGCTTTTATATTTAAAATTGAAACTTGGATTCCAATTCAAAACTAATCAAAAAACTTCCCTTTATAAAAATTCTCATTGTTAAGTTTTTGAGCTGTCACCCTAAACATGACGCAACCATCAGGGCATACGATATCCTTGCTATATTTATCATTGCCACCAATGTTCTCTAAATCTCCGCCACTTCTGACTGCCTCCATGATTGGAAACATAATCATCATGACCTTGGAACAGATACCTTGTCCATCCGAATTCGTTGGACAGCCATATGTACAGGTATATTTATCTCCAACTTCCTCCCCGTTTCTGCAATATCGTTCTGTGTGATCACTTCGAAGAAACCCAGTCACCTCAATTTCAAATTTGTACTCCTCATCATACCATTTTTTCATGATTAACCTCCAACTTTAAATTTGCTTTCCACCCTATTCAATAATAAGTTCCACATATCTTCCAGTTTCTTTGTTATATACGTGTTTTCCTATTAAAAAGCGTAGTCTTCTAATATCCTCTAAATCAGGACTTGCAAATTCTTGATAACATTTTTGGGAATCAACTGTATTTAGTTCTTTGTAAAAATCTGAAACATAGCAATAATATTTATCTAGTATATCTTCTAAAGGATATTGTGTTATATTACTTGCATTAGCTCCCTCATCAAATTCTGGCTCTTGAATAAAAGATAGTGAAGTTACATATAAAATCTCACCATCTTCTTTTACTTCATATATTCCGTTTTCAATTTCAGAATATATATCGCTATTATATTTATTAGCATTATAATTTTCGATTTGTTTCATAGTTTGTCCCCCTATTTAAATTACTATTTAGCTCTATAATTTAATTCTGAATTCTCTTACAATTATAAATCAATTATATCATATTTATCTAATAAAGGAAGTTATAGAAAATATAACCTAGGGCAATGAGACTTTAGAAATAAACTTAGTTAGCGCTAATTCTTCATTGAATGAGTAAAACAACACTATAAAACTGGTTCTCAGTTTTATAGTGTTGTTTTGTTCCTTATATTTAACGCAAGATTGATTCATAGCTTATTTTTTTAAACGAACCGTTAATCAAAATCCATGCAATCGCTGCTAAAAAGACTCCTAAGCCTAATAGAATCCAAATATTTATAAGGATAATCCCTACAAACTGTCCAGCCACTAGAAAAATTACTGGCAAAACTAAAAGTGCACCAAGTTGTTGGGATTCTTCCATTGTTTGTGCCTTGGCTGAGCCACGTACAATCAATGTAATTGAGATTAGGGACATAGCTGGAGATATAAGTAATAGCACTATTAGCCAACTTATATTAGGTAACATCAGGCTGCCTGTTGTTATAAATATTTCAATCTGAGTCACAAGTGTCATAATGATGAAAGATAGGAAAGAAACCAGTTCACTCATGATAAATGAAGAAAGTATTTTTGCTCTGAATATTTGTTTTAGAGAAAGAGGGCAATATAAGAGAGTTTCAAGTGTTCGCTTTTCCTTCTCCCCCACGAAAGAACTTGCCGCCATAATTGATGAAGCCATAATAGGAATTATTATAAAGAAAACAGGCATAATGTTGTTTATAAGTAGGGATATAACCGCACCCTTCATATTATCCGGCTGAACGTCTACTGGCAACAGACGAATCATTGCATCAAAGTCGCTAAAATCCGGCGTAAAATTTAGTACTATAATAAAAATTGAAGGTATAATAACTGTCAACACTATCGGAACACTTATCATTCCTATAAGTAATTGCTTGTTGGCAGTGATGCCTCGTATGTCCTTTCGAATTAAAGATTTCATTGCATTCATAACTATTTGACCTCCTTTTTCTCTTTTCGTTTCTCAATAAGGGAGAAGTATATCTCTTCCAAAGACAATTTATTTGCTGAAACTGAATATACGTTGCCGCCAGCATCCACAATGTGTTTAATAATCGGTGGAATTTCCTCCTCCGTCTGCACATTGATTTCAGCCCACTGTCCTTCAGTTTTCTTGAAAGGCATTCCTTTTGGGAAATAGTTTGCTTTAATTTGAACATTTAGACCTGAGAAAAACTTGCAACGCAAAGCATCAAGGCTACCTACCTCTAACAGTGCCCCATCATCAATAAGTCCATATGAGGTGCAGACCTCCTGAGCATAACGTAACTGATGCGTACATAAAAAAACTGTGGTTCCTTTGTCGCTAGCCAATTCTTTAATCATATTATTTACACCTTGCGCACTCTCAGGATCTAATCCAGAGGTGGGTTCATCCAAAAATAATATTTTTGGTGTATGGATCATTGCCCTTGCTAAGGAAAGTCGTTGACGCATACCAGTAGAATATGTGCTCAGCTTTTTGTCTTTGGCGCTAATAAGATCCAATCTCTCTAGCAAATCGAGTGCCCGCTTACGACTTTCTTCTTTTGAAATTCCAAATAACGTACCATAAAATTGAAGGTTCTCCTGACCTGTTAGATTGCCATACATCTGAGCATGCTCCGTAACCACTCCTGAGATAGCATGGACTTTCTCTGGATTAGACGAAGGATTTATGCCAAAAACATGACAAGAGCCTTCTGATGGAGATATCATACCATTTAAAAGTTTGACTGAGGTTGTCTTACCAGCCCCATTGGGGCCTAGAAAACCGAACACTTCACCTTGCCCTAGTTCAAAGCTAACATTATCCAACGCCTTTTTTCCACCAGGGTATATTTTAGTAAGCCTATCTGCAATGATTGCATTCATGTGCTTTCCTCCTCTTCATTAACAGAATTTATCTTATCAACTAATGATTAAATTATTATTATATTGATTATATTATCACTGTGATAATATAATGTCAAGAAGAAGCTCCTTTACTATTCACTAAGTAAAGGAGCTTTAAAAAACTTATTTATCGTAATTTTCTGGTGGTGAAATAATTAATCCTAAAGTTCGTGATTTTCTATCTGCCGTAGGTCTATTTTTATAAAGCGGCTGAATTATTTTCGAGTATTCCACCATTGCTGATTCCAATTCTTCATCGGTTGCATAGATGGGTGCAAGAGAAAAACCCGACCTGTCTTTTAATATATCTATGTTCGGATTCTTACAATAGTCTTGAAATCTTTTAATAAATCCAAAGACATACTGCATAAACATTTGCATATAAGCATCACCTGAGTTTTCACCAATTAGATCCTGACCGTTAGAATCTAAATTAATGGCAACTCCATAGGTCTTTTCAATTGTCCCTCTTACCTGATTTTCCTCCACTACTTTTAAAACACCATCATTTGTCATACGCTTCAAGTAGCGGTATAAGGTTGCTTGTGGAATATCATTATATATTTCTGTAAGTTGTTTAGCAGTTGCTTTTCCAGAAGAATATAGTTCTAATAACAGTTTACATTTTATTGGGTGAGTAATGCACTCTATAACTTTTTGCTCCATAACACTTCCTCCTAATTACTTATGAAAATATTATCACTTTGATAATATAAAGTCAAATAATTATACACTTTTGTTGAATATCCACACTATCCTCACTTTCAACACTAAAAATATATAATTTTGCTATGTGCTAATGTCAAAATACATGATACTATTTTTGTACTGCAAAGTAAAAAATACCGCTTATTCACTTGAATAATACGGTATCATAATAACTTTATATTTGGTTTTATCTATATAATAAGAATTACTTGCTATCTAAAATTTAGAATTGAGTTCATCGGCTTTGTTGTTCATATTTCGATAACCATTCGTCAAATATATCCATGCCTTTGTGAAGAATAACTAAATTTATAACCATAATCACAAAAGCTAAAATAGAATATAAAACAATAGTTTCTAACTGATACAACTTCAACATATTATTAATAATATAAATACATATAGGCAAACAAATAACGCTTGTAATAATAGCTGGGACATATATCTTTACTACCAAAGTTTGAAAACAATGTATTACTAAATGTAAAGTAAATGCTATAAACGCTCCCACCCATAAAATATACCAATTTGTCATATAAGAGACAACTGTAATTACAGTAATTAAAATAAATTCTTCTGCTACACCCAATGCAAAAGATGATGTTGTAATATTATCAAAATGAGGTAATAACCTTTTTAATAATTTAGGAAATCTTTCACATAAGTAATGTCTATTTTTCCTTACCCATGATTGCATAAAAATTATTTCTTCAAAATCATGAAAAATAAAAAGTATAGGAAATAGCCATATAATTACGTTTATATCAGTCATCAACATTCCTCCCAAAAGTTTATTTTATAAGTAATTTTTGAGCCATAACTGTTTTTCCTGTACAACTAACCCCACTAATCAAAATAACCATAGTTATATCACTCCAATTATCAAATCTTTTTACAATGTAAGCAACAACTACTCGAATCAATTATACCATATTTTTCAAATGCCGCATGTTCATTTGAATAATGTATTGGCTGCCATATGCCATTCTCCATCTTTATAACCAGTGTTTTTTCACCCCTACTAATTATTATTTATTTGTTCTTGAAGTATTATATTCTTCCACCAATATGGAATATACTTTAGCATCTCTCGGTATATCTTTTATTATCACTTCATTTCGTAAAGTTCCTTCATAAGTCATCCCTAGTTTCTTTAACATTGTTTCTGAAGCAATATTATTTGATTCGCATTTTCCTTCAATTCGTATGAGTTTCATTTTATCAAAGCCTAAGCTAATAACTGACCTTAATGCTTCAGTTGCAATTCCTTTGCCCCAATATTCTCTGTTAATAACTGCACCTAATGAGGCTGCTCTATCTACCTTAAAATACAAATTTACAGTTCCTATTACTCTGTTGTCAGCTTTATCAATAACAGACCAAACAATTGAAATACCTTCATCCATTTTTTTAATTAAGTTCTCTAAATGATTGATTGTAGTAATCTTATCAGAATGTTTCTCTCTTGGTACATAATTAGTGGTTTCTTCATCAGAAAACACTTGATATAAATCATCCGCATCAATTAATGATAATTTTCTTAATAACAACCGTGGAGTTTCTAAACGAGGACAATCAATTTTTGTGTTCATGTATTTCCTCCCATCATTCGATTAATCTTCAAAAACGTTAATTTTATTGCTTCCATCTTCTCCTATAACCTTTACTATATCTTGAATATGACCTTTAAATCCATCAATAAAGTATTCTTTGCTTAATACATTTGAAACTATACTTTTTTCTTGTTCACTAACCTTAATTTCATAACTAACTACTTCAGCGTCTTTATTATATCCATATACTATAGTAAAATAGTTTTCTACATCATTTACAAATATAGTTGAGAAACTAAATAAACTATTACTTCCACCCTGTTCTGCGGCTCTATAACTCTTATAATACAATCCATCCATTTTCTCTTCATAGCAATTAAGATATTTGTATTTTTCATTATTAATAGGTGTGCTTAATACCACCTTAAACTTCTTGCCATATACTTCAAAGTCTTTAACTTCTTTAATACTAACCTTATCATTCCAATAGTTATCAATACCTCTGTTCATATTTGAAGAGAACATTATTGTCTTGCTATTAAAGTAAAAAATAGATAATATACCTGCTAAAAAAATAATGATTATTGAAACTTTAGCTACCTTTTTTATTCTCATTTTTTCTCCTTAATTTAATAAACTAATATCCCCATGTTTTAAGTGTCCACTTACTATTTTCTTTATCACGCACTAAAATCCACTGCCAATCAGTATATTTAGAATTAGGATTAAGACTACCATCTCCACCAGAAGAATTTACTCGAAAATTTGATAACAAAATTATTGCCTCATGTGAATTATATTGCCTTGCCCATTCATCTGATGAAGAAATATTAATATCTTCGTCATACCATAAATCAGTTAATGCACAGCCCTTAAATTCGCTTTTAAATTTTTTCTTAACAATATCCATAGCATCGTCAATGTCTTGGTTACTATAAACTTCAGACTGTGGTATAGATTGATTTACATTATTAATATCCCCACCTATGTAAGCCCTTAGAAAGTATACTGCTATACCAATTATACATATTACAAAAATTGAAGCTATTAATTTACTTTTTTTACTCATCATTTCCCCCAAAAACACTTATTTCTATATATGATATCTAAGCTATTATCATTTCGTATTATGATACTAACTCCCTTAAATCCCTCAAATAAATTCATCTTGTTAAAAATATAAAAATTGAAATACCAAAAATAAATATTGCAACACATAAGCTAAATATAGCAACTTCTTTATTTTTTTTCCAATTCTGAATGGTTTGAATCACCATTAGTACACCTAGTAATGGTTCAAATACATTTATTGCATTTTCCCATATATCTAAAATCTGCATAACCGCCAATATTATTATACTTATAGAACAAACAATCCCCATTACAGTAATTACTTTCTCATGTGTTTGCTTTTGACTCCATATTTGTCTAGTTTTCCCCATTATAC
The DNA here is from genome assembly GCF_022324845.1 of Clostridium sp. YIM B02506. Classification (NCBI taxonomy): domain Bacteria; kingdom Bacillati; phylum Bacillota; class Clostridia; order Eubacteriales; family Clostridiaceae; genus Clostridium; species Clostridium sp. YIM B02506. The sequence continues at coordinate 80,739 of NZ_JAKGTG010000014.1, forward strand.
CACCCCTATATTTTACAATTATTAATTAATTATATCATATTTATCCAACACTCCATTATTCATTTTTCAAACAACCACTTACTTCACAATAATTTCAGGTTTTAAACTAACTTTTTTGTATTGCAAAGTAAAAAATACCGTAAATTCATTTGAATAATACGGTATCATAATAACTTTATATTTAATTTATTCTGTACAATATATAAGAATTTTCCGAAGCTATTTCTTCTACTTTAAATAATATATTATATGTTGAAAACTTACTATTTCATTTGTTTTATTTCTATAACAATGTGGCTTATTTGCAAAATATCTTATCGCATCTCCATGTGATAACTTGTATATTGAAGTTCCTATTTCTACTTCCATCTGCCCTTTTGTAACAATAATATACTCTTCAGTCCTCTCATTATGTGGCAAAGATTGATGATTACAACCTGCCTCAAGCTCAATAGTAAATACTTCAAATCTTCTAGTGTTATCATATGGAAAAAGAGGAAACACTCTCATTTTTTCATCACTTTCTACTATAGGTTTAATATCATTGTGACAAATATAAACAATCTCCATATCATCTTCTTCCATAAAATAAGAAAATGATACATTTAGTCCTGTAGCGATTTTCCATAGAGTAGATACGCTTGGATTTGAACTACCTTTTTCTATTTGAGCTAACATCCCTTTACTTACTCCAGTAAGTTCTGCAACCTTATCGAGGCTCAAATTTTTTTGTTTTCTTATTTTATTTAAATTTTTACCTATTATCAAGTTAAAGTCCTTCATATAAATTCCTCCAAGTGTTGTTTATTATTATGAACATGTGTATAATATATTATACACCAGTAATTACATATTTACTATATTATGTGAAAAAATTATAAACACAATTAAAGGAGGGAACTTTTATGTCATCTAACTTAAAGAAGAGTGCAGAAAAAGTGCAAAGTGTACTAAATGAATTTGGATTTGAGCTTAATGTAATAGAGCTATCAGATTCTACCCGTACTGCACAAGAAGCAGCAAATACAATAGGCTGTACAATAAGTCAAATAGCCAAATCATTAATTTTCCAGGGTAAAACAACTAAAAATCCTATATTGATTATAGCAAGTGGTACAAATAGAATTAATGAAAAGGCGATTAAGGAATATATTGGTGAAAAATTAGGGAAAGCAGATGCAGATTTTGTTTTGGAACATACAGGTTTTGCAATTGGTGGAATTCCGCCTATTGGACACAAAACTCCTATTACTACCTTTATAGATGAAGATTTAATGCAGTACGAAGAAATTTGGGCTGCTGCTGGAACTCCTAACGCTGTTTTTAAATTAACTCCTAAAATTTTATCAGAAATAACAAAGGGAAATATTATTTGTGTTAAATAAGTGTAGCCATAGGATATTTTTTTAAGTATCTTATGGCTATTTGTCACGAAATTAATTATGAGTTTATTATATTCCAACACAGCATTAAATTTTCAAAGAGTCAATTACAAGGACCGTTTAGCTAGTCTTCATTTAACTCTTGAACAAGTTTATCTAAAAAGAACGATATTGTATTTCTGTCAGATTGGGTTCCATAAAGATTAACGCTAAGTATTGCCTGACCATCAAATGTTGAGATAGCTAACTGAAAATAGGGACTATATTTAATTGAGCCAGTCATATATGCTTTAGTAATTTCAACTTTCCCAAACTTAAGCCTTGTCTTATCAAGTATCCCTATATTGGTGAATGCAATTAATGGATTAGTGAATTTCTTTTTTATGATACCCCTTGCCAATTTATAAGGGAATATCTCAAAAACCTTTTCCATTAAATTGATACTTTTAACGCAGGCAATATTTAATTTTTCTTTGTCCATTGCCCTTTTTACTTTACCAAGAGTCTGCTCAAATTCTGTACCAATCTCAGAACCTATATCGCAAGTAAGATTAGTACATAAATTACAAATACCTTCTGCTTTTCTACTCGGAAGATATTTTCTCATGTCTACTGTACAAGTTATACTAATTACACGTCCAAATATTTGAGAAAGAACCCTTAAGTAAGCTGTAAGGATGACATCATTCACGGTAGCATCATGCTTTTTGGCATAGGCTTTAATTTGACAAAAACGCTCTTTTGAAATCCCTCGAATCTCAATAAACGGGTTACTAATATCCCCCTCAAGTTCAAACTTAGCTGGATCAAGTGAAAACATATCATTTTTACTAAATATTATTTTTACTTTGTCACCTACTGAAAAGCCCTTTAATATTTGGCTTATCCTTCTATTGCCCATTGGTGTTGGAAAATAGCTTGAGTTTTCTTTCATGTTTGAGTAAATATCAGCCAGCATATAAAGATAATCCTTAAATCCAGCAGCATCGCATAACATATGATTAATTAAAACACAGAGGGTATCCCTTTTGTCATCTCGAATAACCTCAATCTTAAGCTGCGGACCATTTAGAGCATCTATTTCTTTGCAGATAAATGCATTAATATTTTTATCCGTATTCGATGTTACTACAAGCTTTACCATATCATCTGCTGTATATCCCCTATCCTGCCAATAAGCTTGACTTTTACTTTCATTGAAACTACTTCTAATAAGAGGAAATGCTTTAGCCGAAATATTTACTGCCTGTTTAAAACGATCTAAATCAAGTTTTTCCGCAAGTGTTGCTACAAAATGCAATGTATGGTCATTAATATTTTTAACTCTGAAAAGGTGTTGAAGTGTATCCCATGCTTCAACTTGATAATTAAGATGACTATTTGGCATTTTACTGCACCCTTCCTTCCACCTAATACTTATAATGAGTACACAATATCTAACTATTTTTACTTAACTAATTATATAATAGTTATATGATTTCAAATGGTTATACTTGTATAGATGTAAAAATATATTTTAAATTAATTCTGCATAAACTACTCTTTCAAATTGAAGTTTTTACCCTGTTCATAATTTCTATGGTCTTATTATCATCTGCCAACATCTTTTCATTTATTTTATAGGGAGAACCATGGCAAATAGTTATTGCTGTCATATCATCTATAGTTACCTCTTTCAATTGCCATGAACATCTGATAGTTGCATTTTCACAAAAATATTTTCTTAATTCATCTTTATCTTGAGATGCAACACACTCCCAAAATTCATTAGCAAATTTTTCAACACCATATTATTCAATTTTCAAAGAACCACTTACTTCTCAATAATTTCATGCTTTGAACTAACTTTTTTGTATTACAAAATAAAAAATACCGCTTATTCATTTGAATAATACGGTATTTCTATATCTTCATATATAATTTTATTTTCATAATATAAGAAATGTTGCTAACTAAATGAATTTATAAATCAAAGGTTATCTATAGCCTCATTGAGATTATCCAACAAATACTCGTAAAAATTATCATTTCGTTCTATAACTCCATCTTTATCATGCATAGACCACGTTACAACAGGACACTCATTGTCTTTTATTCTATCAGTATCTAAACAATATATCCATTCTCCAACATCCTCTATAACTACTAAACCTTTAGGCAAACCATATTTCCGATACTTCTCTGTACTGTTCACTACTGATAATTTTTTCTCTTTATTAACTCCGATAATATCAAATCCTATACCTCCACAGCCATATGTTTTTACATACCACTTATAACTTTCTGGTAGTATAATTCCAAGTTTAATTTCAATTTCTTTAATTAAAGACTCTTCTGTATTCCCCAGAAAAAATCCTTCATCATAATAATTATTTATCAATTCGGTTATTTTTTCTCTAATATCATTCATTTATGTAACCTCTCTTTGTATTAATATAGTTCGTCCTAAATTACTATTGCGTGTAAAAAATGCCTCAAATTCATTTGAATAATACGTTAATTTAGAAATCTATTCATTTTTATTTATAAACTCCTAATTTAATATATCTTCAATTTTTCTTCTTACTTTCACTGGCAAACAGCCTTCCAATGCTCGCTTCAATACTATAGTTTTTTTAATTCCGTTTGATAAAAGATATTTTTCTATCATCTTTACTTTTGTTTCCCTGTGATTAATCCAAATTGATTTAGCAATATAGATGCTCCAACTGTTTATTATGTTTGTTCCCATTCATTTCGTATTATTCCGAATAAAGTACAATCTTGAAAGCCGTCACGGGTTTTATAGTTGTGTCGTAAGAAGCCTTCCTTGCTCATTCCAACCTTTTCCATAACTTTCCCTGAAGCAGGATTTTCTACTGAGTTATATGATTCAATTCGTTCAACATCCGTATTTTTAAACATATAATCAATAACAGCTCTTGCCGCTTCGCTAGTATATCCTTGACCCCACCAACAGCTACCGATCTTGTAACCTAATTCAGCCTTAAAATCATGTTCTGAAGTTATCAAGATACCAATCGAGCCAATCATTTCGCCGTCTTTTAGATACATTCCCCAGTAATAAGTGGAATCAGCTTGATACTTGTTAACCCACATTTGAATCATTTTCTTGCTATCATCAATTGTTTTATGTGCATCCCACCTCAAAAAGCGTGTAACTTCCTCATCACTTGTCCAATTCCTAAACATCATTTCCGCATCAGTAAGTTCGAGTTTCCGTAATGTCAATCGTGTAGTTTTTATTGCTTGTGTTCCTGCATGCTTCACTCCTTTATTCCTCCTCTACTAAATATAAATTTTTCACATAGTATTCGATAGAAATTGTGAACTATCCTCTCGCTTACAAATTACTAATTAGCTCATAACAAATTATAAGCTTTAATATTTAATATTATTAAACCATTCAGTAGCATATTTGTTACTAATCACAGGGTATTCATAATCCCATTTATCCATAGTTTCAATAGCTATCTTCTGGAATAAATTCATTGTATTTAATAAAGCTTTCATTATATCTTTATCAGAAAATCGTGCATAAATATTTTGAAATTCTTTTACAACCCACGGTTCTGCCCAACGTTCAATAAACTTGCCATTATGCCAAGTATCATAAGCTTTGCCATGTAAAGCATGTGAGTGATATTCTATCATTTTTAAAAGTAATTTTTTCATATAACCATCTACACATGTTATTGAAGCCCAGAGCTCACCTCTCATAACCTTTTTGGAAGCCCATATAACATGAAAGAAAAATTCACTGATAAGATTCTGAATTTCGCTTTCTGATGGAATAGAAAATGATTTATCCAATTGTGCCACACGACTTATAATATCTGTGAAATTATCTTTATCTAGAAGCATTTTATAGGATCTTGAAACTATCTCAGATAATTCATTAATTCTGCTAAAATCATCTGCCTGTAAAAAAATAAAATCTGCATCCATAGCATTTTCAAAAATAACACGTCTTTCCATACCTCCAGAAACCGTTTTTTCAACAAATGATATATAGTATTTTCCAAGGGAGCTAATCCATTCATCTGAATTAATAAAAAAATCAATATCTGAAACAAATAACATAACATCAATATCTGAATACTCATCAGCACAATCAATTTGCCTTGACTGAGATCCAATTAGAACTTCTGCTTTAACGAGTTCAGATGTTTCTCCATATTTAATTATTTTATCTACTATATCTTTATATCTGCTGTCCATACACATATTCCCCCATTTCATTAATCATATTTCAAATTCAATACTTTAATGCGGATACTGGATATTTGTCTGAAGCCAATGTTACCCTATTATTCTTGACGCAATATTTTATTACATTTATAAGTCAATTATAACATATTATCCCAATACTATATTGTTCAATTTTCAAAGAACACTTACTTCGCAATAATTTCATAATACTTAGTACTGCTTTTGTATTGCGAAATAAAAATGCCGTAAAATCCAGTTCTGAATATTACGGCATTTATGATTACCATATTTTAAGTTTTAATCTTACCTATGTAAGAAATATTTATAATAAACACCTTGAAATAGTAAAACTATTTCACTAAATCATTTTTTGGATAAAAGTAGTCTAATACAATAGCTCCTAATACATAGGGTAATAGATTGAAAGCAAAAAATTGAATAGCGAAGATCCCATCAACATTAAAGTGCCTATGGATGGGATTTAGTATTTGAGTTGCAGTCATTATTGCTACATGAAACCCTATCGGTGTCCATACATTTCCTGATTTTGCTCTAAAATAGCCTAACATAAAACCATATCCCGGTATAAATAGGAGTTGATCCATAGAATACAACGCTCCTATAAAATAAGCGAATAATGAAAATATCACGGATTGTATAACAATCGTTATCCAGTTTGGAAATAATTCTTTTAAGTAACCATAAACATATCCCCTAAAGATTAATTCTTCTGGAAATGCTTCTATTAAAAATACAGTCACTAATAAGAGCAATACACTTAATAAAAGTTGATTTAAGTCTGTTTTTACTGTTATTTCAGACCAACCAGTCAATAAACAGATAGCTAGACCTATAACCGCAGGAACCATCCAAATCAAGACTCCAACAAAAAAGGAAATTATATTATTATTTAATCCATTCATTCCAAACTGCTTCCATGATATTTTATCAATTCTTCGTGCAAAATTAATTAAAATAAGACATAGGATTGTAGTTGTTAAAGCAATAAGCAAATGATTTTCACGATTGTACTCATTACCTAAAAACACATTATTTAGGTAAAGAATAAACTTCCAGATTAAAATTGAAAACAGTAACATTATACCTATTCTCAACATTATTTTATTTGCTCTCAATAGCCCCTTCCTCCTTGCTCAAAATTTACATATTTATATCTTTACTTCACACTATTTTATAATAAATCAATCATATCATATTTATCCATTATGGTGGGTCAACTTTACTCGTTAAAGGTGGGTCAGTTTTAAGTATAAATCAACATCCAATATCTCCTTAATTAATTAATTAAGAATATTATTGTATAGTTAGCTCATAACAAATTCATGTTTTGAACTAACTTTTTTGTATTTCAAAATAAAAAACACCGCTTATTCATTTGAATAACACGGTATCATAATAACTTAATATTTAATTTTATTTGAATAATATATAAGAAAATTATACATAAAATAGTTCTATTTGCTTTTATGAAGTCTTTGCTTGCTAATAAGTTCAACTATGAAACCTATAAGACCAAATAAAAAAGCTATTGTAAATAACCAGAATAATATTCTGCTTCGATTAAAATTTGAAATAGCAAGATACCCTGTAATTATAAGTGAAGTTACTAAACCTATATTAATACTTATTTTCAATGATATTCCTCCTATCTGTATAGACAAACCTTGCCTTCTTATAATATCACTTAATTGTTCAATATTTTTACAATTATGAATCAATTATATCATATTTATCCAACACTACATTATTCAAATTTAAAAGAACCACTTATTTCGCAATACAAAAATACATGATGCTATTTTTGTATTGCAAATTAAATACACCGCTTATTCATTTGAATAATACGGTATCATAATAACTTAATATTTAGTTTTATTTGAATAATATAAGAATATCATGAAAGAATGTTAACTTTTCTTTTATACAAATTCCCAAATAAATAATATACTCCAAACCCTAAAAGAGAACCAAAAACATTCAAGATTATATCATCTATATCACAAGCCCCCATGGAAAATATCAATTGCACCACTTCCATGAGCAAACTTATAATCAAAGACACTAATAAGGTATTTTTAAGCCTATTACATTTCTTAAACAATAAAGGCAGAAAAAAGCCAAGTGGACTAAAAGCAAAAATATTACCCAATAAGTTTTCAATTGAGATACGGATAGAGGGGCCGCCTTGTAAATATGGAACTATTGTATTTACTAAAGGAATAATATTTATTTGGGTTATTTTTTGTGAAAAAGGTATTTGAGTTCTGTGTTTCGCCATAACTAAAGCAGTTCCATCTTTTAAGATAATCACGTTCACAAGAACTGCTAAATAAACTATAAAAAAGAACGAAATTAATAATTTAAGACCTTTTGAAGTTAGTTTCTTATTCAATATTTTCTCTCCCCGCCATTTTTAAAACTTAATACGCATTATTTTACAATTATGTATAAATTATATCACATTTACCCAACACCGTATTATTCAATTTTAAAAGAAGCACTTGCTTTAAAATAAATTCACAATACTTAGTACTACTTTTGTATTGCGAACCAAAAAATACCGCTTATTCATTTGAATAATACGGTATTAGCATAACTTAATATTAAGTTTTATTTGTATAATATATAAGAAGTAAAGTGGAATAATAAAATCTTATTAAAGTTGCTAATGTCTCATACTAAAATAAGGTCCTAAATATCCCTCTTCATGTGTTTTTATATAAGTCCAATTAAACTCTTTATCCACAATATAAATATCTGACTCCTCATTTAAATCATCTACATTAAAGCTAGATGCGCTCTCTACAATTAGTGCATCATTAATTCGTTGATAAAACACATAACAAGAACCTTTCGGAATATTATTAAATGCTTTATTAGCTTCTTCACCTTTTAAACAAACTCTTTTTTCATAGCTAAATAAATGCCATAAATATCCACCAGAATCATTTAAGAAAATATGCTTTTTTTCATCAGAAGTTAAATGATTAGCAAAATTTTCTTCCCATTGTTTTCTTAAGAAAGATCCCCATTTTGGAATTTCTATTACCTTAATATTTTTATCTCTTAATATCCTTGCTAATTCCACTAAATCCCTCCATTAAATGCTTATTTGCTACATAACATAAAAACATTCCGTCCTAATGAATTTTTTCTGCATCACATCTTAATCTGTAGAAATACTGTATAATTGTATCTTCATTTTCAATACTTTCTTTCATTTTAATCAATGTTCTTTTTCCTATCCTTCTGTCTAAAATTAAAAGCATTTTCACTAATGGATTTTGGGTTTTCATGCAATCTTCTATTGGAGTATTTAAGTACTTATACACCGTTTCTATAAATTCTACCTGTGAATAATTGCCTTCTACTGGTGTTCTGTAATAGTCTCTTTTTAAAGTACACATATTATAGACTTCTTTTCCATCTACAGTTATATACGTCCTACCTATGCCATCATGCATTCTATAATTAGAACAATGAAATTCTACTCTCTCCCTTAAAGAATCACATATAATTCCTTCTAATTGTTTCTTGATTTTACTCCACATAAAAGTTTCACCTCTTAACATTAAATTCTGCCTATATTGACTCCCAGTATTCCACTATTTTTAACTAATATTAACCTTCAAAGTAATTTGCTTATATTTTTAATTGTCTTTTATTGAATTATATATTTTTTCCGCAGTAATCATAAAATCTGTAAGTTTAAAGTTTTCATTAAACGATTTTGAAAATACGTCACAAGTGACTTGCGCTATTTCCTCTACAGTACTATTAATAGTTATTCTTCCTAATATTTTTCTTGATTCACTATCAAACTCGTCACTTGGTGCCCCTGGCAATAATCCGTAAAGATTAAACTCATCAATCGCTTTTTTCACTATTTCAAACATTTTACCTCATCCTTTAACCATTATCTTTATTTATTAGCAATGTTTTACAATAATAAGTCAATTATACCATATTCATCCAATGCCGTATTATTCAGCTTTCGAAGTAATAAATATGCTTAACCAGAATAATTTTTATCAAAATAGTCTTTAGAATATGAAGTGAAATATTGCATACCAGTTGATTCAATCAACTTAGATAAATCATTCAAATACATTTTATCAATTGTTAAATCAAAAGTACCACAAACCCCAATATTTAAGTCATCTTCTTCTAGAATATAATATCTTAATATAAAACCTATGTTTTCTGGGTAAATTGTAATTCTTACATAATCATCTCCATCTCTTGAATCAAAGAGTGACTGTGTATCCAGTAGACTTTTTTCATAATCATTCCATTTAATTACCATTGAATTATTAATAAATCCATCATGTTCATGCCAATCATGATTTAAATAAATTTTACTATCATTGAAGTATTGTTTTAGGAATAATGAAACTTTTTGTAAACATAAAAGTAGGTCAGTTATATCTATATATTCATGGCCTAAATGAATTGTAACTTGGTTAAAAGGATAACTTGAAGTTTCCCACAGTGTATGTAATTTTTTATCCAACTTAATCAACTCCAGTTCAGTATAGTAATTATTTTTTAGTTTGCATAAATTTCACTGACTCCATATAATTTAATAATTCTAAGGCACTACTAAAAATTGAACCACTCACAACCTTTATACTTTTCAGGAATGTCTTTTTTTGAATCAATCCATTCAAGCGTTTCAATAAATATTGAAGGCATGTTAGGAAAAATCCATTTATTTAAATAAATAATAAAATCCTTTTCATCATAGCGAATGGCCCCACCTATGCGATATTTCTTTGCATGTGGACTCTCATGTAGCCATTCTTCACAAAAATCTATACAGTATTTTCTTAAGTTGTCCCCAACTTCATTTGGAACTGAATAAACAGATGGACTATTATCTGCACTTAATAATACATACTTCACTTTGCTTACCTCCTTGTATTAATAGAAATAGTTCCGTATAAACACCTATTTATTTTTTTCTTATATACTATTAATTTAAACTCCACATTCCATCAATACTTACCTTATCATTATACTTTTTTATAATTTTCACTAAATATTTTATATCTTTAGTAGAAAACCACGATTTAGGAAACATTATATATCTATTAATAAATTTATTAGTTTTTTTCTTCCCCTTAATTATTACAAAAGTTAGTGGATATCGAAGATTTAACTGGTTTATTCTAATAGACTCTATTTCATAAAATTCAAATTTCTTTTTACTGAATACCTTCTTTAATTCTATTGCTCCATCCCTAATTTCTATTTTTATTTTCTTTTTGATTAAAAATAGAATTGTTATTGCATAGTTAAATATAATCAGTGTAACTACACTTAACCAAGAGGTCATAAGAAATACATCACTAGTCTTAATATCCTCTAAGGGAGCTTTTCTAATTAGGATGTATGTAATAAAAAACAATGATACAGTAATAAAAATACTAACTATAAAATAGCCTGTAAACTGCTTTGGATATATAGTCTTATCAATGTTCTTACACTGATTTAATTTATTTTTACTCATGTTTTCCTCATATTTATATAATAATTTTTTAAAATAATTAACTAAAAATATATGCTATAACTAATTCATGAAATTAAGCTTTATTATAAAATCATTTATAATAAACAGAATTGTTCCAAGTGAACAAAAAATAGAATTACATACTTGTATTGCTATAGCTAAAACATATTTATAATTTCTTTTATCAAAATATATATTATTCATAGAATAAATAATTAAATTTTTTGATAAAAAGTCAGTTATTATTAACAGAGCAAGGATAAAAGAATTCAAAACAAGAAATAATCCAAAATAATTTTTGGGTCCAAATATTTCATTAGTTTTATACCATTTTATTGCTGTAAATGTTATCTCTATAGGGATAAAGATCTTTCCTTGTATCATCAAAAGTTTTTTAGCTCCTAAAATATTTTTTTCTACAAAATAAATAACAAACAATAAAATAAAAGCTCCTGTTCCTAAAAACACATAATTTAATATATCCTTCATTTGTTCTCCCATGTTAAAAAATAATATTTAGTATGTTTCTATAAAAAGTATATCATGATTTTAACTTTAAAAAAATTATTATTACCTTATTATTCAATTTTCAAAGAGTCTATTACTTCACGTTATTTTTAAAATACTAAGTACTATTTTTGAATTGAGAACTAAAAAATACCGTAAATTCATTTGAATAATACGGTATTATCATAACTGTATATAAATTATTTTATTTCCATTAGCGCAACAAACAGATCACTTTTTTCCCCTGGAATCTTGTACATACCCAAAGCATTTAAATAGTTAACAGCCATAGCAACTGACTCATACGCCATAACTTCATCACATTCAAACCCTATTTTTTTAAACACTTCATAGCCAGTGTATTCCGTTAATCCTTTTAGTAAGATGGCATCTTCTCTTATCTCATTTGTAAAGCTTGCATTAGCCCAACCCCACATCCAAGTATTTTTTTGATGTCCCCAAGTCCCAATGCATACAATATTAAATTCTAGTGAGACTTCGTCATTGTTTTTAAGTTGAAGCGTCTTGGTTTCTTGATCAAACCAGTATCTATCATATATTCCTATATTATAAGTATTAAAAAGTTTTTCCTGCTTTTGTTCCATTTCCTCATAACATTTATCAACAAAATTACCAAACTGCTCTTCAGTCATTAATAACACCTTCAATCTATTTTTTATTTGAATTGAATGCCTTTATCTAGTTAATTTACAATCCTCTCATAGCTTTATGCATCCACATTACTATTCCATAAACTATAGGAATTATAATTACTACACATACAGTCTCAACTAATCCTACAAAACTCAAATTAATTACTGAATCTAAAAAAGATATTATAATTGCTATTATATAGAAATACATAAAGAGCTTAGCAGCAGTAAACAATGATTTATCTTTTCCTTGAAACTTGTCTATCCAAAATATTTTATGTAATAACGGTCTTAAGGATTTAAGCTTTTCAAGCATATTATTTTCCCCTTTAAATAAATATATCTTCCAAAATTGTACCATTTCAAGATATTATAATAAATAAAAATTTACCATACTCTTCACTTTCCCAAGAATCGCTAACTTTATATTAATTCCAAAATACATAATACAAATTTTGAAATGCTAACCAAAAAACACCACTTACTCGTTTGAACTGCCCCTTGTCTACTTAACAATGAGCAGTTCAAACAAGACTATTACTACCTTTTATGCATAAAACCTTAAAAGAACTAATCTTCTTGGATTCCACCTTCTTCCATAATGTATTTATAGTAGTGTTTTATTGCTTTTTCAACTATCGAATTATATCTTGCATTGGCATTTGGATGAACAAGCTTTAATTGATTAATCATTACAACAATTGACTCCTTTAGACTAAATGTCTTTTTTAACACAGCCTCATCATCTTTAATATCATAGTCTATCATACTCAATTTTCTATTGAATTGAAGAAATACTCCTTTTTTATCTTCACCATCATGTTCACGACTAACAACTTCCCCAGGATCAATTTTAAAATTTTTAACCGTTCTCCCATAGCTTTTCTCCCCATCATCCCAAGTACCCCCTACTGTAATATCATCTTTATTTCCACCAAATCCATCTGTTACTCCTTTTTTATCCTTATTTAAATCTTCTTCCACCAATACTTCCCCCCTATATTTTTTATTTATTCTATATTATATGCCTCCACTATCTAATATAACTATATGGTTATTCTACTTTATGGTTTGTCGACTTTATGGTTATTCCACTATACAGCTACTAAACGTATTAGACTGGTGCTGAGAAAAGAAATATTAGATTTTTTCAACTTAATTCAAACTTTTTTCACGAAAAAACGCCACTTTTTTATTTATTGTTTTACTTATATAGTATAGGCAATTTTTAATAGGAAGGAGGTGACTATATTAACGGAAGCTAAAAAAGATCCTAAAAGCTCTTCTTTAGTAATAGAACTAAAATCAGGAACAAATGATTCTGGAGCAGATACTTTTAAGAAAAAGAGCTTTTCTAATGTTAAGGTGGATGCACCTATAAACAATGTATTAATTGTAGCTAAGGCAATTGCATCATTACTTGATGCGCCTATTAGAAACATTATGCTAAATGAAGTTTCTATATTATCTGAAGCCTAGTATATTTTAAAAAATAATTACAAAGGAGGGATACCAATGAATTATGTTCTTAGCCTTATATTTTTAACAGCAAGCGGAGATAAAGCAACTTTCTCTGTTTCAGATGTTAAACCTGACCTGCCTAAATCAGAAGTAGTTAAATTAGCTAATGCCATATTAGAGCAAAACATCTTCACCACTAAAAATGGCGATCTTGTGTCTCTATATTCTGCAAAAATGGATGAAAAGAAAAGTACTAAATATGAATTAGACTAATCCTTTTAAAATATTTGAGAGGCTGAATTATTTCAGCCTCTCTTCTCATAAATTTGTAATCAATTCCTATAAAGCTCTGCTTTTTAAACTCATCTTTTCTTTCTTTATCTAAGTCTGCTTTATATTCCACTTCTAAAGAAATACGTGTTAATATACTCTCTGTCATTTATACTACCTCCTTTCACAAAAAATGAAACTTAGTAATATACTAGTCTAAAGGTGGGGGATGGTGTGATCTATTTGCTTTTGAAATTGTTGTCTGTGCACTGGCAAAATTGCTGAGGGTGAAGGGCGAGGTTCGCTAATAAAGATTATTTAAATACATCTATGTTTTTCATTTTCAGTAACTTAACAAAGTCTTCTTTGCAATTACAATATTCCTCACATTTACAAACTTTTATTATTAAGTTATTTCTCATCTCTTCTTTCATTTTTTTATATTTATCCTTTATTGGCTTAGTGTTAATATTTACAGCAGTAATTATTAACAATGCTACACAAAGTTCAGCTATCGTATTTCCAGTAATAGTTCCTGTTAGTGCTTTATAATTTTTAACACTAATAATAATAGCAGTTATATATGTTCCTAGTTCAACTTTTTCACAAAGGTTAACTGTTTTTTGTTTAGATATTAAATCATTATACTTTTTTATAATTCCTGGTTTTAAGTTTTCATAAAAATATTCCTGCTCTAATTCTCTCATTCAAATACTCCAAATATGTTTTTATAATATATTATTATGAAAACTTAGCAAATATACCAAATTGCTTATCTGTATTTCTTTGCTTTTATATGTAATATAAGAGCAAATATAAGACATATTGCAGTTGGAGGTAAAAATAATACGCTGTGAATTAAAGCATCAAGATCAGCCCCAGCAGAAGCATAGGGGCTATACTCTTGAATATTATAAAAATAAAATATGCCTATTAAATAACACATTAATAGTACGATTCCAATTCCAAATAAAACTCTTGATTTAGTTTTAGAACTCATTTGCTAACCTCCTGCATAAGATACAGATACATTTTAAATAAAATATGATGGATGAATTAGAATTTAGCTTTATATTAATACGTATTAAAAATTCCATGTAGTAATATACCAGGTGTTAATGAACCAGATGTTGCATAAATCTTTCCAAATAAATAACCAAACAATATATAGTATGGGAGCGAATTTATATTATGCCCAAATCCACCTAAATGGCTAAATGCAAATAAAAGTGATTGAATAATATTAATCTGAGTATAATTTAATTTTGTTTTACTCAATCCATTAAATGCACAACCTCTATAAACAACTTCTTCTAATCCATAATTAGAAATAAAATTAGCAATTACAAATACTAAAAAGTTAACAATATTTTGATAATTGCTCCTACCTCTTAGTCCTGTATTCAATAAAAAGTAAGCACTAATTAACACTGCAACTATCCAAAATAAAGTTGTTTTATAGTTGAAGTTTTTTAATTTAGTTTTACAGATTCTAAATACTATAAATAATAATAAAAGGTTTAATATATATGGAATCCATATATTGGTGATATTTGTCAATAACTTATTTCCTATTAAGCATACTACGGTATAGTAAATTACTATCCAAAATGAATTACCATTTTCTTTTAGAGTCATTATATTATACTTATATTTTTTCTCAAAAAGAATGGTATATAAATTCATTAATACAATACTTAATATAATAACAGCCATATATTTAGCTTTATTAATACTAATGAAATTAGATTTATAAAATAATATAGATATTATTGAAATAAATATTACTTCAACAAGTAAATTTTTATAGTCAATTGTTAGTTTTTCTTTAATTTTAAGCATTATTTATTCCACCTTTAATTATTTAGCTTCTTAACAAATTACTGTTTAGCTCTATAACTTAATTCCTCATCATCTTACAATTATAAGTTAATTCTATCACATTTATCCAATACAGTATTGTTCAATTTTCAAAGAACCACTTACTTCACATTAATTTCATGTTTTTAGCTAACCTTTTTGTATTGCAAAGTAAAAAATACCGCTATTCATTTTGAACAATACGGTATCATAATAACTTTATATTTAGTTTTATTTGAATAATATAAGAACATTGTGCAAGAAATTCACCACAGCTAAAGTGTCTCATCCAACTTCTGAATCTTTGAATTGGAAATTAAATATACATTGCCTAAAATATCGATTTTGGCTCCCTTTACACGTACAGCACAGTCTTTGTTCGACGCATAAACATTCATTTCTTCTAATAAGGGAGATAGATCTCCTTGAATCTGCGTAATGTTATTTTCAAGATCACAATGAGACAGGACAGAAAAATCGTCAAGGCCTATACCATCGTAAATAGAGCTTATTTCACCTTCATAGCCAGTGTATTTAGAGCATAACCATTTAGAGGACATGTTTATCGCACCAGCGCTTGTTCCCATCACAACAGCTCTGCTTTTTTTAATCAAATCCGACAATTCATATTTAATTAAAATACCGTTCTGTTCAATGGTCTTTCCACCCAACAAGAAAATTACCGAAGCATTTTGAATTAATTTTTGTGCCTCTTCCTTCTGTATACCATAATCAATTAAATGATATTCATCAAACTTAATGTTGGCCTGATCAAGCCACGAGCGTTCAGTAGCACCAACTTCCTCATCTTCATGAAGAAATGGATTGGCGCTAATCATAACAAGCGATTTTCTATCAGTTATATCTTCATGCAACAACCTGACAAGCTTCTCTAGAAAAACATCGTTAAACCAACCCAAATAATAGTGTATTTTCATAAGTACCTCCGTAGTAAAGTTTATATTATATAAATAGTCTGTAGCGCACCTTAATTTACAATTATGAATAAATTATATCATATTTATCCAATACAGTATTGTTCAGTTTTCAAAGACTATTTATTTTATAGATTTATAATTTGAGTATATGTTTCCTATTTAAAATATAAATCTAACATTTTACATTATCAAGATTACACATGTTTATTCATACTTCATAATTCTGAATCTTCTAAGCAAAAGTCCTGTTGTAATAAATATAGCTGTAGCTATAACACCTGTGATTGGATTTAATAAGATATCCCCTATTTTAGTTAATGAAACAAATCCACCTGTCATGACCATAACATTAGGTACTGCATCTTCAACAGTATGCATAAGCACACATGGCCAAACAGACTTTGTAATCCTATATATTTCTACATACATAATAGTCCAACATACCATTAATATACATCCTATTAAAATCATATTACCTCTTGATATTGATTCAAAATAGATATCTGGAAGAAATACAAGATAATATGGGACGTGCCATAATGCCCATACAAGACCAGAAATACCGTAAATATACCAGTCATTGAGTTTTAATTCAATAAGTTTCGGTGTTAAATAACCTCTCCACGCAAATTCTTCAAAAATATTCTTAAGTAATCCCCCAGTAACAGAAGCTATTGCAAATGATAAAAATGAACCTTTTGTGAAATTTGACACCTCAATTAAGTTAAAGATCTTTGCTAGTCCAATAGTTATTGCTGTTACTAACAGATAAATTCCTATAGATAATATATACCATTTCTTGTTATCTCTTATATTAAGTTTAAGACCTATGTTCTTCCAGTCTCTATACACTATCCTTAATATTATTCCAGTCAAAAAAGGTAATATCAGCCATAGTCCCATGCCCAGAGAGTTCCCCTCTGGCTGTTCTGTAAGAACTGAGTCAATGGCTACTCCAATCCAGCCACTTGCAAGAGTTATTATTATAAATATAATTAGTTTGCGTATATTCTGCTTCTTCACTAAAATTATCACTCCTTTACTTTTTAAGAATATCTAATATCCATTTCTCATCAGGTATTGGATTATCAGGATTAAGTGCTATAGCTTCTGCAATACCTTGAATTGAGCACCAAAATGAAATTGATAGAGCAAGAGGATTTCCTGAACGAATTTCTCCTAACTCTTGTCCTTTTTCTATTAGAGGTACACTCTGATTGATAATGTCATGCTGCGCAAGTAACTCACCTGCCTTTTGTGAAATATGAGCAGCATTGTATACTGCATATCCCATAAACACAAACATCTTTGCGGAAAATGGATTACTCCTAATCAGCTGAAATAAATCTTGAATGTTCTTCTCAAATATCTTCAATGGACTAAGATCTTCCCCTGGCATAAAAACCATCTTTTCACAACCAATTTCAATAAGGGTTTCATATAAAGCTTTTTTTGAATCAAAATAATGAAACATAAGTCCAGAGCTTACTTCAGCTATCTTACATATTTCACGGGTAGATGTTCCATAATATCCTTTCATAATAAATTGATCCAGTGCTATTTGTAGAATTTGTCCCTGTCGTTTTTCCCTTTCCTTATCACGATTTCCCAAATAATAACCCGCCTTTCTTAATTAAGCACATGCTTAATATTGAGTATATGCTTACCATATCATTCTAATTCATACTTGTCAAACATTATCAAATGAATATTCCAATGGACAGAGAATATCTACTACTTATGGCTTCTGGTTAAAAAAATTCAGCTATAAACATATAAAAGTTTATAGCTGAGCTATATTACGTGATATTTTTATTTAATCTGTGTGTGATTTCTCAAATTATACAGCTCTTTTCTAAAATCTTTATTATTTTCACTATTATTGCTCTTCAAATTCAAAGGAGCCTCAAAAAAACTAATTAAGTATTTTTCAAACTCCATTGGGTTTTCAATAGAAATATAGTGCATCACTAGATTATCCTTCATCCATAATGACAATTTTTCTTCATGCTCTGGAATAAAGCTATACTTGGATTTATTTTCTTTATACAAATATCTTTTTTCTAAGTCAAACAATACTCCTATACTTTTTCTTAAAGTTGATGTTCTTGCTTTTCCATTAAAATGATTTTTGTAATCTCTTTTTCTTAAACTTTTTACTTTTGAAGTCGGTCTGCCTGCTATTCCCACATATATTACAGGTAATCCGTTAATATATAAAAACTCTAACTCCTTCATCTTAAGTGGTAGATCTTCTATACATTTAGCACATATTACGTATGCTCCTGCTTCGTCTGGTAACTTAGTTGGTGAATCTTCCTTAGGTAGAAATATATTAGCCTTTAATTGCTTCAACAAATACTCAAAGTTCATGTTATTCTCCTTAAATCATATTGATTAGTTATAGTATGCAATTTGTATAAATAGTTGTGGGTATAAAAAATGCAGGTGATGGGTTGTCACCTGCGGGTATTATGGATGGTTGTCTGCGCCTGGGAATAATTGCTGAAGGTGAAAGACTAGATGTGGCTGCTGCAAATTTAATTAAAACTCTAATCTAGTGCTATTTCTTAATAATATTCTAAATCCTATTTTTAATTATCACTCTTTATATTTTTATATAACATAATCAACTCATCTAAAGATATATTTATGCCAACTATTTTTAATAAATTTTTTCGCTCATTATATAGCTTTTCCAGTATAATTTCAAATCCCTTGCCCATATGTATTTGTTTGTGACAATTACAGCATAAAGAAACAATATTTTCTTCAACATCAAGAGATACATCAAAACTACTGTGGTAAGAGATTGGAATTAAATGATGAGGTTCAGTATAGTTTAAATCCGAGTTTCTCCTAGTAAATGTTAAATGATTAGTATCAAATTCACACTTATAATTTGCATGATTCAAAGCATTTATTGATATATTTCTACTTCTAGGATATAAATATTTATTTTGGACATACACAAGTTCTCTCTTCCCTTTAGGCTTACCTCCATATTCAACGCAAGAGTCATTATTAGAAATATCACTATTAGTAATATCTGAAATAAGCTCATCATCTGAGTAACTATCCTCTGAAAATATTTTTAATTCTTCAATAGCTTTAACAAGTTCTTCTCTAAGTGTCCACTCCCAAGTCTTTGGCTTTTTATCAACTTGTTTGCTTTTCATCACAACAATAAATCTTGTCCCTTTAGCTATGTTACCTATCCCCTTAACAACAAATCTTCCAAGTTCTTTTTGAGCTCTCCCAGCCAAACCATTGATAATTCCATTTGCACTCATACTGTGCTCGTTGTACTTTTTCCCTATATAACTACAGCTTGCTGAGTATCCGGGCTCTATATACCATTTTCTTATAGCTTCTTTGCTTTTATCATCAAAAACTTTAGGATTAATTAATAGCTGTTTCCATTCTTCTACAGTTATATCTATATCACAACAATACTCATCATCAATAATTTCACATATTTTTTCTATCATGCCGCTCCTCCAATGTATAATAAATCTTTATATTCCCGTGTTAAATAAGATTAATCTAATTTTATAGATATTTTTCTATTTTACTAATGACAAAAGCTTATCACTCAATATCTTCTCTTCCCCACTCCCTACAGTAGAAAATCTTAATATAGGTATGTCATATTTTCTCAGTATCTCATCCTTCATTTTATCTCTTTTTAGCTGAGCTGGGTTATTTTCATGATACTTGTATCCATCAACTTCTACTGCTAGTACTGGCATTTTATCGATTTTGTTAAATATGACAAAGTCATTATGGGATTGTGTTTTTACAACAAATCTGTATTCTTCTTCATTTAATTTTGACGTATCTCTTATAAGCATCTTAAGAGGATGATGTAAAACTTTATCAAGTATCTTAAACTCATCTTTTTCTAAGATCTTTTCTATCATATTGTTCATTAGAATTTCTGAAGAATACTTCGATACTTTTTTACTTTTATTCAACACTTTTAAGAGTTCCTTAGAGTAGCATTTATAAAGTAAATCAAAAATAGAATAAATCTCACTATTTATGATTTCAAGGTTATTATACTTTATATATCTTATCAAATCTCCAATATTGCTATTTTTACTTGAAGTATAGTTGTCAGCTACTATAAGTATCAATTTATTCTCTGCTCTTGATATTGCTACATTTATAAGTTTAGGATCATCTATAAAATTATTTATATAGTTAGAAACTGTAGTTAAAATGATAGTTTCCTTTTCTCTTCCTTGATATTTATGAACAGTATCTGCTTCAATATCAGTGGTGTTAAATAAAGCTTGAAGTTTTTCAGTCTGTGCTCTGAAAGGAGCTACTATACCAATAGATTTATTTGATTCCCCTATATCCAAGACCGGAATAACTTCTTCAATTATTATATCTATTTGTCTTTGATTAAAGGTTCCTCTAGCGTGATTTCCTTTAACTGTCTTATAAACTGTAAGAGGTTTATCACCCTCATTTTCTTGTGTTAATATGATAAGTTCATTGTTATAAAACTTCTTATTACAAAATCCAATTATTTTAGGATGACATCTATAATGCTCCTTTAATATAGTTCTAGGAACATCCTTAAATAGCTTAATCATTGAGGATAACAAACTGTTATCTTTATAACTATATGCACTATTTAAATCAAATTTTTCGAAGATTTTACTCGTTTCACCTTTCAAATCATTATCAACTACAATAGGTAGCTGCTTCAAATCACCTACAATTACCGCATTTTTAGCACAAGAAAGTGCCAAAGACCCACTAACTATATCAACCAGAGATGCTTCATCCACTATTATATAATCAAATAAATAATTTTCGCTTGCACAGCTTCTTAAAGCATGCGTAGTACTTAGGATTACTGGATACTCCTTTATAAAGCTATCAAAGTTCTTCCATAAGTCATTTTTTGAGAATTTAACTCTATTTTCTTTATTTTTAAATCTACTAGCTAAATTAGCTTGAAGAAGTAGCATTGAATTTCCACTGTACTCTCCCATAGAATCTTTAAAACTATATCTATCCAATTCTTTTTCTAAACTTTCAATATCTTTATTTAATTCTTTTATTCTTTTATCATAATAGAGTTTTTTAAGATGATCCACTATATTCTCATAAGGTTTATTATAAAAATCAAAAGTGAAGATTCCATGAGATACTAGATTACTAAGCTTATGTCTAAACAAAAATTTATTATATTTTATAATGTCAGCATTATATTTGACCAATATTGACATTACTTTAATAGAGTTATGCCTGAATATGGATCTGTATGAGGTATTATACATGGTATTATCATAATAACTATTAAAATACTCAATTTCTGTGGATAATTCCGAAAGCTCTTGTTTCAATGATGCTAATGTATTTTGTTTATCTAGCATTTCCTCAAGCTTTTTCTGAGAATTTATTAGTTTAGCTTTTATCCCTTCAAGTTCATCTTCACTCTTTTGCCAGTTTTCTATATCTTTATTATACTCTGGTTGGTTATTGAAGAAGTTCTCTTTATTTACTTTATTGCCTAGGTATGCCGCTATAAATCCTACCCCATATTTTTCAAGCTTTTCTAATACATTTAACGTAGCAGAGTTGTTATTAGAAACTACTGCAACAGTTTTATTATTTATTATGGCATTTCCAATAATGTTAAGTATGGTTTGAGTTTTTCCAGTCCCAGGTGGGCCTTCAATAATACTTATCTGATTAGTTAATGCCTTATGAGTCGCTTCTTTTTGACTAATATTAAATCCAAAAGGGAATATAGTATTTCCTACATGTTCTAGCTTTTCAAATTCTCTAGGATTTAAGTAGATGTCTAAAACACTAAGTGAATTAATTGTTTTTATCTTATTGTATTCTTTATTCAAAAAACTATCTTCTTCATCCTTAGATACTTTAAGTAAGGGTGATAAACTTTTAAGATACTCAAAACAATTGTTTGAACCAGCCTTATTCAAACAAATTTTTTCAATTGTTAGATTGCACATAGGATATAACTTATTCTCTTTATGCTTAAAAAAAACTCTAATATAATCATCAAATCTGAAAATCTTATCTATGTCTGATATTAGCTGATTATTCTCATATAACCTTGTAGCTTCTACATCTAATTCAGCAGGATCTTTTATCCACTTAAGCTTATTATAGTCGCATAAGCAAGGTTTTCCGTCTCTCAAAGTAAAGTGATATATTCCATCAATTAGTTTATAACATATAATATTGCTAGTTTCATCTTTACCATTTATAAGTACAAGGTGTTCTTTTATATTCAATATTTAAGGTCTCCTTTTGTTTTGGTGTAAGTATACTGGTATTTTACCATTTATTGATAGTAATATCCAATTTTTATAGATAGTTATGGGTATAAAAAATGCAGGTGATGGTTTGTCACCTGCGGGTGTTGTGGATGATTGTTTGTGGTTGGGTATAGTTAAATTAGACTTAAAGATAAATATTTCCATATCTTATATACTTATGTGTTGAAAATTACTTATTTATAAATACCACATTTAGTACCCCTCTTTATATCACCAATCTAATTTTATTAATAATATAACCAACTATAATCATGAAAAATACAAATTTTAAAGTTGCTGGAACCTTATCTCTCCAAAATTTAAATTTCAACTCATTATTTATCCAGTCAATTTGCATTTCATAAAAAAAACCAAAGTGTGCCCACCAATTACTGAACCAAATTTGCCTACTTATTGAGTTTTGTGAAGCAATTTCTACTATTTCACGCATTCTTTTCTTTTCTAAACTAAGTAAATCATTGTCATCTAATTTCTGTACTTGATTATATATATCTCTAAGTTCATTAAAAAGTTCAATTAGCATTACACCCTTATTATTAAATTCTTCTTTGTTTTCAGAAGATAAATCTGCTACTAATGCAATAATTCCTGCAATTATTAAAATAACTGAGATAATATCATTTATACTCGAAAACTGATCTTTATAAAGTGATGTCATTTGAATAATACCTATACATATTAATATAAAACTAAGCAATCTAGGAACACCAGATAAGATATCATAGCTTTTGAGGTGTCGTTTTGCTCCAATCCCAATATTATATCCATTCTCTGCTAAACTTTTTAATAACGCTTCCTTTTCAATTTTATTTTCTCCCATTAAAGTTCCCTCCAGATATTCATTGAAGCTTTTTATAATATTTATTTAATATGTTTAAATATGCTACAACTTCATAAGCAAATTAAATGAATTTTTATAAAATCAATGGTTTCTTTTAAAGCTTGTTTGTAATTTATTAATTTTATCGCTGTATATAATTATCCGAAAACTATTACCTACTAAGGTTTAAATTTATCAACAATATAAGCTGCTATTGCTTTATCAATAATATCACCAGCAGATGCAACAGAAGTAACCCACTCTTTCATTTCACTATATGGTAATACACTTGAAGCATATAATACTGCTCTTTTATCCCAAGATGCAAGCTGTTCTACACCATCTCTATAATCTCTAAACCAACTTGTATTTCTTAATTTATACGCAAATATAGCTTTATCTCTTACACTTTTAACACTTTTTAAATCTAAGTTATTTCTATTAAATTCAATAAAGTTATCATGTTGAAATAAAAAACTAATCCATCTATTGATATACTCTATATCAATATACGGACTAAACCAAATATTTTTTAGTTGCTCTTCATACTTTATAATCAATTCCGTATCAAGAACTGTTTTTAAATATATACTTATCTCTCTTATAACTGGCATAAAAAAATCAAATTTATCTAAAATAGTCTCAACTAAATTACTGACTCTAAATTTTGTAGCCTTCTTTATTATATATCTGATAAAAGAATAATTTAAATTCTCTTCATCTAAAAGACTTTTTAAAATAGTAAAATAACAATTTTCTAAAATTTCAGCTTCTTCTTCTTCTGTTATCCCATATGTTTTTATTGCATCATGTGGCAACCTACTATTAAAGAATGAATATGGTGATTCCTTATATATATCCTCAAAAATTATTTGTAGCTTTTCATCTAACAACTCAGTTTTAATAGAATTTTTAACTATCTCCTCTTGATTTTCCTCATCTTCTTTATAGTTATTAAGGAAATCTTGTACTGAAACTAATTCGGTTTTTGAACTTGCAAAAACTAATCTATGTGATGAGTATAAATATTTTGAAATTCCATGCATTGCTTCAATCGCACCTTTTTTATCTTTAAAAAATATTCTCATATCATCAACATATCTCACAAAATCACTTGTGTATTCTAAAATTTTTCTATCTACATCTCCCATTACAATCTCAGATAATATAATGCTTGGAGCTGGACCAACTGGGATACCTCTTGCAGTTTGTCTATTTAAATCATTTATAAACTTTTCAACAACTTTTGCATGTCCATTTAACTCTCCATTAGCAGCCTCGTCAATTAAATTTTTTATATTTGACGTGTATATTTGATTATAAAAAGCTGTTATATCCGCTACTATAACATATCCATCTATATACTCCTCACACAATTCTTTTGTTCTTTTAGTAAAATCAGTCCATCCTACTTCTGACTCGAACAATGATCCATTGCTATCTGGTAAAATCCTATATGAATAGACATTTTTCTTTTCTTTAGGTATTCTAAATTTTTCAACTTTATCCGCAATTTCATATATAAGAGCAGTATATATAATTGAATCTATTGGATCTAATTGATGAACTACTCTAAAATTATTATTTTTTTTTGGTGCTAAACATATGATAGGTGAATGTGCTGAATACTCGAGTAAATTAATTTTACTTATATATGCTTTAATTGACTTCCAATCATGCATTATGGCAGTAAATTCAAGAATTTTAGGAAAAAAATCACTATCATAATAAGTTCTTAAATGTTTCATAGCCCATTCAATACTCGTTTCTTTCAAATAAAACATTTCTATCCTCCATTTTCACGAGAAATTTTTTAAGTTAACTTATATAATCTAAAGTTTCCAATCCCATATTTAAGATTTTATCTGGTTATTAAATAAATTCTTTATATTTCCAACATATTTTATTCAACAATTCTATCCAAATTCCTTCTAATCTCAACTAAATATCTTAATTTATAATATAATGCAACCTATTCTTACATCATAATAATAGTATTCGCAATATAAAGTAGACTACATATATATAAGTATTACTACTATATCATTTCAAATAAAAATATTTATTAGGCCTTTCTTAATATAAGCCATCTTTGACCTTAACATGTATAATAGTCGCCGTCTATATTAAATTAAAAGTCAATCGTTGCGCTTCTCACCTTTTTCAAATTTCATTTATACAGATT
The DNA here is from genome assembly GCF_022324845.1 of Clostridium sp. YIM B02506. Classification (NCBI taxonomy): domain Bacteria; kingdom Bacillati; phylum Bacillota; class Clostridia; order Eubacteriales; family Clostridiaceae; genus Clostridium; species Clostridium sp. YIM B02506. The sequence goes on from NZ_JAKGTG010000014.1 coordinate 106,889, forward strand.
ATATGTAGTTTAACAGAATAAGGAGTATTTCTGATAATTTTAATCTAGATAAACTTTAATATTAATTTTCGTACTGTTGATACTCATGTCATTTTTGCTATTCTGCTACACTCACATACTCTCTAGTTCTTTATAAGAAAAAAAGAGCACCTTTTTAGAGCAATGTCATTAAGTTAAGATGATACACTCAAAGAGTAGAGTATGTAGAAATACATGCCCTGCTTTTTTTTATA